>JAUNUO010000104.1:3715-5213 GCA_030538135.1 Paracoccus sp. (in: a-proteobacteria)
ACCGACCTGCCCAGCGTCCATCAGCGCGGCACGGTGGTGGTCACGCATGGCGAGGGTCCGTATATCATTGATACCAATGGAAAACGCTATCTGGATGCCAATTCCGGCCTGTGGAACATGGTGGCCGGATTCGATCACAAGGGTCTGGCCGATGCGGCCAAGGCGCAATACGACCGTTTTCCCGGCTATCACGCCTTTTTCGGCCGCATGTCCGATCAGACGGTGATGTTGTCCGAAAAGCTGATCGAAGTGTCGCCCTTTGAACGCGGCAAGGTGTTTTACACCAACTCGGGTTCCGAGGCCAACGATACCATGGTGAAAATGCTGTGGTTCCTGCACGCGTCCGAAGGCAACCCGAAACGCCGCAAAATCCTGACCCGCTGGAACGCCTATCACGGTGTCACCGCGGTTTCGGCCAGCATGACCGGCAAGCCCTATAACGAAGTCTTCGGCCTGCCGATGGAAGGGTTCATCCACCTGACGTGCCCGCATTACTGGCGCGAAGGGCGCGAGGGTGAGACCGAAGAACAGTTCACGCAGCGGTTGGCGGATGAGTTGGAACAGGTCATCGCCCGCGAAGGCGCCGACACCATCGCCGGTTTCTTTGCCGAGCCGGTGATGGGCGCGGGCGGGGTGATTCCGCCGTCGAAGGGCTATTTTCAGGCGATCCAGCCGGTTTTGCGCAAATACGGCATCCCGATGATTTCCGACGAGGTGATCTGCGGCTTTGGCCGCACCGGCAACACCTGGGGCTGCGTGACCTATGATTTCGTGCCGGATGCGATCATTTCGTCCAAGAACCTGACCGCCGGGCTGTTTCCGATGGGCGCGGTGATTTTGGGACCGGAACTGTCCGACCGCATGGATGTCGCCGTTCAGAAGATCGAGGAATTTCCCCATGGCTTTACCGCCTCTGGCCATCCGGTCGGCTGCGCCATCGCGCTCAAGGCCATCGACGTGGTGATGAACGAGGGGCTGGCCGATAACGTGAAACGTCTGGCCCCCCGGATGGAAGCCGGTCTGCGCGCCATCATGGAACGGCACGAAAACATCGGTGAATTGCGCGGCATCGGGTTCATGTGGGCGCTTGAAGCGGTGCGGGACAAGGCCACGAAAACGCCGTTCGAGGCGAATCTGTCGGTCAGCGAACGCATCGCCAACACCTGCACCGACATGGGGCTGATCTGTCGCCCGCTGGGTCAGTCCGTCGTGCTGTGCCCGCCCTTCATCCTGACCGAGGATCAGATGGACGAGATGTTCGACAAGCTGGAACAGGCGCTGACCAAGGTCTTTGCCGAACTGGCGTAACGGGCATCTCTGGTCCCCAAATATCCCCGCCGGAGGCTTATTCCCGCGATGCCGGAGGGGCAGGGCTTCATCGCGCCCAAGGGTATCGCCCGCCGGTCTGCGCGGCGGTGGTGATGACCGGCGCACCGTCGGCGTCAAGGTCGATCGCCACTGCGCCGCTGCGCCGCAGGCTGCCCTGATGGATCAGCAG
>JAUNUO010000104.1:5313-9604 GCA_030538135.1 Paracoccus sp. (in: a-proteobacteria)
CAGCAACGGGCGCTGCACCATGGTCCAGCCGATCGTTCCGGCGACGACCAGAACGACACCCGCCGCGACGCCCGCCACCGGCAGCCCGCGCCGCCTCATCTGCCCGCGCCGCCAGGACAGCACCGACAGACAACCGCCAAGGCACATCACCGGCATCACCCAGAACGGCGGTAGCGGCAGCCCGGTGACCGCACCGCGCAGGCCCGCGACGTAACCGGCAACCATCAGCATCCATTCGGTGCCCACGCCCATCACCCACAGCGCCGGACCTGCCAGACCCAGCGGCGCCAGCAAGGCGGCAATGACCCCGGCGGGCATGACCAGCGTGCCCATCACCGGCACCGCCAGCAGGTTGGCGACCAGCCCGTAATGCGCCATGCGGTTGAAATGCGCCGCCGCCATGGGCGAGGTGACAATGCTGGCCACCAGCGATGTCGCCAGCAGCATCAGCGGCGCGCGCGTGACGGGCGGCAGACGTCTGGCAAGGCGCGCCCACGGCCCCGCCATCAGGATCAGGCCGAGGGTGGCACCAAAGCTCATCTGGAAGCCCGGTGAGGCGACCGATTCGGGGCTGTAGATCAGGATCAGTATGGCCGACACCGCGATCGTGCGCAGCGAGATCGCCCTTCGGTCGGCCAGAATCGCCACAAGCATCACCGCCACCATCAGGAACGACCGTTCCGTCGCCACGCCGCCGCCCGACAGCCACAGATAGATGGCCGAGGCGATCAACGCCGCAAGTGCCGCGATCTTGTGCCCCGGCCAGCGCGTCCGCAGCCCGGCCCCCGCCGCCGCGGCCAAAGGTATCCGCATCGCGGCATAGACGAACCCGGCCAGCATCCCCATGTGCAGGCCGGAAATGGAAATAATGTGATAGAGGTTCGAGGCGCGCATGATCTCGTTCGTGGCCTCGTGGATGCCTGAGCGATCGCCAGTCATCAATGCGGCCGCCACGGCGCCCGCCTGACCGCCGATCCCGTCCTGCATCGCCTGCGACAGATCCATCCGCACCCGGTGCATGGCCCAGATCCCGCCCTCGGGCGGGGCTACAGTCATCACCGGCGCGCGCGCGTAACCCACCGCGCCGATGCGTTCGAACCATGCCATCAGCCGGAAATCGAAACTGTAGGGGCTGGCCGGGCCGGGGGGCGGCCCAAGATGGCCGGTCAGCATCACCCTTTGACCCGGCGCGGGCAGGTTTTCGGCGGCCTGATCCATCAGCGACAACCGAACCTTTTCGGGCGTGCGCAGGGGCGCCATGTTGCGCAGCACCACCTGATCCAGCGTCAGCCGCATCCGGTCGCGGCCGGACCGGTCCACCATCACCACCCGCCCCTCGACCGGGCCGTAATAGCGAAATTCCAGCACCGGCGCTGCGGTCAGATGCGCCCGCAACCCGGACAGGCCAAGCCCGCCCGCGATCAGCGCCAGCGCCAGCCCACCGTTGCGCATCCATTCCGCCGCCGTCCAGCCGATGCGCCCGGATTCCGCCCAATGCGGTGCCCGCCATGCCGCCACCGCCCCGCCGAAACCCGCCAGCGCGATCAGCGCCCACAGGCCCGGATGCTGCACCGGGCGGGTCAGCCAGATGGCGATGCCCACCGACAGCAACACCGGCACCCAGGGCAACAGGCCCGCGCGGATCGTTGCGGCAGGGCGCGGATCATGCGTCGCCGGACGGCGTTCGGGCACCCGCACCTGCTGCGCAAGGGCCGCCCGCAGCCTGTTGGCGCGAGTTTGCAGCGGGGCAGGCGGATCGGCCAGGGCGGTGGCCATTCTTGTCCTTTCGGCGGCGTGTCTTTATCTGTTCGGCCCAAGGATGGCACGGCGACTCTTTCCAAAGAGTTAACGCGCCCTTTTCAAACGACCGATTTTCCGCCTGAAAGGCCGCCCATGACCGATTCCCCCGTCGTGACCCGCTTTGCTCCGTCGCCCACGGGATACCTGCATATCGGCGGCGCGCGAACGGCGCTGTTCAACTGGCTTTACGCGCGAGGAAAGGGCGGGAAGTTCTTGCTGCGGATCGAGGATACCGACCGTGCCCGATCCACCCCCGAGGCGACCGAGGCGATTCTGACCGGCCTGCGCTGGCTGGGTCTGGATTGGGACGACGAACCGTTCAGCCAGTTCGCCCGCAAGGATCGCCATGCCGAGGTGGCGCGGGCGATGCTGGCCGATGGCACGGGCTACAAATGTTTCTCGACGCCCGAGGAAATCGCCGTCTGGCGCGAGGAAAACCCGAACCGCCCGTTTCTCAGCCCGTGGCGCGACGCCGACCCGGCAGGCCACCCCGACGCGCCCCACGCGATCCGCCTGCGCGCCCCGCGCGATGGCCAGACGGTGATAGATGACTCGGTTCAGGGGGATGTCACCGTTGGGAATCAACAACTTGACGACATGATCCTGCTGCGCAGCGACGGCACGCCGACCTATATGCTGGCGGTGGTGGTGGACGATCACGACATGGGCGTGACGCATGTGATCCGCGGCGATGACCACCTGACAAACACCTTCCGGCAGGTGCAGATCATCGACGCGATGGGATGGCCGCGCCCGGTTTACGCCCATATTCCGTTGATCCACGGCGAGGACGGCAAGAAGCTGTCGAAACGGCACGGCGCGGTGGGGCTGCATGAATTCGCGGCCCTTGGCTATCCCCCTGAAGCCATGCGAAACTATCTGGCGCGTTTGGGATGGAGCCATGGCGATGACGAGTTGTTCACCGATGAACAGGCCCGCGACTGGTTCGATCTGCCCGGCATCGGGCGCGCGCCCGCACGGCTGGATTTCAAGAAGCTGGAACATGTCAGCGGCTGGCATATCGGCCGCATGGACGATGCCGCGCTGATGGCCGCGCTGGACGATTTCATCGCCGAAACCGGTCGTCCTGCACTGAACGATGTGCAGCGCGCGCGCATCGCGGCGGCGCTGCCGGTGCTGAAGGAAAAGGCGCGCACCTTGCCCGCGCTGCTGGATCAGGCACATTTCGCCCTGATCGAACGTCCGGTCGCCTGTGACGAGAAGGCGGAAAAAGCGCTGGATTCGGTATCCCGTGGTATGCTGAAATTATTGACTGCCGCAGTGCAGAATGATAGGTGGACCAGAAGCGATCTGGAGGAGGCCGCAAAAGCTCTGGCCGAGGAAAACGGGATGGGGCTTGGCAAGATTGCCGCCCCGTTGCGGGCTGCCTTGGCAGGACGGACCTCGACCCCCAGCGTGTTCGATATGATGATGGCGCTTGGCCGCGATGAAACCGTGGCCCGGTTGCAGGACCAGTTCGACCGGGCCTGACATGGCCCCTTATATTCGCAGCCACCGCATCCGCGATCCGGCTGCCCCAAGCAGAGAGGACGTCGAAACATGGCAGATCTGGCACCCGCCAAGTTGACTATTGAGGGTAACGAATACGAATTGCCGCGCCTGCGCCCGACCGCCGGCCCGGATGTTCTGGACATTCGCAAGCTGTATGGACAGGCGGATGTGTTTACCTATGACCCCGGCTTTACCTCGACGGCAAGCTGTGATTCGACCATCACCTATATCGACGGCGACAAGGGCGAGCTTTGGTATCGCGGCTATCCGATCGAACAACTGGCCGAGAAATCGCACTATCTGGAAGTCTGCTATCTGCTGCTGAACGGCGAACTGCCCAATCGCGCGCAGATGGAGGATTTCGAAACCCGCATCACCCGCCACACCATGGTGCACGAGCAGATGCACTATTTCTTCCGCGGGTTCCGGCGCGACAGCCACCCGATGGCGACCATGGTCGGCGTGGTCGGCGCGATGTCGGCCTTTTATCACGACAGCACCGACATCAGCGACCCGGTTCAGCGCGAGATTGCCTCGATGCGGCTGATCGCCAAGGTGCCGACGATCGCGGCGATGGCCTATAAGTATTCGATCGGTCAGCCTTTCGTTTATCCCAAGAATGAACTCGATTACGCCAGCAATTTCCTGCACATGTGTTTCTCGGTTCCGGCCGAGCCTTATCATGTGGACCCGGCGCTGGCCCGCGCGATGGACCGTATCTTCACCCTGCATGCGGATCACGAACAGAACGCCTCGACCTCGACGGTGCGTCTGGCCGGGTCGTCGGGCGCCAACCCGTTCGCCTGTATCGCCGCCGGCATCGCCTGCCTGTGGGGTCCGGCCCATGGCGGCGCCAACCAGGCCTGTCTGGAAATGTTGCAGGAAATCGGGACCGTGGACCGTATTCCCGAATATATCGCCCGTGCCAAGGACAAGGACGATCCGTTCCGCCTGATGGGCTTTGGCCACCGCGTTTACA
>JAUNUO010000105.1:0-3330 GCA_030538135.1 Paracoccus sp. (in: a-proteobacteria)
CAGCCGGGGGTGCAGATGCATCTTTATGGCAAGGGCGAGGCCCGGCCCGGCCGCAAGATGGGTCACGTCAACCGGATCGCGCGGTGAGACTGGCCCGGCTAAGGCTGGCGGTGCGCGCGGCGATTCTGCGGGAGGGGCGGCTTTTGCTGGTCAACGCCTATCCCGGCGCGCAATCCGATCTGTGGGGGCTGCCCGGCGGCGGGGTGGAGCCGGGGGCCTCGCTGCCCGACAATCTGATCCGCGAAGTATCCGAGGAAACCGGATATGAGATCGAGGTCGGCGCGCCGGCGCTGGTGAACGAATTTCACGACCCGGCCAGCGGCTATCATCAGGTGGACGTGATCTTTCGCGCGACGCTGACCGGCGGGAATGAACGGCTGATCGACCCGGCGGGGGTGGTGAACCGGCTGTGCTGGGTCACGCGGGCCGAACTGGCCGGGCTGCGCCACAAGCCCGACAGGCTGGCCGCGGCGGTCTGGGGCGATGCGGCGGCGCTTTACGATCCGCTTGAGGTGATCGTGCGCTGAACCGGCCTTGCGCGAGCGGCGCGGGATCGCCCGAAGGGGCGTATTTGGGCAAACAGGAAGCATTGCCGTTATCCCCCCGTGCGGCTATGGCGGCAGGATGGAGATCGCACGCTATCGCCCGCATCTGACCGCGACACTGGCGTTGGGGCTGCCCCTGATCGCCAGCCATCTGGCGCGCATGGCGATCGGCGTCGGCGATACGGTAATGATCGGCTGGTATGGGGTGACGCCGCTGGCGGCGCTGGTGATTGCCACATCGGTCATCCATATCCTGATGTTTCTGGGTATGGGCTTTGGTATCGGGCTGATGGGGGTTATCGCCTCGGACATTGCCGCAGGGCTTGAAACCGAGGTGCGGCGCGGCACGCGCATGGCCCTGTGGCTGTCTGCGGGGTTCGGGCTGCTGGCGATGCCCTTGATGTGGTGGGCGCAGCCGGTGCTGCTGGCGCTGGGGCAGACGCCCGAGATTTCGTCCCTGGCGCAGGATTATCTGCGGATCGCCGGCTGGGGGCTGGCCGTGCTGTTGTGGCAGGTGGTTCTGTCGTCCTATCTGGCCGCGATGGAGCGGGCGCAGATCGTCATGTGGGTGACGCTGATCGGGTTGCCAGCCAACCTTGCGCTGAACTGGATATTGATCTTTGGCAACTGGGGCGCGCCCGAATTGGGCGTGCGCGGTGCTGCCATCGCCACGCTGATCGTGCAGGTGACGCAGCTTCTGGGGCTGATCGCCTATGCGGCTTGGCTGCCTCTGGCGCGGAAGTATCACCTGTTTCAGCGGTTCTGGCGGCTTGACTGGCCAGCGATGATGCAGGTGGCGCGGATCGGTCTGCCAATCGGCCTGACCATGCTGGCCGAGGGCGGGTTGTTCGTGGCCTCGAACATCATGATGGGCTGGATCGGCACGCAGGAACTTGCCGCGCATGGTATCGCTTTGCAGATCACCTCGATCACCTTCATGGCGCATCTGGGGCTGTCGAATGCGGCCACGGTGCGGGTCGGTCAGGCGCGCGGGCGCGGCGATGGTGACTGGATGCGTGATGCGGTGGTCACGGTGACCGCGCTGTCGTTGATATTTGCCGTGGTGGCGATCTCGATCTATCTGCTGTTCGCGCAGCCGATGGTGCGGCTGTTTCTGGACCCGACCGATCCGCAGACGCCGTTGATCGTCGGGTTGGGGGCCGGGCTGCTGATGTATGCGGCGCTGTTTCAGTTGACCGACGCGATGCAGGTGGTCGCGCTTGGCTGTCTGCGCGGGGTGCAGGATACGCGGGTGCCGATGTGGATCGCGGCCTTCAGCTATTGGGTGGTCGGGATGCCCGTTGCCTATGTGCTGGCATTTGTGGTCGGGATGGGGCCGGGCGGGCTGTGGCTTGGCCTCTGCGTCGGGCTGAGCGTTGCGGCCGTTTTGCTGATGCGCCGGTTCTGGGCGGGGCTGCTGCGCGGGGACTGGACCCCGCCCCCCGCCACCGCCTAACATCGCCGCAAAAGGAGACCCCGATGCGACCCGTATTCGTGCAATTCCGTTGCGACCCCGGCAAGACCTACGAGGTCGCCGATGCCATCTATGACCGCGAGGTGGTAAGCGAGCTTTATTCCACCTCGGGCGATTACGACCTGCTGGCCAAGGTCTATGTCCCCGAGGACGAGGACGTTGGCCGTTTTCTGACGGATCGGCTGTTCGACATTCCCGGCATCAGCCGGACGCTGACCACGATGACCTTCAAGGCGTATTGATGCCGGTCATGGTGGTAACGGGGGCCTCGGCCGGCATCGGTGCGGCGGTGGCCGCGATGGCCGTGGCGCAGGGCTGGCAGGTTGCCGGTCTGTCGCGGCGGGCAATCGCGCCCGAGGGTGCGCACGCCATTGCCTGCGACGTGACCGACAGCGCGGCGGTCGAGGCGGCCTTTGACGCGGTGGTGGGCGGATGGGGCCGGGTCGATGTGCTGTTCGCCAATGCGGGGGCGTTTCCCCGCGCCGACACCATCGACGGGATCACCGATGACGAATGGCGCATTGCCATGTCGGTCAATCTGGACGGCATGTTTTACGCCTGCCGTGCTGCCTTTGCCCGGATGCGGGCGCAGGAGCCGCAGGGCGGGCGCATCATCGTCAACGGATCGGTCAGCGCGCAGGCACCGCGCCCGCGCGCGCTGGCCTATACAGTAGCGAAACATGCGCTGACCGGGATGACGCGGCAACTGGCGCTGGACGGGCGGGCGTTTGGCATCGCCGCCGGGCAGATCGACATCGGCAATGCCGCGACCGAGCTTCTGGCCGGAATCGCGGCGGGGCAGGACAACCCCGAGCCGATGATGCCCGTGGACGAGGCCGCACGCGCCGTTATGCATATGGCGGGGCTGCCCGCTGGCAGCAATGTGTTGTCGATGACGGTCATGGCGACGAACATGTTCTTGGTTGGGCGGGGGTAATTCATGCGTTTTGCGCCAATTCCTGACAGTTTGCCGGCCACGGTGCCCTTTACCGGGCCGGAAACGCTGGAACGTCGGTCCGGCCGTCCCTTCCGCGCCCGTCTGGGTGCGAACGAGAACGGCTTTGGTCCCAGCCCGCGCGCCGTCGCGGCGATGGCGCAGGCGGCGGGCGAAAGCTGGAAATACGGCGATCCCGATCTGTTCGATCTCAGGGCCGCGCTGGCCGCGCATTGCGGCGTGACGCCTGCGCATCTGACCGTGGGCGAGGGGATCGACGGGCTTCTGGGCAATCTGGTGCGGCTGATCGTGGCGCCGGGGGATGCGGTGGTGACCTCGGACGGGGCCTATCCGACCTTCAACTATCATGTGACGGG
>JAUNUO010000105.1:3430-5126 GCA_030538135.1 Paracoccus sp. (in: a-proteobacteria)
TTCATCCGCATGCCGGGCGTGCCGCCGCTGGACCGCTGCATCCGCGTATCCTGCGGGCCAGAGCCGGAACTGGACATTCTGGCCGAGGCTCTGCCGAGGGCCATGCGCCACTAGATTTTGCGCGAGGTTCACGGACTAACAGTACGGTTTATCAAGAAAAATCGTTATTCATCCTCGATCTGCAACATCAGCGGCAGGGCCGGGCAAGGCAGCATCTGGTTTTTCGCCACATCCGCCAGCGTGGTGTTGTGCAGGAACACATAGACATGCGCCGACAGGCTTTCCCACAGCCGGTTCGACAGGGTCTGCGCCCGCGATCCCGAGACCCCGCCCGACGCGCCCGCGCCGACATGCAGCGCGCTGACGGTTTCATCGACGGCGCCCAGAACATCGGCCACGCGGATCGTTTCCGGCGACCGCGCCAGACGATAGCCGCCCCCCGGCCCGCGGACGGAATCCACCAGCCCGGCGCGGCGCAGCTTGACGAACAACTGTTCCAGATAGGGCAGCGAAATATCCTGCCGTTTCGCGATCTCGGCCAGCGATGTCAGATCCTCGCCCTTGGCGGTGGCCAGATCGACCAGCGCAATGATCGCATAGCGCCCTTTGGTGGAAAGTTTCATGTCCTGCCTCCCCCGGCACGTTTCCTTGACGCCTTGCGCCGTGCTGCGCTATGCCGCCAAGGCAGTTTCTTGCACCTGTTCCGCAGGCTCACCAGATAAAGTCCGGGCGCGAAGGCGTCAAGAAATCCACATCCGCAAAGGTCTCCCATGCCAGAACTGATTTTTCCCGGCCCCGAAGGGCGGCTGGAAGGTCGCTATCATCCCCAGTCGGGCAAGCCCGACGCCCCGATCGCCATCGTCCTGCATCCGCATCCGCAATACGGCGGGACGATGAACAACCGCGTCGTCTATAACCTGCATTACGCATTTCATAAGATGGGCTTTACGGTAATGCGGTTCAATTTCCGCGGCGTGGGCCGATCGCAGGGGGAATACGATCAGGGCATTGGTGAACTGTCGGATGCCGCCTCGGCGCTGGATTATCTTCAGGCGATGAACCCGAATTCGAAACATTGCTGGGTCGCGGGGTTCAGCTTTGGCGCGTGGATCGGGATGCAATTGCTGATGCGCCGCCCCGAGATCACGGGCTTCATCTCGGTTGCGCCGCCTGCGAACATGTATGATTTCAGCTTTCTGGCGCCGTGCCCGTCATCGGGGTTGATCATCAACGGCACGGCTGACCGCGTGGCACCGCCGAAAGACACCCATACCTTGGTCGGCAAACTGCGCGAGCAGAAGGGCATCACCATCACTCACGAAGAAATCGAGGGGGCCGATCACTTCTTCCGTGACGACGAAGAACATATGAAGCCGATGATCGAACAGGTGCAGGCCTACGTGCGCCGCCGCCTGACCGAAACGACGCGCTGATCCTTGTGGCCGGGGCAGCGGTCCCGGTCCGATAGGCGTCGTTCTATAAAAATACTGCGGATTATCTTCTGTCCCGGCGCGTGGGTATGCCGTACCCCGCATCGGGATTTATCTTTTTTTAACCGAGGGGGCCTTAGTTTCTGTTTTGTGGGCCGATTCGGTCCTTAATGGCTTTTGCTGTCTTCAGTTCGGAGAGTGACGATGCGGCAGTCGAATTTTTTCGGGTTTTGCCTCATATTCTGCGTTTGGCTGATGGTGGGATT
>JAUNUO010000105.1:5226-9587 GCA_030538135.1 Paracoccus sp. (in: a-proteobacteria)
GGTGCCGGCCGTTATGTAACCGGCAGCCATAATATCGCCCTTGGCTGGCGCGCCGGAATGGGCACGGACGCGACTGTGCCCTTGGTGGCAGACCGTTCTATCGCGATCGGACAGGCATCTCTGGCGGGAACGGATTCGATCGCGATGGGGTCAAACGCGATCGCCACCGGCGAACAGTCCACCGCCATCGGCCCGGGCAATCAGGTCGCCGGCAATCATGCGGGTGCACTTGGCGATCCGAATATCGTCAGCGGTGACGGGTCCTATGCGTTCGGCAACGACAACATCATCGAGGCCGGGAATGCCTTTGTCCTTGGCAATAACGTGACTGTCGGGCCGAGTCTGGATGGCGCGGTCGTGCTGGGCAACGGTTCGGCCGCTTCGACCGCGGTTTCCGTATCGCAAGGGACGATTGCAGGCGTGACCTATGCTTATGCCGGCGGCACCGTGGCGGCGGGCGATGTCGTATCGGTCGGCGCCCAAGGGGCCGAGCGGCAGGTGCAGAATGTCGCCGCCGGTCGCATCGACGCCACCTCGACCGATGCCGTTAACGGGTCGCAGCTTCACGCGACGAACCAGCATCTGGCCTCGGTCCAGACCAATCTTGCAACCACAACGGCCCGGCTGCCCGGCACTTGGTCCGGCGCGAATACCTATAACATGGGACAGGCCGGCGGCGCGTCGGTCAAGCTGACCAATCTGACCGCCGGCGAGATCAGCGCAACTTCCACCGATGCCGTCAACGGGGCGCAACTGCATACGACCAATCAGGATATCGAGACGCTCAAGTTTGGGGCGATGTCGGCGGTTGCGGACATTGCTTTCACACGCGCCCGTCTGCCGGGCGACTGGGATACACAGGGGTCTTATGCCTTGGCCCGGCCCGGCGCCACAAACCAGCCGGTGAAGGTGACCAACCTTGCAGCTGGCGGGGTAAGCGCGACATCAACCGATGCGGTGACTGGTGCGCAATTGCATACGACCAATCAGGAACTGATTTCGGTCAAGGCCGAGGTCGCGGACAACCGCGACCGCCTGCCGGGATCGTGGCACGCAGATGGTTCGTCCAACTATGTTCTTGGCCGCAAGGGGAACGACGCACCGGCGATCATTTCGAATGTGGGGCCGGGTCGCGTTGCGGCAGGTTCAACCGAGGCCGTGACCGGTGGCCAGCTTTACGATCTGGCCGTGCAGGTCGGGGCGCAGGGTGAACAGATCACCCAGAACCGGCGTGAAGCCAACGGTGGCATCGCTTCGGCCATGGCGCTGTCGATGGTCCGTTACGACCATCGCCCGACAAGCTGTCCATCGGTTTCGGGCTTGGCTCGTTCAAGGGCGCAACCAGCATGGCCGTTGGCGCAGGCTATGTCAGCAATAACGAGAAATGGCGATTTTCGGGGGGGATGACCTATGGCGCGGGTGATGTGGGGGCGGCAGTTGGTGCCAGCTATACGTTTGACTAAGATGCGCGTGACAATTGCAGCGGCGGCGGCCGGCCTGTTGTTCGCGGTTTCCGCGCCGGTTCAGGCGCAGAATGCCGAGGCGTCCAGAAGTCATCCGGGCCCCGATCTTTCGGCGCCCCAGGTTGTCGTCGAGGCGATGGATGCCGCCGATCCTTCATCGCCGCAAATTCCCGCCATACCGCCGGCGCCCACACCGCAGCCCCTCCACCTTGCCCTGCGTCAGGATGACAACCCGCCGGTGTTTCGCCGCATCGTGGCCTATGGCGACTGGTCCTTTGATTGCGTCAGCCTGCGGCCCGACCAGTTGGGGCATTGTTCGGTCAAGCGGGATCTTGTTTCGCAAGACGGGCGCAATATTGTCGCCGTATTGTTGATGCAGGGTCCGGCCAGCGATGGTGAATGGCACCCCGACAACGGGATCGAGGTTGTCGTTCAAACGACCGTGGGGATTGCCGCCGGGGTTACCCTCGCCGCGGCCGATGGTCCGCCCTTGTCAGGGCCGCTGGCCTTTTGCACCGAAACGCGCTGCATTGCGCGACTGGCGATGCCGGAGGGATATCTTGATGCCCTCATGGCGGCGCGAGGGGCGGCCCTGATCTGGTCGAGCCCGGATGGCGCGGCGGTTCAGGCGGGCTTTTCGACCACGGGGCTTGCCACGGTGCTGGGAGTGCCGCAGCCGTGACTTCCCGCCATTGTCCTGCCGGCTGAACCTGCGTTAGATCGCGCACGCAGGCCGTGACCACCTTGTGTTCCGGCGACTGACGACAGGGGGGCAGCATCATATGGACCTATCTCGACGCTTCGATTTTCTGTCGCAGGCTGACCAGTTGAAATCGGTCCATCGCGCCAATGTTCTGATGGACGGATCGCGCGAGGAAAACAGCGCGGAACACAGTTGGCACGTGGCGCTGTATGCGATGATGTTCGGTGCCAGCGACCGCGCGATCGCCATGATTCTGCTGCATGATCTGGTCGAGATCGACGTGGGCGATCATCCGATCCATCTCGATCACGACCATGCGGCCCTTGCCAAGGCGGAACAGGCCGCGGCGCTGCGGTTGTTCGGTTTGCTGCCCGGTGGTGATGCCCTGTTGCATCTCTGGCACGAATTCGAGTCCGGGCAGACGCCGGACGCGCGGATCGCCAAGCGGATGGATCATGTGCAACCTTTGTTTCAGGTGCTGTTGTCGCCCCATCCGCGGCCGGATCATCTGGAGATCGTGCGGGATAACATGACGCGTGGGCGTGCGGCGCGCCTTCACCATGAATGGCCCGAGGCCATGGCGGCGGCCAACGACCTGCTGAACGGGCGCATGGTGACGGGCGATCCTGGCCGGAAACTGCGTTTTCTGGCCGAGGCGGATCGGCTTAAATCCGTGCTTCGGGCCGGGCTGATCCATTCCGGGCGCCGTGAAAACAGTGCTGAACACAGTTGGCATCTGGCGCTTTATGGCTTGGTTCTGGCCGATCTGGCAGAACGGGACGTCAACATCGGCCGCGTAATACGAATGCTGATTTTGCATGATCTGGTCGAGGTGGATACCGGCGACGTACCTATCCATTCGGACGGCGGGCTGGCACATGGCAGTGCCGCGCGGATCAGCGCCGAACAGGGGGCGGCGGACCGGCTGTTCGGCTTGCTGCCCGCACCGCAGGCGTCCGAATTTCGTGCCTTGTGGGACGAGTTCGAGGCGGCCGAAACGCCCGACTCGCTTTTTGCTGGGGCGCTGGACCGGGCGCAGCCGGTCTGGCTGAATATCGCGGCCGAGGGCGGAACATGGGCGGAATTCGGTGTCACCTGGGAACAGCTTGAAGCCCGGGTTGGACACAAGATCGCCCGCGGCGCCCCGGCCCTGTGGGACTGGCTGGCGGAAAAGGCGCGGCCCTTTTTCAGGTAGGGCCTGGCAAAATGCCTGATGGTTCTGCGATAATCCGTCGGAGAATACTGATAACGCGGACGCGACGAGGTGCGATCCGGCGCTTATTCGTCGGCAACGGGCGGTTGTCCGGCAGATGCGGGACGGTAATGCATACAATCGCATACAACGCTTTCCATCCGGGAACGAATCCGCTATAGCAACGCCAGCGAATCCTGAACCGAAGGGGGAACACGATGTCGAAGATCAAGGTAGCAAATCCGGTCGTCGAATTGGACGGCGACGAGATGACCCGGATCATCTGGGACTTCATCAAGCAGAAACTGATCCTGCCCTATCTGGACATCGACCTGAAATATTACGATCTGGGCATCGAGGAACGTGATCGCACCGACGACCAGATCACCATCGACGCGGCCAATGCGATCAAGGAACACGGCGTCGGCGTGAAATGCGCCACCATCACCCCAGACGAAGCCCGCGTCGAGGAATTCGGCCTGAAAAAAATGTGGAAGTCGCCCAACGGCACCATCCGCAACATTCTGGGCGGCGTGATCTTCCGCGAGCCGATCATCTGCAAGAACGTGCCGCGTCTGGTGCCGGGCTGGACCCAGCCGATCATCGTCGGCCGTCATGCGTTCGGCGATCAGTACAAGGCCACCGATTTCCGCTTCCCCGGCAAGGGCACGCTGATGATCAAATTCGTCGGTGAAGATGGCGAGACCATCGAACACGAGGTGTTCCAGGCGCCGAGCGCCGGCGTGGCGATGGCCATGTACAACCTTGACGAATCGATCCGCGACTTTGCCCGCGCCTCGATGAACTATGGCTTGGCGCGCGGCTATCCGGTCTATCTGTCCACCAAGAACACCATTCTGAAAGCCTATGACGGCCGCTTCAAGGATCTGTTCCAGGAAGTATTCGACGCCGAATTTGCCGATAAATTCAAGGCCGCCGGCATCACCTATGAACACCGTCTGATCGACGACATGGTGGCCAGCGCGATGAAATGGTCGGGCGG
>JAUNUO010000106.1:0-2265 GCA_030538135.1 Paracoccus sp. (in: a-proteobacteria)
GGCGATCAGGTCGAGGCGGGCGCGCCGCTGATCCGTCTGGAAGACGATACCGAGGCGGCGGCATGATCCGCCTGCATCATTCGCCCGGCTCGCGCAGCTTTCGGGTGCTGTGGTTGCTTGAGGAACTGGGGCTGGATTACAACCTGACCGCCTATGATTTCACCGACGGCAGCCTGCGCGACCCCGATCATCTGGCGCGATCCCCTGCGGGCAAGGTGCCGGCGCTGGAACTGGACGGCACCGCGCTGTTCGAATCCGGCGCGATCATCCAACTGCTGACCGAAACTCAGGGCCGGCTTGCCCCCGCGCCGGGCGATGCAGAACGCGCCGATTTCCTGCAATGGCTGCATTTTGCGGAAACGCAGGGCATCTGCATCCAGAACCTGAATATCCAGTATAACTTCATCCGGCCAGAAAGCGCCCGGTCGGCGCCCTTCATCAAGCTGGAAACGAAACGTCTGGCGGTGACCGCCCGGGCGTTGAACGCCCGCCTGACCGGGCGCGACCATATCCTGAGCGGCGGCTTTTCGGCGGCGGACTGCATGTTCGGATTCAACGTCCGGTCGCTGTTCCACTTTCTGCGCGCCGATGACTACCCCGCCGTTGCCGCCTGGTGGGACCGGATGCAGACCCGCCCCGCCTGCGCCCGTGCCCTGACCCGCGAAGGCGGCGGCATGTTTGATCGCGATTTCTACGAGGTGCCCGATGCCTGATGTCGAAATCTTTGAAATGGGTCCGCGCGACGGGCTTCAGAACGAAAAGCGGCTGATCCCGGCGGCGGACAAGATCGCGCTGGTTGATCTGCTGTCACAGGCCGGTTTTCGCCGGATCGAGGTCACCAGCTTTGTTTCCCCGAAATGGGTGCCGCAGATGGGGGACGCCGCCGAGGTGATGGCGGGCATCACCCGCGCGCCGGGCGTCAGCTATGCCGTGCTGACCCCGAACATGAAGGGATACGAGGGCGCCCGTGCCGCCCGCGCCGATGAGGTGGCGATCTTTGCCAGCGCCTCGGAAGGGTTCAGCAAGGCCAACCTGAACGCCACCATCGCCGAAAGTCTGGAGCGCTTTCGCCCCGTCACCGAGGCGGCGCAGGCTGACGGCATTCCGGTGCGCGGCTATGTTTCCGTGGTGACGGATTGCCCCTTCGATGGCCCGACGCCGCCCGCAAACGTGGCCCGTGTGGCGGCGGCACTGCGCGACATGGGCTGTTACGAGATCAGCCTTGGCGACACCATCGGGCAGGGGCGGCCCGAAACCATCGACGCCATGCTGTCCGCCGTTCTGGACGAGGTGCCGGCCAATCGTCTGGCCGGGCATTATCACGATACGGCGGGCCGGGCGCTGGCCAATATCGACGCCAGCCTTGCGCGCGGCATCCGCGTGTTCGACACGGCGGTGGGCGGGCTGGGCGGCTGCCCCTATGCGCCGGGCGCGCAGGGCAATGTCGCCACCGAATCGGTAGCCGCGCATCTGGCGGCGGCGGGCTATGACACCGGGCTGGACATGGGCGTAATCGCCCGCGCCGCCGAATTTGCGCGATCCCTGCGCGGCTGACCGGATTTTCGGCGGGAATTCGTTTCTGGGGGAAAACAGTTGTTTGAAACAATCCGAATCGACACCGATGCGCGCGGCGTGGCCACCCTGTGGCTGGCGCGGGCGGACAAACATAACGCGCTGTCGGCACAGATGATTGCGGACCTGACGCAGGCCGCGAAACAGTTGGGCGACGATCCTGCGGTGCGCGCCGTGGTTCTGGCCGCCGAGGGCAAGTCGTTCTGCGCAGGCGGAGACCTGGGCTGGATGCGCGAACAGATCGCCGCCGATGCCGAAACCCGCGCGGCGGGGGCGCGCAATCTGGCGATGATGCTGAATGCCCTGAATACGCTACCCAAGCCGCTGATTGCCCGCGTCCACGGCAATGCCTTTGGCGGCGGTGTCGGCATGATGGCGGTCAGTGATGTGGTGATCGCGGCAGATACGGCGACCTTTGGCCTGACCGAGGTCAGGCTGGGTCTGATTCCCGCCACCATCGGTCCCTATGTTCTGGCCCGCATGGGCGAGGACAAGGCGCGGCGGGTGTTCTTTTCCGCCCGGCTGTTCGGCGCGGCCGAGGCGGAACGGCTGAACCTCGTCAGTCGCGTGGTCGCCCCTGAGACGCTGGATGGCGCCATCGAGGCCGAGATCGCCCCCTATATGGCCGCGGCCCCCGGCGCGGTCGCGGCGGCCAAGGCGCAATGCCGCGCCTATGGTCCGCAGATCGACGAG
>JAUNUO010000106.1:2365-4893 GCA_030538135.1 Paracoccus sp. (in: a-proteobacteria)
GTGCCAAGATCGTCGCGCAATTCCCGGAAGATATTGGACAGGGACCGGGGCAGGGGTGTTTCGGGCGTGACCGAAAAGGCCAGCCCGTTGGCATGGCCCGGCGTGGGATAGGGGTCTTGCCCAAGGATCACGACACGGGTGCGGTCGGGGGGCGTGGTCTCAAGCGCGGCAAAGATCTGCACCGGTCCAGGCAACCAGCCGGTCGCGCCTTTCAGCCGGTCGCGGATCGCGGGCCAGTCGTCCTGGAAAAAAGGCAGATGCGCCCAGGCGGCGGGCGGGATCATGCGTCTGGCGGGCCGGTCACCTCGGCCAGGGCGGCCAGTTTTGCCTTGGCCTCGCCGCTGTCGATGGATTCGGCAGCCCGCGCCGCCCCGTCGCGCAGGTCCGCGGCCTTGCCGGCGATAAGCAGCGCGGCGGCGGCATTCAACAGCACCGCGTCGCGATAGGCGCCGGTCGCCCCGTCCAGCAGGGCGCGGAAGGCCGCCGCGTTTTGCGCCGGCTCGCCGCCGATGATCGCCTCGAACGGGTGGACGGGCAGGCCCGCGTCGTCGGGGTGGACGGTGAATTCCCGCACCTTGCCCCCTTCCAGCGCCGCGACCCAGCTTTCGCCGGCGATGGACAGCTCGTCCGTGCCGTCGCCGCCATGCACCAGCCATACGGATTCAGACCCCAGATCGCGCAGCACCTCGGCCATGGGCCTGATCCAGTCGCGTGAAAACGCGCCGGTCAACTGGTGCCGGACCGAGGCGGGGTTGGTCAGCGGCCCCAGCAGGTTGAAGATCGTCCGCGTGCCCAGTTCGGCGCGCGGCGGCCCGACATGGCGCATCGCCGGGTGGTGCATCGTCGCCATCATGAAGCAGATGCCCGCACGGCTCAGCGCCTGCTGCGCCACGGACGGGCCGCCCATGACGTTGATGCCCATATGCACCAGAGCATCTGCCGCGCCCGATTTCGACGACAGGTTGCGGTTGCCGTGTTTCGCCACCGGCACACCCGCGCCCGCGACCACGAAGGCCGTGGCGGTGGAAATGTTCAGCGTGCCCTTGCCGTCGCCGCCGGTGCCGACGATGTCGATGGCCCCGGCAGGTGCGGTGATCGGGTTCATCCGGGCGCGCATGGAACGGACGGCGGCGGCGATTTCATCGACCGTTTCACCCCGCACGCGCAGCGCCATCAACAGCCCGCCGATCTGCGCCGGGGTCGCCGCGCCGTCGAACAGCGCGCCAAAGGCCGCCTCGGCCTCGGTCCCGGTCAGCGGGCGGGTGGCCGCAAGGCCGATGAGGGGACGGATATCTGCGGGCGTCATGCGGCCTCCTGCCGGGGGGTGCAGCGGCCAAGGAAGGTCGTAATCATGGCGTGGCCGTGTTCGGATGCGATGGATTCGGGGTGGAACTGCACCCCTTCGATGGGCAGATCGGTATGGATCACGCCCATGATCGTGCCGTCGCCCGCCCGCGCGGTGACGCGCAGGACATTGGGCAGGCTGTCGGGCGCAACGGTCAGGGAATGATAGCGCGTCGCCCGCAATGGCGAGGGCAGGCCCGTGAAAATGCCGGTGCCGTCGTGGATCATGTCATCGACCTTGCCGTGCAGGATGCGGTGGGCGGGGATGATGCGGCCGCCGAATGCTTCGCCGATGGCCTGATGGCCAAGGCAGACCCCCAACAGCGGGATGCGCGTTTCCGCCACCGCCCTGATCAGCGGCAGGCAGATGCCCGCCTGCGCCGGATCGCGGGGCCCGGGCGAGATCACGATTCCGTCCGGCTTCAGCGCAAGCGCCTGTTCCACGCCGAGCGAGTCGTTGCGGCGGACATCGACCTGCGCCCCCGCCTCGCCCAGATAATGCACCAGATTCCAGGTAAAGCTGTCGTAATTGTCGATCAGCAGGATGCGCGGTGACTGGTTCATGGCGGACCTCGTGCCGGGGGTTGTTTCCCCCGCGAAAATGACCCGCTATAGATGGTCCATCCGGCGGCGGGGGGTCAACCCCGGCCGTTTGGACCGGACAAAGAAACATAAGACGGCGGGCAGATGGCAAAGGGATTTGCGGCGGGGCTGGGACAGGGACTGCTGGTTGGCGCGCTGGCTTTGGCGGCGCTGTCGCTGGCCACGCCCTTGCCCGAGCGGCCGGAAAGCGGCGCGCCCGAATCCATGCCATCGCCGCCCGCCATCGTGGAACCGGCCCCGGCGCCCGACGAGCCGTCGCCCGTCGCGCCTGAGGCTTCTGCCGCGCGCGCCCCCGAATCCCGGCCCGAGGATCTGGCCATGCCCGCCGGGTCCGAATTCGGGCGTGGTCCCGATGGGCCGCCGGCCGCACCCGCGCCGATGGAACTGCCGCAGGTTCGTGCGCCCGAACTGGCACCCACGGCCCCCGATGCCGACGACGCCCCGGCGACGGTGGCGGCGGATGCGGGCGATCAGCCCTCTGCGCCCGAGCCCATGGCCCCGGTTGCGCCGGCACCCGACCGCGCGCCCGCCCCGGTGATGCCGCAGGATGCCGCGCCCGCCCTGTCGCGACCCGAGGCACC
>JAUNUO010000106.1:4993-9385 GCA_030538135.1 Paracoccus sp. (in: a-proteobacteria)
GATCTGTCCACTCCGCCCGCCCTCGACCGGCTGGCCCCTGCGCAGGGGAACTGAATGATCCCGATCAACCGCACTGTCGCCTCGACCTTCAGCCCCCCGGTGATGGAGGCGCGGCGCTGGCTGGCCGGGGTCCACTTTCCGCCGGATCGCCCGTTGATGAACGTCAGTCAGGCCGCGCCCGCCCTGCCGCCGCCCGACGATCTGCGCCGCGCCATGGCCCAGGCGTCGCTGAACGATGATGCCGCGCATTTGTATGGGCCGGTTCTGGGCAATGACGACCTGCGGCAGGCGCTGGCCGAGGACTGGACGGCGTTCTATCGCGCCCCCGTCGATGCGGCGAATATCGCCATCACGCAAGGGTGCAATCAGGCGTTCTGCGCCGCCATAGCGACGCTGGCCGGTCCGGGCGACGAGATCATCCTGCCGGTGCCGTGGTATTTCAATCATAAGATGTGGCTGGACATCAGCGGCATCCGCGCCGTCCCGCTGCCCTGCGACAAGACCATGCTGCCGCGGCCCGATCTTGCCCGTGCGCTAATCGGGGACCGGACACGGGCCATCGTTCTGGTGACGCCGAACAACCCCACCGGGGCGGAATATCCCGCCGGGCTGATCCGCGCCTTTTACGATCTGGCGCGCGAACACGGGCTGGCGCTGATTCTGGATGAGACCTATCGCGACTTCCACAGCCTCGCATCCGTCAGGGGCGAGCCGCCGCATGATCTGCTGACCCTGCCGGGCTGGGATGAAACGCTGATCCAGCTTTATTCCTTTTCCAAAAGCTATCGCCTGACCGGGCATCGCACCGGCGCGATCATCGCCGCGCCGGACCGGATGGTGCAGGTCGAAAAATGGCTGGATACGGTGGCGATCTGCGCCGGGCAGATGGGGCAGGTCGGCGCGGTTTACGGGCTGCGCCATCTGGGCGACTGGCTGGCGGGGGAAAGGGATGAAATCCTGCGCCGCCGTCTGGCCTGCATTCACCATCTGGACAGGCTGCCGGGCTGGACGCTGAAAAGCTGCGGGGCCTATTTCGCGTGGATCGAACATCCGTTCAAGACAAGTTCGGCCGATCTGGCGCCGCTTCTGGTGCGCGAGGCCGGGGTGCTGTCGCTGCCGGGAACGATGTTCATGCCGGGCGATGATGCGGACGGCGAACGGCATTTCCGCATCGCCTATGCCAATATCGACTGCGATGGCATTGCCGCGCTGGCCGACCGGCTGTCACAGTTCCGTGCCTGAGGCCGGGCTTGTGATGGCGGCGGCATCGCCCTAAAGAACCCCGGTAAGTTGGACAACGGCAAGAGGCTGGGATGAAGAACCTGCGCACCCACGGCAAATCCTCCATCGTCTGGGTTCTTATGGGACTCATGGTGCTGGGTCTGGGGGGCTTTGGCGTGACCAGTTTCTCGGGCGGGTCCAGCGCGGTCGGCAAGGTCGGCGAGACCGAGATCACCGCCGATCAATATGTCCGCAGCCTGCGGTCGGAACTCAACAACCTGTCCCAGCAGAGCGGACAGCATGTCACCATGACGCAGGCGCAGGCCATGGGTCTGCCGCAGGCGGTGCAGGGGCAGTTGTTCGCCGCCGCCGCCCTGGCCGAAGAGGCGCGCCGGATCGGCCTGTCCGTGGGCGACGAACGCATCGCGCAAACGATCACCGCCGTGCCCGCCTTTCGCAGCCCCAGCGGCAGCTTTGACCGCGCCGCCTATGCCGACCTGCTGCGCCGCGAACGGCTGACCGAGGGCGATTTCGAACGTGAGGTGCGCCAAGACGAGGCGCGGATGATCCTGCAACGCGCCGTCGCCGGCGGCATTGTCGCGCCCGAGCCGATGGTGACCCGCACCGCCGGCTGGATTCTGGAAACCCGCGATTTCACCTGGCGCGAACTGACGGCGGCCGATCTGCCCCATGCCATCGAAGACCCGGATCAGGCCACGCTGCAATCCTGGCATCAGGCCAATACCGCCCGCTTTACCGCGCCGGAAATCCGCAAGATCAGCTATATCTGGCTGACCCCGGACATGCTGGCCGAGACCGTCGAACTGGACGAGGCCGCATTGCGCGATCTGTATCAGTCGCGCATCAGCGATTTTCAGCAGCCCGAACGGCGCATGGTCGAACGGCTGGTGATGCCTTCGGCCGAGGCGGCCAGCGGGGCCAAGGCGTTGCTGGATTCGGGCGACCTGACATTCGCCCAACTGGTGGCGCAGCGCGGGCTGACGCTGGACGACATCGACCTGGGCGAGGTGACGCTGGATCAGCTTGGCGCCGCGGGCGAGGCCGTCTTTGCGCTGGACGGCCCCGGAGTGGTGGGGCCGATCGACACCCCGCTTGGCCCGGCGCTGTTTTCGATGAACGCGATCCTCGACCCGCGCAATATCAGCTTTGAACAGGCCGAACCCGACCTGCGCGGCGAGGCCGCAGCCGACCGCGCCCGCCGTGTCATCGCCGACCGTTCGGCCGCGATCGAGGACAGCCTTGCATCCGGCGCATCGCTTGAGGATGCGGCGCAGGAAAACGAAATGCAGTCGGGTCAGATCGACTGGACCGAAGGCTTCACCGGCGACGATCACGGCACCATCGCCAATTATCCCGCCTTCCGCGAACAGGCGGGACAGGTCGCCGCCGACGATTTCCCGCAATTGTTCGAACTGGACGATGGCGGCGTCTTTGCGCTGCGGCTCGATCAGGTGGTGCCGCCGACGCTGCGCCCCTATGACGAGGTGGCGGACGAGGTTCTGGCCGACTGGCGTCAGGCCGAAATTCACCGGCTGTTGCTGGAACAGGCCGACGAGGACCGCCTGGCCGCCGTCGCAGCAAAGACAGCGCCCCCCGCAAATGGTCTGAACGGCAATGCCGAGGATGCCGCACCCCCTGCACCGCCGACCGGCACCACGCAGCAGAACATGGGCCGCGACGGCTGGATCGACGGCGTGCCGCCCGACGTCATCGCCCGCGCCTTCCGCATCGCGCAGATCGGCGACACGGAAATCGCAGATGCGCAGGGCCGGGTGTTTCTGGTGACGCTGGATGCCGTTCACGCCCCCGATCTGTCCGCTGAACAGGCCGGGCCGGTCGTGGATGCCGTGCGTATGCAGGCGCAGCGGTCGCTGCAACAGGACGTGTTCGATTACTTTACCCGCGCCGTGCAGACTCAGGCCGGGGTGACGCTGAACCAGAACGTCATCAATTCTGTCCACACGCAGGTTCAATGATGGATCTCTCGCCCGATTTCGCCGCCTTTGAACGCGGCTGGCAGTCTGGCCGGAACCAGTTGGTGACGTTGCGGCTGGCCGCCGATCTGGATACGCCGGTCAGCCTGATGCTGAAACTGGCCGAGGCGCAGCCCCTGTCCTTCATGCTGGAATCGGTGACGGGCGGCGAGGTGCGGGGGCGTTATTCCATCGTCGGGATGAAGCCGGATCTGATCTGGGACTGTCGCGGCAATAGCGCGCGGCTGAACCGGCAGGCGCGGTTTTCCGACGATTTCGTGGTGGATGACCGCCCGCCGCTGGACAGCCTGCGGGCGCTGATCGCCGAAAGCCGCATCGACATGCCCGAGGGCATTCCGCCGGTGGCGGCGGGTCTGTTCGGCTATCTCGGTTACGACATGATCCGGCTGGTGGAACATCTGCCCGATGTGAACCCCGATCCGCTGGACCTGCCGGATGCGATGCTGCTGCGGCCCTCAGTTGTGGCGGTGCTGGATGGCGTCAAGGGCGAGGTAACGCTTTGCGCGCCCGCGTGGCATGATCCGGCGCTGCCTGCCCGCGCCGCCTATGCACAGGCCGCCGAACGGGTGATGGAGGCGCTGCGGTTGCTGGACCGTCAGCCGAACGAACCCCGCGCCCTTGGCCATGACGCCAGGGTGGGGGAACCCGTCAGCAATTTTTCCAAGCCCGACTATCTGGCCGCGGTCGAACGCGCCAAGGAATATATCCGCGCCGGTGACATCTTTCAGGTGGTGCCGTCGCAACGCTGGCGGATGGATTTTCCGCTGCCGCCCTTTGCGCTGTATCGCAGCCTGCGCCGCACCAACCCGTCGCCCTTCATGTTCTTTCTGAACATGGGTGGGTTCCAGATCGTCGGCGCCAGCCCTGAAATCCTCGTCCGCCTGCGCGATGGCGAGGTGACGATCCGCCCCATCGCCGGCACCCGCCCGCGCGGCGAGACCCCCGATCAGGACCGCGCGCTGGAGGCCGATCTGCTGGCGGATCAGAAGGAACTGGCCGAACATCTGATGCTGCTGGATCTGGGCCGCAACGATGTGGGCCGGGTCGCCAGGATCGGCACGGTGCGTCCGACCGAACAGTTCATTATCGAACGTTACAGCCACGTCATGCATATCGTGTCGAACGTGGTCGGGGAACTGCGCGAGGGCGAGGATGC
>JAUNUO010000002.1 GCA_030538135.1 Paracoccus sp. (in: a-proteobacteria)
ATGATCGCCGCAGCAAGGAATGGATATCGTGACATCTGATTCACCTCCGGGATTTGCGGGCCGACTTGACCAGTCCCCTGATTAGATGCGCTCCGGCGGGAAAGGTTCGCAGCGCGAGGCAGTATTTTTACCCTGCCGGTTCGTTCAGGACTGCACTGCATCGCTGACCGGGTGGGTGAGATGGACGGCAGGCCGTCAAAAGCCGGATGGCACCCGAGACGATCAGCCGGATCAAGCGCAACACCTGCGGGAAGGCCTATGCCGGACAAGAGGCCGGATCTAATCGGAAATGTCGGGCAAATCGGCAGTCGCGCCGTCCCTTGCCCTCGGGCGCGTCAGTGTCCGGAAGGTGAACGGTGTCTGCCCGAACCTGTCCCGGAACTGGCGCGAAGGTAGCGGACCGAAAAGCCGCATCCTTCAGCGACCGAAAGGGGGGTAAGCGAAGTGTCCGATATTCGCCACTTTATGAAAGCCCCGGCCCGGCGCGAGAGCGGCCCATGCGTACCAGACTGCTGACCAAAGTCGAGCTTTCTGCCTGACGGTCAAAGGTCACTGCCACCATAGGCCGGATCGTTATGCAGGATCAGGTCGCCTTCGTGGATGTCGCCTTCAAGGAATTTGGCGACGGATTTCATCGCGGGGATCAGACTGCCCAGATGAAACGGGATGTCCTGCCCTTGCAGGATCATTTCGGGCGTGCTGTTGAACAGCGCCGTCGAATAATCATGCGCAAGGTTGAAAACCGAACTGCGCGCGGTCTGTTCCAGCGTCATTTCCCGCTGCGTGGTTTTCAGAACGCCCCGGACCACGGACAGCGTGATCGGATCGACCTTTCGTTTCATCGCCAACATTTTCTCCCCCTGTGATGCGCAGGGGCGGCATCCCCGCCGGCCCCCTCTCCCAAGGTTGCACCCGCCCCGCATCGGCGAATGTTGCGATCACACCGGAGACCTTGTCTTGATCCACCGCGTTCGATTCCCTGTCTGGCAGTGCAGCCCGGCACCGGATACAAGGCCATGACGGAATGATCCGGCCGGCGGACGCTGACGACGGGTTGGGAAGCCCCACCTGACAGCACTTATATACCATAGCGACCCGGACAGAATCAGAAGGAAATCCTGACCATCACCTCGCCGAAGTCAGCCTGCGCATGGTCCGGTGGATGCGCCAGCCGCACGAACACTGCCTGACCCCGCCGTTCCAGCTCCCGGATGTGATCCTTGATGATCGAGGTAAGAAGATCGAGCTTTGGTGGCCTGATTTCGACCATCCAAGCGGTCCGGTTTTTGGAATCACATCGGCAGCACCGAAGTGTAAAAAATTACACTTGCATTTCTTGCCACTGTTACATCTGTCAGCCGGCATCCTGAGTGTAAGCGACCCAAGCCAGTTCCCCGGTCTTGGGCGTCCCGAAAAGCTTGGGAAATAGTCCCCTTGTCAGCAGTGCAGGCATCCAGAAGTTCAGCTTATCCAGATGGATGAGCGGATGACCACGGCGTGTGGTAGATCCCCTCGCGCTGGTGGTTGATGTTGCCCTTGATCTGGCACCCTTGGCGCGGGGATTTCGCGGTCAGCGGCGCCCCCAGCCAGTTCTTCTTCCGGAGCATGGACTTCGGTGAACTCGCGGAAGGCCCCAGCCAGACCCTCCGCGATCAGTTGTGCGCCAGGATCGACCCCGTCCGCCTCACATCACGCGATGGTGGGACTATATGATCCCGGTCCAGCGCAACACGAACGCCCCCCTGCCCTTCACCAATTCTGCCGGGCGGTCGATCCGCAATCCCCGCGAACCTCTCACAAGGTTTCGCGTCGCCGCCGGGCCTCGGCGGCGTCAATGCCTCTCAGCCACCCGCCAGCCAGGAGTTGAAGCGTTCCGTCAACTCGCCCTCGTGATCGACCCAGAAATCGTAGGACGAGGCCAGCGCGTTTTTCATGTTCTCGGGATTGGTCGGCATCTGCGGGGCCATTTCGGTTTTGCCGTCATAGTAAACACCGACCAGCGGCGCCGAGGATTTGCGGGCGGGGCCATAGCTGATCCAGCGCGCCTGATCGGCAAGCCGCTGGGTGTCGGTGGCAAACTTGATGAACTCGAGCGCGGCATCGGGGTTGGGGGCGCCCTTGGGGATGGCGAACAGGTTGTATTCATAAACCTGCCCGTCCCAGACGATGTGGAACGGCTTGTCCTCGGCCACGGCGGCGTTGAAGATCCGGCCGTTATAGGCGGCGGTCATCACCACCTCGCCATCGGCCAGCAGTTGCGGGGCCTGTGCGCCCGATTCCCACCAGACGATATCGCCGCGGATACTGTCCAGTTTGGCGAAGGCGCGGTCCACGCCTTCGTCCGTGGCCAGCACCTCATAGACCTGCGATGCCGGCACGCCATCGCCCATCAGCGCCATTTCCAGCATGGCCTTGGGCACCCGCTTCAGCCCGCGCCGGCCGGGGAATTTCGCGGTATCCAAAAAATCCGCGATGGTCTGTGGCTTCTCGCCGGGGAATTTCATCTCGTCATAGGCGAAGATGGTCGAAAAGACGATCGAGCCCACCGCGCAATCGCTCAGCCCCTGCGGGAGGAAATCCTCGGTTGCAGGGGTGCCGTCTGGGGCGGGCGGCAGGGCGGCGGGGTCGATCTCTTCCAGCGCGCCTTCGTCGCACAGGCGGATCGCGTCGGCATATTCGATATCCACCACGTCCGCCGTGACGTTGCCCGCCTCGACCTGCGCCTTGGCGGGGACGGCGGGGTTGTCGCTGTCAACCGCGACGATGTTGATGCCGGTCTGGGCCGTGAAGGGCTTGTAATAAGCCTCGACCTGGCTGCGACTATAGGTGCCGCCCCAGGAAATGATGGTGATGCTTTCGGCGTGACCGGCCGCCGCAGCGAAGGTCAGGGCCGTGCCGAGTGCAAGGCATTTCCTCATGGTTTCCTCCCTTGTTGGTTTGCGGTTTGCTGACGGCCCCTCGTGCGGGGCCGTCGGGCCTCGTGCGCGGGATGGGAACCGGTCGGTCAGGCCGACTTCACGATCAGGTGGTCGGGCCCATAGGGAAAACCGGTGATGTTGCGATTGCCGCCTTCCTCGATGACCAGAATATCGTGTTCGCGATAGCCGCCGGCACCGGGCAGGTGGTCGGGGATGGTGATCATGGGTTCCATCGACACGACCATGCCGGGTTCCAGAACGGTGTCGCAATCCTCGCGCAGTTCCAGCCCGGCCTCCCGGCCGTAATAATGGCACAGCACGCCGAAGCTGTGACCATAGCCAAAGCTGCGGTATTGCAGCAGCCCGTGGCCGGCATAGATCTCGTTCAGTTCGCGCGCGATGTCCGAACAGCGATTGCCCGGCACCAGCAGTTCCTTTCCGCGGTCATGGACCTGACAGTTGATGTCCCACAGGCGCAGATGCTCGTCGCTGGCTTCTTCCGCGAACAGGGTGCGTTCCAGGGCGACATAATAGCCGGCAACCATCGGGAAACAGTTCAGCGACAGGATGTCGCCCCGTTCGATCCGGCGCGAGGTGACGGGGTTGTGGGCGCCGTCGGTGTTGATGCCCGACTGGAACCAGGTCCAGGTATCCAGCAGTTCGCCATCGGGCCAGACGCGCGCGATCTCGCGCACCATGGCGGCGGTCGAATGCAGCGCGACCTCATGTTCGGGGACGCCGACGGCGATCGCCTCGACGCAGGCCGCGCCGCCCAGATCGGCGATGGCGGTCATCTTGGTGATATGGGCGATCTCTTCGGGTGACTTGATCATCCGCAGCCGCATCGCGGGGGCGGCGATATCGACGAATTCCACGTCGGGGAATTCGGATCTCAACAGCGTCAGAAGGTCGATGTTCACATGGTCGAACTCGATCCCGATGCGCCGCGCGGTGCCGGTCAACTGCCGCAATGCGTGGAAATAATTGTCCTTTTGCCAGTCGGTATAGGTGATGTTGCCACCAAAGCTGCGCCGCCACGGCTGGCCGCCGTCGATACCCGCACTGATCGTCGTAGCCTTGTCGTGGTCGATCACAAGCCCATAGCGCCGCCCGAACTGGCAATACAGGAAATCGGCGTAATAGTTGATGTTGTGGTAAGACGTGAACAACGCCGCGTCGATCCCCGCCCCCGCCATATGGGCGCGGACCGCATCTTGCCGGCGCTGCATCTCTGCCGCGGAAAAGGTGGGCACCGCCTTCTGGCCGTTGCCGACATAATTCTGAAGCCGTTCTCGTTCCATGCCCAGTCCTCTGTGAATGATGCAGGGGAATGGTCGATCCTTCCCGGTCTCTTGTCAAAAGACCCTTTCTCATATCAGGATGAGGAAAACTCATGGGGTGGCAATGGCCGACCTTCCCTCGCTGAATGCCCTGCGCGCGTTCGAGGCGGTGGTGCGCACCGGTTCATTCCGGGCGGCGGCGGAATCTCTGTTCGTGACGCAAAGCGCGGTGAGCCATCAGATCAAACAGCTCGAGGAATGGTTCGGCACGCCCCTTTTTGCGCGCGAGGGAAACCGCACGCAGCCGCTGCCTCATGCAAAGGAGCTGGCCCGCGCCCTGTCGCTGTCTTTTGCAGAGATGAAATCAGCCTGCCATCGGGTGCGAAACCACAAAATTTCTCAACCTCTTGAGGTTGCAGCCATCCCGTCCGTCGCGGTGTGCTGGCTGATCCCGCGATTGGCGCGGTTCCGCACCCTGCATCCCGATATCGACATCCGCATCATCTATGCAATCCACGGCCGGGACGTCACCTTCCGCGATGCCGACTTCGCCTTTGTCTTTTCCCGCGGCCGGCCCACCGTCCCCGACATGGAGGTCAAACCCTTCCTGCCCGGCGATTCCGTGCCGGTGTGCAGCCCGCTGCTGGCCATCCGTCGCGCACCCGGCGATCCCGCGCAGACAATTCCCGCGCTGGGGCTTTTGCACGACACCGATCTGTCGGGCTGGCAGGCATGGCTGACCCTTGCTGGCGCTGCCGACTGCCAGACGCCCCCCGGCCCGGTGTTCGAGGATTTCAACCTTCTCCGCGCCGCCGTGCTTTCCGGGCAGGGCGTCGCCCTTTGCCCAATGTCCATGATCCGTCCCGACCTCGAGGCCGGGCACCTTGTCTGCCTGTCCGAACTCACCGTCATTTCCGAATGGGGGTATTTCCTGCTGCAAAAACCCGCCGCGGAACAGAATGAGAAATCCCGTGCTTTCGGCGAATGGATCATGGCTGAACGGGATCGCAGCAACGGACCTGCCCCCTGAAAGCGGTCTTGCGCGGGTTCCGTCGCAAACTTACCCGCAGGCTGATCGGGGCCGCCCGGCAAACCCGGCACGGTTCACGCGTCGCGCGGCGTCGTCGGCCGCCAGCCCCGGCTGGCCAGTTCCAGCCCGATCGCCGCGCCAATCCCCCGCGACGCGCCAAGGATCATCGCCGCCCGGTCGGTCATGGCCTTGTCTCGTGCAGATGGACATAGGTACGGCGCAGGATGTCCAGCAACCGGTCGTGGTCCTGCGGCGGCAGGAAGGAAAAGAATGCCGCGGACTGTCGGGTGATGATCTCGCGGATGCGCGCCGCCATCGCGATCCCTGCATCCGTCAGCGTCAGATCCAGCGCGCGGTTGTCCACGAAAGACATTTCACGCCGCACAAGGCCGGCCTGCTGGAACCCGTCGAGGATACGGGCGATGACCGATCTGTTCAGCATGGTGACATCCGCGATGACCGAGGCGCGAATGCCCGGATGCTGCGCAATCAGCAGAAGGACCGGGATCTTTCCCTTGCCCCGGACGATATCGAAATTTTCCAGATGCTCGTTCAGATCGCGCGACAGGTGCAGTTCGATGACCCGGAAATACCAGCTGAGCATCCCGCCCAGGATACCCAGATCAACCGGCAATCCGTCGGCATCAGGTTCGGCCTGATCTTCCGCCTGCATGCGCATCACCTGTCCCGTTCTGAAGTGACCAGACGGAAACACAGATTGTTGACAGTATCAACTGATTCGTTGAAACCTTTCACCTGTTGATAGAACTGCCCCCTGTTCCGGCAGGGGTGCCCGAACGACGGGAATCTGCCCATGCCGCACGCTGTCGTCATCGGTGCCGGAATCATCGGCTGCTCCATCGCCTGCGAACTGGCCCGCGCCGGCTGGCAGGTCACCGTCACCGACAAGGGACCCGAGGCTGGATATGGCTCGACCTCGAATTCCTCGGCGGTGATCCGCACCTATTACTCGGTCTATGAATCCTGTGCGCTGGCTTATGAAGGATGGGCGCATTGGCGGGACTGGGCTGGCCATCTGGGGCTGGCGGACGGCCGCCCTCTGGCGCGTTATGTCGAGACCGGCTGTCTGGTGGTGAAGGCAGATTCCAACGGCCATCTGGCGAATGTCTGCGCGATGATGGACCGCATCGGCTGCCCCTATCGTCATGTCACGGCGCAGGAAATCCTGGATTACCTGCCCGGCGCCGATCTCAGCCGCTATGCTCCGGCGAAACGCCCCGACGATCCGGCATTCTGCGAACCGACCGGGGGCGCCATCGCGGGCGGCGTTTTCTTTCCACAGGGCGGTTATGTCAACGACCCGAAACTGGCCGCGCAGAACCTGCAATGGGCGGCCGAGGCCGCGGGGGCGCGCTTTCTGTTCCATGCCCAGGTGGCCGGTCTGATCCGTGAAACTGGCCGCGCGGCGGGTGTGGTGTTGCAGGATGGCCGCCGTATCGCGGCGGATATCGTCGTCAACGCGGGCGGCCCCTGGTCCTCGGGGTTGAACCGGATGGCGGGGGTGACCGACGGGATGCGCATCTCCACCCGCCCCAACCGGCAGGAGGTCGCCTATATCCCCGGCCCCCGCAACATGGACTTCGCGCGCGACGGGCTGGTGTTCTCCGACGGCGATACCGAGGTTTATGGCCGTCCCGATCCGATCGGCATCTGCATCGGCTCGGCCGATCCGCAATGCGATCCGCGCGAATGGGTAGAGAACCCCGACGCGCTCGACACCCGCTTTACGGATGCATGGACGGTGAACGTCATGCGGATGGCGCAGCGCCTGCCGGAGATGGCGATTCCCGGCCAGGCGACCGGGGTGGTGGCGCTGTATGACGTGTCGGACGATTGGCTGCCGATCTATGACACGTCGGACCTGCCCGGCTTTTACATGGCCTGCGGCACCAGCGGCAACCAGTTCAAGAACGCCCCCGTGGTGGGCAAGCTGATGACGCATCTCATCACCCGGTGCGAGAGCGGCCACGACCACGATGCCGACCCCATCGTCTTTCCATTGGAGCGGATCGGGCGCGAAATATCGCTGGCCACCTATTCGCGCAAGCGACAGATAAACGCCGACTCCAGCTTCTCGGTGATGGGTTAAACGTCCTCGCGTCCAGCGGTTCAGCAGAGCCTTGGAATCAGTCTTGGGCCATTGAATGCGGTTTTCACGTCCGAGTCAGGACAACGTTCCGCGCAGCCATGTATAAGCCTTCATACCGTTGGTAATATACGCCAACAGTGGCCGGCAGACCCCTTATCCGCCGGTAACCACCAGCCGGACCCCCGTTACCGTCGCATCGACCCGCCGCGCCGCCATCCGCAAGCGGTCGAGCAGGTGACCGGTAACATAGGCCGCATGGAATCGCGAAGGTGCACGCAGCGTCAGGCAGCCATCCTCGATACCAGCTTCTGAAAGACTGGCGAACCAAGCCGAATAGGTCTGCGCATCTTCCTCGGCCAGGCGGCGGGCGATAACGGCCCACAGACCTTCGCCCTGAACGGCCGGGCGCCGGAACGGCACCACGGTAGGCGATTCCTCCGCCCTGCCCTGCCCGCCCATCCGTTCGACGAAGTCCGGGCCAACGTTCGCCCATGCACCCCGCGTATCCAGATGAACCCGTTCCAGCGAGATGCCGTGAACGGCCACCCTGCCCCGCGCCCCCGCCCGCTTCAGCTCCAGCCAGCCGAGGTCGCGCAGCCGCGCCATTTCCCGTTTGACGGTGCGTTCATCGACAGACCACAGGCGCGCAATCTCGGCTTGGCCGATCGCCAGTTCGTTCCGTTGCCAGTTGTAGCGGGTCGTTATCAGCGCCATGAAGCGCAACACCAGCCGTTGCCGATGCTTGTCACCGGCCAGCGCATGGGCCATCAGCGCCGACAGGATATCATATTTCTTCGCCGCAGCGTCGCGGCCGACGGGACGGATCACCTGCATCACTGCTCCTGCGCGCCGGTTGTCCGGCTGATCTTGCCGCGATGGCGGCGCCTCGGGACGGTTGTGCGTCTGGTTCTTTTCGCAACGCTTTTCGCCGCCTTATCCGCATTAGCGTTGACCGCCTCGATTCTGTCAAGCCTGTTGTGAAACTGTCCTCGATCCCGTCCTGATCCAGGAAGGAAAATCGGTATCAAAGGTATTAGGGGACGTTCTGAATGTCACCTGAAAAGGCACGGATGTCCCCCAATCCGTTGTGGAATGGCCTAGGTCTGTCCCCCAATCCTGGGGCCGCCTTTCCCCTGCCCCGCCGCGAAATCCGATCAACCGATTCGCGCCCCGGCAACGAAAATTCGCCCAATTCCCGCATTTCCCGTTCCAGTGAAATACGCTTTTGCCATGAAGGCAAATTCGGCGTAGATTGCGGATCGAACGGAATTTGCGTCCCCATGAACAGGCACAACATGTATACGCACGAAGATTTGGCCCGGCTACAGGCGACCTCGCTCAAGATGCAGGGGTGGATTCGCAAGCAGACCTTCAGCCCCGCCAATGAAAAGACCCTGCGGCGCTTTTCGTCGTGGGAGGTGTCGGAACTGATCTTCCGCATGAATCAGTCCACCTTCCGCGGCAAGCTGGCCGCCGATCCGAACCTTCCCGGCGGGGAAGTCGAGGAGGACGGCCGCCAGCGCTGGTTCAGCCTTGAGGAGGTGAACGAACTGCGCCGCCGCCTGCGCATGGGCAAGCGCAGCCTGATGCCGCCGCGTCCGGCGGGCAAGCGCGCCTTCCGCGCCGCCGTGGCCAACTTCAAGGGTGGTGCGGGGAAATCGACCGTCGCGCTGCACTTTGCCCATGCCGCCGCGCTGGACGGCTATCGCATTCTGGTGGTGGACTTTGATCCGCAGGCGACGCTGACCCATTCGATGGGGCTCAACGACGTAAGCGAAGATACGACCGTCTGGGGCATCATGGCTCGCGATCTGGAGCGGGAAACCGAACGGATGAACTCGGCCGCCGCGGGGGCGGAAAGCGGGACCGCCCTGCCCCGCCGCAAGCTGCCGACCTCGATCCTTTCGATGGGCCTTGGCGCGCTGCGGACCCAGGACTTCATCCGCCAGACCGCCTGGCCGACCATCGACATCGTGCCGTCCTGCGCCAACGCGGCTTTCGTCGAATTCGCCTCGGCCCAGTATCGGCACCTGAACCCGGAATGGACCTTCTTTGGCGCCGTGTCGCGGTTCCTGGACGCCTTGCCCGATGATGCCTATGACCTGATCCTGTTCGACTGCCCGCCCGCCATCGGTTATCAGTCGATGAATGCGGTCTTTGCGGCCGACATGCTTTATATTCCTTCCGGTCCCGGCTACTGGGAATACGACAGCACCACCAGTTTTATCGGGCAGTTGGCCGAGGCGCTTGGGGATCTGGCCCACGGGTTCGAAGCCTTCCCCACGGGGAAGATCGCCCTGCCCAAGGCCTTTGCCGACATCCGCTTTCTGATGACGCGGTTCGAACCTTCGAACGAGTTGCATCAGGCGATGCTGGGCGCCTTTAGTCAGGTTTTTGGCGACCGTATGGCGCAGCACCCGATCGAACTGACCCGCGCGGTCGAACAATCCGGCCGCTTTCTGTCCTCGGTCTATGAGATCGACTATCGCGAGATGACCCGCGGCACCTGGCGGCGGGCGCGGGCGACCTTCGATCAGGCCTATGAGGAATTCAAAACCCACGCCCTTGCCGCCTGGGATCGACTGGAGGATGCAGCATGACCCGCAAGCGCCGCATGTTCGACATCGAACTGCCCCAGGGGCAGGAAACGGAAACCTTCCCCACGGGGAAGGTCGAGGATGACGAACCTCGCCGTCGCGGCCCGATGGCGGCCGCCATCACCGAATCGGCCGAATCCAACCGCGACCGTGCCCGGATCGAGGCCGCGATCCGGGCCGAAAACGACGCGCTGGCACAGGAACATGTGCGAATGAAAAAGGCCGGGCTGATCGTGGACATGATCCCGCTGGACGCGATCGACACCCACAAGTTGATCCGCGACCGCGCCAAGGGCCCTGATTTCGAGCTGGAGGAACTGGTCGCGTCGATCCGTGAAATCGGCCTGTCGAACCCGATCCGGGTCGAGCCGGGCGCCGAGGGCCGATACGAATTGATTCAGGGCTGGCGGCGCCTGTCTGCCTACCGCCGCTTGCGGGAAGAAACCGGCGATGCGGATGCCTGGGGCCACATTCCCGCCGGCATCGCGGCCCGTGGCGATGCGCTTGAAGATCTTTATCGCCGCATGGTGGACGAGAATATAGTCCGCAAGGACATCTCTTTCGCGGAGATGGCGCAGCTGGCGCTGCATTATGCGATGGACCCGCTGACGCAGGAAAATGACCCTGAAAAGGCCGTCGCGACCCTGTTCAGATCGGCGGGCTATCAGAAGCGCAGCTATATCCGCAGTTTTATCCCGCTGGTCGAACGGCTGGGCGAGGTGCTGATGTATCCGCAGGAAATCCCCCGCGCCCTGGGCCTGTCGCTGGCGCAGCGGTTGCAGGATTTTCCTGGCGTCGTGGCCGCGATCAAGGCCGATCTGAAGGATTGGGATACGCGGTCGATCAAGGATGAACTGGACGTATTGCGCCGCTATGCGGGGCAGGGGGGCGATGACGATCCCGCGCCCGCTCGTCCGGCGGCAACGCCGCCCGCCACGGGGGCCAGGGCGCGCACCACCTTCCAGATCGCCCGCCCGCAGGGCAGCGCCAAATGCACCGCCGCCAACGGCCGTCTGGAAATCCGTTTGCCCCGCGACTTTACTGCCATCGACCGCCGCCGGCTTGAGGCGGCGGTGGCCTCGCTGCTGGATCAGATCGAGTGATCTTCCCCGCGGGGAAGATCACCCGGCCGTGATGCGGGTCGAGAATTGGCGGCTTTTATCGACATTTCCGACCGCATATGAGATGCCGATGCAGATTGCGAAATTGGGGTAATTCGCTGGCCGTCCGGTTGCCCGCCGCCGACCGGCTCACCCGCGACGCCGCCCATGCGCGGTGATTTCCTTGACGCCAACGTCCTTCTTTGCCTGCTGGACGACGGCCCCAAAGCCGAGCGGGTCGAGGGCGTGCTGCGGCTGGTCAACCCCTTTTTGCCGGATTATCCCAGCAGATCGGTCGCCGGGTTTTCTGCGATTTCCACGTCTGCATAGTATTTCTGCGCCTGTGCCGGGGATCGGTGGAGCGAGAGCTGCATGGCGGCGGGGAGGGGGGCGCCGTCGAGGGCGGCTTGTGTCAGGAAGCCCGAGCGCAGGCCGTGGGGCGAGGCGAAGTCCGGGGGGAAGCCGGCCAGCGTCAGGCGGTGGCGCAGGATCTCGCGGATACCGTCGGGGGTCAGGCGGCGGGGCAGAGGGCGGTCGGCGAGGGAGACGGGGCGGAACAGCGGCCCCTTGTCGATGCCGGCGAGCGCGATCCAGCCCATGACGGCGCGGGCGGCGCGGCCCTTCAGGGGCAGGCGGGGGGCGTTCTCGGCGCCGGTGGTTTTCGTGGTCAGCAGGCGGATGCGGATCAACCCGGCCTCGAAGTCGGTGGCGTCGATGTCGTCGCGATTCAGCGCCGCGATCTCGGACCGGCGGCGGCCGCCCGAGGCCCAGCCAAGCATCAGCACGGCGCGATCCCGCGTGCCGCGATGGCTGGCATCGCAGGTTTTCAGCAGCGATTCCAGGATGTCGCGGGTGATCGGGTTATCCGATTTCGGTTTTTTCGGCCGGGCGGCGGCGCGGCGGGCGCGGCCACGGGCCTGGGCGATCAGCGGCGCATCGAAGGGGCTGGCGAGGTTCTTCATCCGGTGGAACGCCCGCCAGGACGCGATGCGGCGGTCGAGCGTCGCCGGCGCCGGGCAGGCAAGGCTGCGGCGCAACCCTTGCGCGATCAGCGCGTCGGCGGCGTCACGAGCGCGGCCGGTGGCCTCGCTCAGATCGGCGGAATGATCGAGGATGAAGCGCAGAGCAACGGGCTCGGTCTCGGGCCAATCCAGCGGCTGGCCGAAGGCGGCAAGCTTCCAGGCGGCGATATAGGCAAGGTCGCGTTCCCAGGCCCGCAGCGTGTTGTCCGGCGTGCCGCGACGGTAGAGGTCGGACAGCGCCTCGGCCTCAAGCGGGGGCAGGGCGGGGAGGGGAAGGGGTTGTGTCATGGGGCAGTCTCCGCCTTATATTCAGTCAGACAGGATCGGAAAAGTGTGGGCCTTGCTAGATGCCGGGAATCGTTTCCCGGCGATGCGGTCGATCGCACCCCAGTGCGGTTGCGGGACGCAGCATTCTGATGCTGATCCTGCCCTTTGAGGCCGAGGATGCGCGGATCCGGGGCCGGTTGAGCGACGCGATCGGCCGTGGCGGCGCCGACCTGATGATCGCCGCGACGGCACTGCGCCGTGACGCTGTGGTGGTGACGGAAGACACCGCCGATTTCACGGCCGCCGGGGTGAGGCCGGAGGGTCCGTCTGAAACCGGTCCGACAAGGCTTTGATGCCGGGGCGGACGAGCCCGTTTTGCGGGATTGAATTCCCGCCGCGATCAGACTAAGTTCTATTAGTCCGGTCATGGAGATCGCTATGAAAACCGTCAATATGCATGAGGCCAAGACCCATCTGTCGAAGCTGGTCGAGGCCGCCGTGAAAGGTGAGCCTTTCGTGATCGCGCGGGCCGGCAAGCCGTTGGTCAAGGTCATGGTGATCGAGGACGAGCCACCGCCGCGACTGGGTTTTCTGGCGGGGCAGGACAGCGTGCCGGATGATTTTGACACGATGTTTGCCGAGGAGATCCAGACGTTGTTCGAAGGCAGCGATGGCGGCGCATGAACCTGCTGATCGATACACATCTGCTGCTGTGGGCGGCGTTCGAACCGCAGCGTATCAGCGGTGAAGGTCGCCGTTGGATGGCCGATCCCGCGAACTCGCTGCATTTCAGCGTGGCGAGCCTGTGGGAGGTGGCGATCAAGCGCGGGCTGGACCGCGCGGATTTCCGCACGGACCCCGGCGTGCTGCGCGCGGGGTTGCTGTCCTCGGGCTATCGGGAACTTGCGGTCGAGGGACGGCATGTGTTGGGGCTGGCCACATTGCCCGCCCTGCATCGCGATCCTTTTGACCGGCTTCTGATCGCACAGGCTGCGGCCGAGGGGATGCGGCTGCTGACGGCAGACCATCTGGTCGCGGCCTATGGCGGGCCGGTGCTGAAGGTCTGAGACGGCGGAGTGTTGTTTATCGGCGAAGCCGCTGCGCGCTGCCTGTCGCATATTTTGTTCCGATCATGCCGAACTTTTCGGGATTATTATCCCAAGAATTTCCTCTTTCTCAACACCCGCGATAATCAGTCCTTATCGGGAGTGATGCCTTTGGAAAGCCGATGCTTGAGTGATCCGCAGATGAAATTTATTCTGCGGATATGATTCCCTATAACTCTGATTTCACTGATTCTGATCTTGATCCCGCACAGGCGGATCCGTGGCCTCTGCCCGAGAGAGCCGATGACCCGGATCTGCCACCCTTGCCGCGGACGGAGCAGAGGAGCCTTTTCGATCCGGCGGGCTGGCTGGCGGCGCAGGGTGCGCTGGCCCCGGAACTGGCGGCGGCGGCATTTGCCGTGGGTCGGCTGGACGAACTCGCAGCGGCGATGGGGCAGGGGATGGCGACCCGGCTGGCGCTGATCGAGGTCGAGGCGATGCTGTGGGCGGCGGGCACGCCGGTGCCGCAGGAAGATATCGGCCGCGAGCGGATGGCGGCGCGGGCCGGCGCCGATCTGGATGCGATGGCGCTGGCACGGTGGGCGGTGCGGCGGCTGGAAGGGCAGGGGGGGCTTGCCGACCTGCGCGGCTTCCTTGGACTGCACCGGGCCGAGGCGCCGGGGCTGGATGACGCGCTGACTTTGCGCCCGGCGGGCGAGGGGTTCGATGCGGCTGCGTCGGAGTTCGGGGCGGCGATGGCGCAGGCCGGGGCGCTGCATCCGATCGCGCGCGGTGCCTATGCCCGGCTGGTCTGGCGGCTGGCCGGGCTCTCGCCGGTCGAGGATGTGGTCGAGGGCGCGGTCTGGGCGGGCCGCGCGATGGCCGAGCGCTGCGGGGCGCTGTCGTTCCTGCCGATGGGCGCGGCCGGGCGGCGGGTCTGGACGCGCGGCGGGCCGCCCGAGGTGCGGCTGGCGGCGCATCTGCGGGCGGTGACCGAGGGGGCCGAAGCGGCGCGCCTCTGGCTGATCCGGTTGCGCGATTGGGCCCTGCGGGCGAAATCGGCGACCGCCCGGATCAAGGGCGACAGCGCCGCCCGGATCATCGAGGCGCTGCTGCGCCACCCGCTGGCGCTGACCGCCACCATCGAGACCGAGGCCGGAATCAGCCGTGATACCGCCGAACGCCTGCTGGCACGGATGCAGATAATGGGGCTGGTGCGCGAGGTCACGGGAACAAGACGGTTCAGGATCTGGGGGGCGGAACTATCAGCGCGGTGAATCGATCCGGCGGGATCGATTCAGCAATAACATTGGACGACGCCGAAGAGGGCGGCGATGATGTCTCATGGATCTGCACCTGACCCGGATTGACGAGCCCCGCAACATGGCGCGCTATTATGCGCTGGAGGCGACGGGTGATCTGTTCGGCGGCGCGGTCATGATCCGCAGATGGGGCCGGATCGGCAGCACTGGACGAGACAGGCGGGAATGGTTCGCCGACCCGACAGCCGCGCATCACGAAGCCGAAAGATGGCGGCGAGCCAAGGTGCGCCGAGGCTATCAGGAAGGGTGATCGACAGCGGAGGGTGATGACAATCGATTATCCCGCGCCTCACTTGCCCTACTTTAGGATGATCACGGGCGGCCTGCCGACCGAGGCGACCCTTCCCTGCACGCCTGGGAGACCGGGTCGCAGGCCAAGGCCGGTGTCGGCCGATGAATCACCTTCTACAATCACCAGCGGCCTCATGCCGCCCATGGCGGACAGCCGCCCGCCGTGGTCTACTTCAACCAGATCGAAACCGGCCAGCAGGGGCAGAGAGTAGCTTAAATCATCCCCGAAACTGTCCAGGCGATGGGGAGTAGCTCATCGCCGGTGGTCGCGGGACGAGCGGTATCACCTGCCAGGCGGCGCTTCCCTGCCTCCATGAACTCCTTCGACCAGGCGTAATACAGGCTCTGAGCAATGCCTTCCTTCCGACACAACTCGGCGATGCTGTCATCACCGCGCAGGCCTTCCAGCACGATCCGGATCTTGTCCTCGGCCGAGAAGTGGCGGCGGGTCAGACGCCGGATATCCTTGACCACCCGCTCAGCAGGGGACTTGGTCGGCGATTTTGCATTGGAGGCTTTGGGCTTCATCTTCGTTCCTTCGTCACTACGACGAAGCCCAAAGCCTCCTTAAATCACAACCTCAAATCTGTGCCATGGGTGCTGACGGCGGACAGGCGAGCTCTTCATTGGGGCTATTCGGTGGTTACAGGACCTGACTTAGGGCGTCACGCAGGTGGCGGGTGACGGCGTCCCAGTTGCGTTCGGCGACAACGCGCTCGCGGGCGCGTTTGCCAAGGGCGCGGCGCACTTCGGGGTTTGTGATGAGATCGACCAATGCATCGGCAAGCGCGTCCGTATTGTTGCACGGGACCACGATCCCGGTGTCCTGATGCATCACGATCTCTTTCAGGGCGGACAAGTCGGTCACGACGACGGCTTTCTCCATCGCCATCGCTTCCAGTGGCTTCAGCGGAGAGACTAGTTCTGTCACCGGCATGTCCTTGCGGGGCAAGGGGACTATATCGACCAGCGAATACCATTGCTCGACCTCATTGACGGGGACACGGCCCGGCATTAACAGTTTGTCGCTGATCCCGCCTTCTACAGCGATTTGGCGGATCTCGTTCGTGATGCGGCCTTCCAGATAGGGCGGTTCCGAACCAATCATCAGCAATCTGAAATCCTGCCCCTTGCGATGCAATTTCACACAGGCGCGGACAATGTCGTCCAGCCCCTCGTAGAGGTTGAACGAACCAATGTAGCCGATGACCGGAACGCTGTCACCAATCCCCAGCTTTTGCGCCAGAGTACTGTTCCGGGGGCGAGGCTGGAAAGCTTCGGGGTCGGCGGCATTAGGCAGCAGATAAATTGCGGGGTTGCCGACGCCCCGACGACGAAGTTCGCCTCGCATAGCATCGGTCAGCGTAAAGACGAGATCTGCCTGTCGGGCAAGTTCGGCCTCCATCTGAACAAGTTTGTGGAACTGGGGGGTGTCGGCGTTTTGCGGATTAACGGACAGAGAGGACAATTCCCAAAAACCGCGCATGTCGTAGATAAAGGGCACGCCCAGATAGCGCGCCGCCAGCAATGCAGGCGCGGCGTTTTCGTGGTTCGAGGCGGCCATGATCGCGCGCGGTTGCAGCGGGCCCAGTTTCTCGACCAAGGCACGGGCGGCGTCGACCGCGTATCGGATATTTCGGAAATTGCGCTTGCCTGGCTGCAGGATGCGGTGATAGCTGACACCGTCTATCACCTGCACGACTGCTTCGGAGGGCAGGTCAGTATCGCCTGGAAAGCCCAGACGCGTTACGCAATAGGGATCTATCCCTAATTTCTGCATGGCGCGCATAAGGTGATGGGATCGCACCGCATAGCCGCTACTACTTTCCGGCAGGCTCATATGCAGCACGTAACACAGCGGTCCGCTGCGATCCGAAACAGGGCCTGGTTGCAAAATATCAAGCCGGTAGCGCAGCTCTTCGGCACAATAATGCGTGTGGATATCTGCCTCATTGCGTGCGGACATCAGCCATTCCGGCAGGGCGGTCTCAGGACGACCAGATGTCAGCGGCAGGCTAAGATCGCGGATATAGCCAAAATCCTTCCGCGAGGCCGCGCGGTCGTGCCAGATCTGCGCCGTTTGAAGGTCGGAGCCGCGCCGCGCGGCCTCTTGCAGCAATCTGCGCCGCGATGCGGAACGTCCGGCAATGCTCATCGCCTCAGCCGCGCGAAACAGGATCTCCCCTGACGCATCGTTTCGGACTATAGGCTTTTGGGTCATCGATTCTCTCCTGATATGATCCAGCCTTCTTGGCTGGCCCAAGATACGGGTCTTACATGCTCTGATTAGCCATCAACATCAATCGCAGATGGTCATAGGGGAGCGGCATAAGGGGATTGCACCATATTCCTGTCGCCTTTTACTATACCAAAAATACAAGCATCTAATTCCAATTGCATAGGTGAATAGTGACGACCTCTCCTGCTCCATTCATGCCCGAAGCGGAAGCCGCACATCTGAAGCGTGTCTATTCTGATGCCGCCGTGATCCTTGAATACGGTTCGGGCGGATCGACCGAATTGGGCGCCAGAATGCCCGGCAAATATATCATGAGTGTCGAAAGCGATCGTGAATGGGCCCGCAACCTGCGCGAAAAGCTGAGCGCTCCGGAAGTCGTGTCGCCCGTGATCGTGCATCACGCCGATGTGGGCAGGACAGGGCCATGGGGCAAGCCCATGGACACACAAGCTTGGCGGCGTTTTCCAAGCTATCCAAACGAGGTGTGGGACCAGACGTGGTTTCGCCATCCCGATGTGGTGCTGATCGATGGTCGGTTCCGTACTGCTTGCTTTGCCACCACCCTGATACGGGCGGAAAAGCCGGTGTTGGTTCTTTTCGACGATTACAGCATTCGGCCACTTTACCATCAGATCGAGGCATTCCTGAAGCCCCGTTCCATGATCGGGCGCATGGCCGAATTCTGGGTCGAGCCGGGCCAGATCGATCGCCACAAAGCCGGGTTATTGATCAGGCAATTCTTTCAGGGCGCGACCCATGGAGAGGGCGAGGACTTTTATCAGGCCGTCCCCTGAATCCGCTGCCGGGATCAGTATGGCCTCTGCGGCACGATAAGCGGTTCACGGAGGGGATGTCTTCGTATAATCTTGCGGCACCGTCCGAACCATGCCTGACGAAAGACCGACATGACGACCTCTCGCCATAATAGCCAATCCAGGAAAACGGTGATCACCACGCCCGAGCCCTCCAGCCTGCCTTCTGTCACCGAGCAGGATCAGCAGAACTTGGCACTTGGACAGGCGGCTTTTTGGCGCCCACGGCATGCGGAAAGCTCGGCTGCACTTGGACAGGTGCCGTTCCTGTTCTGGCTGACCGAGGTGACAAGCCCGCGGGTGATCGTGCAGATGGGACTGGATGACGGGACCGGTTATCTAGCCCTGTGTCAAACGGCTGAGCGCCTGAATGGCGGCACGATCTGCCTCGCGCTGGAGAACAAAAAACCTGCTCTTGCGCCGACCTTGCAGGGCGAACATGATGGGTATTATTCAGACTTTTCGCAGATCATTGGTAAGGAAAAAGCCACAGATACTGTGCCGGAAGGGATCGATCTTCTGGTGATTGGCGCGCCCCTTGAGCGCGACACTGTGGAACTGTTGCGCAATAATATCCTCCCACGCCTTTCCGAAAGCGCCGTTGTTATTGTGATAAACCCCGATGATGTGCTGGCCGACCAGACGACGCGTCATGTTCTGACGGGCGATGATCAGCCGCGCATGATCTTGGGACCAGTGGTGGCCGGCGGGGCGGCGGTTGAGGTGATCCTTTACGGTGCGAAACAGCCAGACCGTTTGCGCAGACTGGTCGTGCAGCAACCCGGTCACTCGTCTTGGCTGGCAATGCGCCAGGCCTTCAATCGCCTGGGGCAGGGCATCGTGGCCTCGCAGCAGAACCGCGATCTGTTGCGGGAGAAGGATGACTGGCAGGCCCGTCTGAAACGGGCCGAGGATGCGGCCAAGGCGCTTGCTGTTCAGGTCGAAAAGGCCGAGGCTTCAGAAAAAATTCAGCATCATCAGCAGGCCGAAATGGCGGCGCGTGTTCATGATCTTCAGCACGCGGCGTCAGAGGCCGAAACAGCTCGAAGTGCCCTGCAGAACGAGCGTGACGCCCTCGCCAGACAGGTTGCCGAGCTTGTAGCGGCCCAGGAACAAGCCGAGCGTGAAAAGAAAATCGCCGAACGCGATACCGTGGCGCAACTGGCTGAAATGCGCCGTGCCGTGGATGAGGCCCGCGCCGAGCATGATACACGGCTCGAGGATATCGTCGCTCTGACTGCCAGCTATGAAAATGGCCGGAAACAGATCGAGGAAAAGACCAGGGCGCAGCTGACCGATGCGAATAAACGCGTTGCCGATCTGCAGCGCCAACTGGTCAAAGTATCTGCCCATCGCGATGCGCTTTTGGACAGCACCTCGTGGAAGATTACTTCACCTTTGCGCAAGATGACCTCGACAGTACGCAAGGTGACGGCGCTTTCGGACGTAAAATAAGTTTACAAGGAGCCAGCTCATTGCGACTTCTGGTTTATGCGGACGTCGATCTCAACTTGATTGATGGATCGACGATTTGGGTTCAAAGCCTGCTTGAGGTCCTGCGATTGACCTACCCGGCTGCACAACTGACACTAGTCAGCCGTGAGACGCTGAAGGGCATAGCCGTTGGGGCGACACTCAGCCGGGATACGCGGATTGATATTCAGTGCTGCGATCCGGCGCTGATCGCTGCCGCCAAGCCCTCGGCAGATGCCGTGGCCGCCGTTGTGTGCCAGACCATCGCCGATCTGCACGCCAAGACCCCGTTCGACCGGATCATCGTGCGCAGCACCGAGGTTGCGCAACATCTGACCAGAAATCCGGGATTGGCCCCGAAAGTCTGGGCCTATCTGCTGCAATCGCCCGCTTTGACCTTTGCTGATGACAGTCTGGAAGAGATTGCCCAGAAGCTGGGCGGGCTGATCGTGCAGACCGATGCTCAACGCGCCTTGCTGGAAGCATTGGTGCCTGAGGCAAGCAACAAGACTTCGGTCCTGCCGCCGATGGTTACGGTTCTCGACCAGACGCAGCCGGTTTCGGCCAATCCGGATGGCAAAGGGGTGCGGTTTCTCTATTCGGGTAAATACTCTAAAAGCTGGAACGTCGAGGCGTTCTTCGACATTCCAGCCGCGTGCGCAGCAAAAGGGGTCGCGGCCTCGGTGACGCTGATTGGCGACAAGGTGCATCGCGAAGCGGATGACGCGGATTTCCATCCTAGGATCCTGCGCAAATTCAAGCAAACCCCAGGAATCGTCTGGCTGGGTGCGATGGAGCGTGACGCGACGGTGGCCGAAGCCGTGCATCATGATCTGGGTCTTTGCTGGAGGATGGATGAATTGAACGACTCGCTTGAAATTTCGACGAAATTTCTGGAATTTGCCAGTCAGGGTGTCCCGGCAGTGGTCAATCGCACGGCTGCTTATGAGGATATTCTGGGCACGGATTATCCCTATTTCGCCAAAAACATGCAGGATGTGGTCCGAATCGCGGCCAAGGTGGCAGCCGATCCAGCTGCGCATCGCAAAATCCGCGAACAGGTGCGCCAGCTATCGCGCGATTACACCTATAAGGCGGCCAGCCAGCGGCTGAAACATGCGCTGCATCTGGACACAAGCGGGCCCGCCCCGACCCGCAAGGTAAATGTCCTGATTTCCAGCCATGACCTAAAATTCCTGAAGCTCGCTCTTGAGCGGTTGGAAGACAGCGGACGTTATGCATTTCATTACGACATGCAGAAAAAATCAGTGATCTATGAGAGAAGCCTTGAACCGCTGCCGGAAGCTGATGTGATTTTCTGCGAATGGTGCGCTGCGCAGGCTGTCTGGTACAGCAAAAACAAGCGCCCCGATCAACGTCTGTACATCCGGCTGCACCGGTTTGAGGCCTTTACCGATCTTCCAAAAAGAGTCGAGATAGATGCGGTTGATGGCGTCATCTTGGTAAGCGATTATTTCCGGGACCTGTGCATGCGAGAATATGGCTGGCCACGGGAAAAGCTGGTCGTCATTCCACAATATTGCGTCGCCGAACAATTCCGGCGTCCGAAACATCCCGGTTATGAGGTCACGCTGGGTCTAGTCGGTATGAACGATTCCCGCAAGCATCCTGATCTAGCGCTGGATATCCTGAAACAGGTACGGCGCCAACGCCCGGAATTTCGGCTGCGCATTCGTTCGACAATGCCTTGGGATATCAGTTGGGTCTGGAACAAGGCCCCGCAGCGGGACTATTACGAATCGCTGTTTCGCCGGGTCGAAACCGATCCCGATCTGAACGGCGCCGTCATTTTTGACCGCTCGGGGCCGAACATGGCCGAATGGTATCGCAATATCGGCTATCTTCTGTCGACCAGCGAAAGCGAAGGTTGTCACACTTCGGTGGCCGAGGCTTTGTGTTCCGGTGCGCGTGCCTCGGTCATAAATTGGGATGGAGCAAGAACGCTCTACAATGCCTATGTGAACGATACGCCAGAGGAAATGGCCGCAGCGATCCTGCGCCGGGCCGAAGCTCCTCTCTCAGCCGATGAAATGCGCAATTTGCAGGACGAATCGGCGCAGATGTTCGACATCTCGCGCACGGTGGGCCAATTGCGGCATTGGTTCGGCTGAAGGTGGGTCGTTAGGGCCAGGGCTGATTCTGGTATCATAACCAGAAAAAGACAGTTGCGGCGAGTGCGACGACGGACACACGTATAAGTCCGTCCGGGAGAAGTGAGCTACTCCCCATCGCCTGGACAGTTTCGGGGATGATTTAAGCTACTCTCTGCCCCTGCTGGCCGGTTTCGATCTGGTTGAAGTAGACCACGGCGGGCGGCTGTCCGCCATGGGCGGCATGAGGCCGCTGGTGATTGTAGAAGGTGATCCATCGGCCGACACCGGCCTTGGCCTGCGAGCCGAGTGAGGCTCCGGTCGATGTTCATGCCGAGTTGAAGCGGCTGCGGCGAGAGAATGGGATCCTGAAGCAGGAGCGCGACATCTTAAAAAACCGTCTCGGGCCTGAGCCCGCCTGCGCGCGGTAGCAACAGCTTGTGCTATGCTCATTGTGAAGGGCAGATGCCGACTGCTTATTGGTGGGATAGACCCCGTTAAAAAACGTGGCACATGGGCTGATGCGCACTTGAGAGTGGCGACGCTGCCTTGTCAGTGATCCCGGTTAGGAAGATGACGGACTTGCATGGCCCATGCCCTTCGTTCTGTTCGGAGGAGATGCCATGACCACGATTACGCCCGGTGACCACCCGGATCTGAAGCTGGTCAACCCCAAGGCTGCGGCAATCGACATCGGTTCGACCATGCACATGGCGGCGGTGAACCCCGAGGCCAGCGACACGCCAGTCAGACCATTCGGCACGTTTACGCAGGACCTGCATGATATGGCCGACTGGCTCAAGGCCTGCGGCGTGACCAGCATTGCCATGGAATCGACAGGTGTCTACTGGATCCCGGCGTTCGAGATTCTGGAGGCGCGTGGCTTCGAGGTTGTCCTTGTGAATGCCCGATATGCCAAGAATGTGCTGAACCGCAAAACCGATGTCAGCGATGCAGGCTGGTTACGTCAGTTGCATTCCTATGGGCTGCTGCGAGGCAGCTTCCGCCCGGATGCCGAGATTGCCACATTGCGCGCCTATACGCGTCAGCGTGAGCGGCTGATCGAATACGCTGCGGCCCATATCCAGCATATGCAAAAGGCACTGATGGAGATGAATCTGCAGCTGCATCATGTGGTGTCGGACATCACCGGGGCGACCGGGATGCGGATCATCCGCGCCATCGTTGCCGGCGAGCGCGACCCCGAGATATTAGCTGGTTTCCGCAATGTTCGCTGCCATGCCTCGGCTGAAGTGATCAAGGCGGCCCTCGTCGGCAATGATCGAGACGAGCATGTCTTCGCGCTCACCCAATCGCTGGAACTTTATGATTTCTATCATGCCAAGATCGAAGATTGCGATCGCAAGCTCGAAGCGGCTGTCGCAGCATTGACGATCAAAGCGCAGGGGAACATTCCGCCTTTGCCCAAGGCCAGAGTCAAGCGCAAGCAGGCGGGCACGCCTTCTTTTGATGTGCGGGCGGCGCTACATGGCATTCTGGGCACGGACCTCACGCAGATCCATGGGCTGGGTCCATCACTTGCCCTGAAGCTGGTCGCCGAATGCGGCACAGATCTGCGGGCGTGGAAAAGCGCCAAGCACTTTACCTCGTGGCTCTGCCTGGCACCCGGCAACAAGATCTCTGGCGGGAAGCTGCTGTCGTCGCGCACCCGGCGTTCATCCAGTCGTGCGGCTGCGCTTTTGCGATTGGCGGCAACGACCATAGGACGCAGTGACACCACCTGGGGGGCGTTTTACCGACGCCTGTCCGCACGGATCGGCAAGCAGAAGGCTGTGACTGCGACCGCGCGCAAGATTGCAGTGCTGTTCTACAATGCCATTCGCTTCGGGATAACATACAGGGATCCCGGAGCTGCGGCATATGAAGAGCGGCACCGAGGCAGGGTTCTGGCCAATCTCCAGCGGCGTGCCAAGACACTCGGCTTTGCCTTGGCACCTCTCCCTGACAGCGAGGCTGTTTCTTAGGAAGGCCAGCTTTCCGATCAGCCGGATGTGCCGCGTCCTCGGGGTTAGTCAGAGCGGCTTCTTCGCTTGGCAGGAACGGCCTGCCTGTCGCCGCCAGCAGCAGGACATGGTCTATCTGGCCCATATCCGCACGGCCTTCGCGCTGTCGAACGGCACATATGGCAGCCCGCGCATGCACCGCGACCTCGTCGACGAAGGCCATGAGATCGGGCGGCATCGCACGGCACGCCTGATGCGCGAGAACCAGTTGATCGCGCGACAGAAACGGCGCTTCAAGCGGACGACGGACAGCGAACATGCCTGGCCCGTCGCGCCGAACCTCGTGGCGCAGGACTTCACGACGGATGGCCCTGACCGGAAGTGGGGGGCGGACATCTCCTACATCTGGACGGCAGAGGGCTGGCTCTACCTCGCTGTCGTGCTGGATCTCTTCTCGCGGCGCGTCGTCGGCTGGGCCACGAGTGACCGCCTGAAGCGCGATCTTGCGGTGGAAGCCCTGCGCCGTGCTTTCGTGGCTCGCAACCCCGCGTCCGGGCTGGTTCATCATTCCGACCGCGGATCGCAATACTGCTCTGTGGACTATCAGGCACTGCTCCGCAAACGCGGCATCCTGATCTCGATGAGCGGGCGCGGGAACTGCTACGACAACTCGATGGTCGAAACGTTCTTCAAGACCATCAAGTCGGAGCTGATTTGGCCGGTTGCGTGGCAATCCCGCCAGCAGGCTGAAAATGCCGTCGCCAGATACATCGACGGGTTCTATAACCCGGTCAGGCGACATTCATCGCTCGGCTTCCAGAGCCCCATCGCCTTCGAGCGAAAGGCCCACGAAGTGGGCTAAACGCCCTCCACAAAACCTGGGCAAGTCCAGATTGCAACTGAGTGGCTGTGGTCCTACAACAACGAGCGCCCGAATATGTGCAACAGCGGGATGACACCCGCACAAAAACTGAGATTGGCCGCGTAAGCTCTACGACCAAACCCCCGCAAAAATGGGGGGATTACCCTCGCAACACAATCAGAGGAATATTTATATAATGCCAGAATATACGATAGAAGAGGAAAGCAGGAAGATACGGTATAGTTTGACTCCTGCAACGACAAAAAATTCCCCCTTATTATCATATTTCACGGACATTCTCGCAACCCGCGGCCTTCCAAATTCCAGCATCCAGCGTGGAATGTATTATGTCCAGTCGATGATTTCGGCTATGATAATACTGGCTCTTGGTTCTTGGGAGAAGACGGAGATTTCTTCTGGATCGACGCTCTAAGAAAAATAATACATAAAGTTTATGCCGGCGAAGAAATATATATGTGCGGCAGTAGCATGGGAGGCTACGCTGCCATCCTCCACGGCACTTCATTAGACGCTGTGGCAGTATACGCAAATATTGCGCAAACTTGGCTTCTAGGATCAAATTATTCCGAAATAGGGATGAAAAAATTTTTTCTCCAATATTTGGAGATTTGATTTACGAAAAGTACAACGATCTGACCCAATTAGTTAGGGCTGGACAAAAAACAAGTTACATGCTGTCAGGGATTCGATGGGATAGCCCCAATTATATCCAGGAGCAAACACTTAGATTTGCAAATCATCTTGCCGATTCAGACATAAATCTCAGCATCGATCTGCGGCTTGGATCAGGCCATAACCTTACCCACACCATGCCAGAAATTGCCGAAATATTCACTCAGAATAAAAGTGACTTCTTGCATTATAGGAAAATAAAATCCACTAGGTCAGCGACATCTTCAATCTCACAGTGTTACGGCTCTGGCCCCGCACACGAGTGAGCCTCAAGGATGAGACCTCTTCAAATTTTCCAAAGTCATAAGAATAATATGAAGCAATCCGCTCGACAGAGGTATCGCCGTCGATTTCTATTCTAAGCGCCCCCTCTCCACCATCCGCGACATGGATAGTGCAATCGCTATAAGAAAATCCAAGATTCGAGTACAGATTGCTAGCCAAGACCGCCTCTTCTATCTGGGTACAACTATCTTCAACAATGAATGACCCCTCTCGTATCCCAGACAAATCAATTCTACGACGAACTGCATAGCCATGACTGTAACTCTCGCCTTCAATAACCATCCCATCGACCCTGGTACGAGGAGTAAATCCATTTAACTTCGAGGGAATTCTAAGTGGACTTACATCAACGATGTGGGGCAAGTTATGGGATATACTGGACCTAATAGTCTTTCTCATAACATCGTTCTCATTGTGAGAGCCAAGCCCACCATCCCCAAGCAGAACAGCGCCGCCAAAATAAAGGTGGACTGACAGATCGTCATCATGCCTATGGTAGTGGGAAAAATGTGAATTTTTAAAAATCATATGAAAATCTTTATTAAGTACGGTGCCGCGAACTATGACATATCCTGAGTCACTAAAATCACAAATATCAATCTGACACTTTTGCAAATAAGGCAACCCCGCATACCCGCCCCGCGTATCCCCGATCATCGGAAGTTGACCATTGGGGAGTGTTACGGCAGCAAGAAAATGTTCTGCATCCGAAATGAGCCTCTCTCCAATTTGTGATATTTCGCACTCTCCCAGAGTTCTCATCTCTTGAAGTTGCCTCAATCTTTGAATCATTGTTTTTTGATAGCCAAGACTATTTTCTTTATGAACACCCTGCGCGGTGAAAGCAAAGTTTAATTCACCCTTCAACCTGACACGGTTCGTCTCTCTATACGCGTCAAAATGTGGCGCCCGGTACATCAATGCCACGGTCAACCCTGCCAGCGCTTGATCAAAACCGTGATTTGTGTGCTTGGAATAGTTTTTATCATCCTGCAACCAATCTAAGTGTTGAAAAATTAAATCAGCAACAACCTCAGTCACTGGATCATCTTCAACTCCAATTTCTTTGGCGCTGCAAAACAGCAGCCAATTCGATAAATTTCTAAGCCTGTAAGCCACTGTGTGATCGTGCCAAGCAAGTGGGGAATTCGGGTTGGACATCGCTCGATCAACCCAACACGTCATAGCTGCACAGCAAATCTTATAGTAATTTTTTGCCTCATCTCCTTTCATCCTGTCGAAACTTTTAATAAACCATTCGAGAAAAGGAAGCGACTGCAACTGCCACCACCAATTCCGGTCAAAGCCGACCTCCTGCCAGTTAAAATTCACAATATCTATCTCAACATCGTCAAAACTCTTTGCTTCAAGAGCACTATGATAAAACAATTTTTTAAGCTTTAAATAGTCAGATTGGCTGCTCCCGAAGCCGCCCGAAGCGGCAAAATTGATAGAAGTATATGTGGCCGATCTCAAAAGTTCCGAGGCTGTCACTGCAATGCACTCCGTTATCACCTGGCTCTACTGCATAAACTCTGTGACGATTTCATATCGTAGATTCAGCGGGATCGATAGGTGTTTGATCCCACGGTTTGATGGTGCGATCCTTTCTTTGGAATGGAAGGGTACTTTAGGAACGTCTGATCAACGGCTTCTGCTGCGCCGAGATGGGGGCCCGACCCGTTGTGCCACCGGACGATCTGCTTCCGTGGGCAGTTTTCGTGTTTTGCGGACCGCTCGATCGGCCCATTCAGGGGTTTCAGGCAAGAGGGGCCGGATCGGTGGCAGACCCCCGGCGCTGACACCGGAACAGGCGGAAACCTGCAAGAAATTGCTGGCCGAGGGCGAGAGCGTGGCCGGTATTGCGCGCCAGTTCCGGGTCAGCCGGTCCACGATTGCGCGCCTACGGCGCACGGAAGGCGTCTGATTGCGCCGCCTCACGATGCATCGCCTTCTTCGGCGAGCCTGCGTTCGTTCAGCCCGATCAGCGATCCGGTGATGTTCAGGCGGCCCAGCTGATGGGCACGGATCATGCCCTGCATATAGCCGCCAAGGCTGATGACCGGGGTTTCAGGGTTCGTTCGGCGCGCATCGGTAATCAGCACGCAGAGCATGAGATCTTCTTCGGACATTTCATCGGCCCACTTGTCCCAAAGTCGCGAACGCAGCCCGAGGCGGGGCAGCTGATCCCGTGCGCGCAGCACAGCTCCGGCACCGGAAGCCCGCCCTCCGCCTGGCGCAGCACGCCCATGATCTGGGCTTCGTGAAACGGCTCTTCTTCATCGGAATCTCCTCGTCGATCTTGCCGAGAAAATTCTACGTCCAAATCCCCTTAACCATGGGGAGGATTACCGGATGATGATATCATCCCGATAGGTGGCGCTGGTGCCAGCCAAAGTAGAGGTGCCAGCGGTCAGGTCGGATACACGGAACGTGATGTTTTGCGCGCCAACATCCATATTGGTGCCGGGGTGAACGGTGCTGTCGTTCGGGTTATCGGAAAAATCGAACGTCAGTATGCCAAGGCTTTGATTGGAGGATATGTTTGTGCCAGATGTCCAACTAAACTGACCTTCAGCAGCCTCTGCCAAGCCGCGACCAGTGGGAATCCCGGTTGAAGTCAGCGTTACTGTTTCCCCACCAAGTTTTGATACAGATATTGGTGGCATATTACTGAAGTCACTGACACCGCCAGCGGCGGCTTTGAAGACGGTTGCGCGGACTGTCGTCATGTTTTCCCTTTCAGACGTTCCCTAACCGAGACGGTTAGGCGGTCAGCAACCCAGTGATTTCGGCCGGATTGTCTATGACATGATCAAAGGCATCGAGGATCCGCGACAAAAGCGGAAAACGATGCGCCGCTGCTGGCCGGATCAGGATTGCAGTGATCCCTGCCGCGCGCGCCTTCTGCACCATCGTGACTAGTTCGACGGTCGCCGATACGTCCCGCAGGGTCAAAGCATGTTGCCAGCCGAGTTCCTGAGCCAGAGCGTCGGCTTCGATCACCAGCATGTCGGGAGCATGATTGGCCAAAGCACGGTCATAGCTGTCATAGGGTAGGGCGGCCTGGATCAGGAAGAGCTGCATATGCCGCGCGGATTCGTTACTGACGATTCCCATGGCGATGGCAGCGCTGTTTTTCTTCCAGTGATGGTCCGCCGCTGCCAGATGTAGTCGCTCGGCGATCTGATAGCCCGGAGTTGGTGGTTGAAACTGGGTACGAACACCATAGGTGGTTTGCGCCTTGGGGTCGGTCACATCAGGGCGCAGATAGCGATTCATGATCTTGGCCGAATTCCCCCGGCCAAGATTCTGCAGGACTTTGGCTGCATGTGACAGCAAGTGATTTCGGGTGCGCGAATCCGGGCTGCGTTCATGTGTCGTCATGACGGGCGGCCAGTCCAGACGCCGCGCGTATCGATGATGCGTTTGCCAGCCGGGGCGGGCATCGCCTTGAAGTCGTCGTGATCAACCAGCAAAACCAGCACGTCACAAGCTGACAAGGCGTCGCTGGCCCGTAAAATCCGGGTCTTGCCTTCAAGGCCTGAGGGCAGATCCTGAATGAAAGGTTCGACCACATCAACCTGACCGGGATAAAGCTCGGTCAAACGGGCGGCGATGTTCAAAGCAGGACTTTCGCGCAGATCGTCGATATTCGGTTTGAAGGTCAGACCAAAACAGGCGATGCGCGCCGGAGTGTCCGCGCCCGCAGCATGTTCGGCCATGGCCTGATGCACTTTGGTCAGCACCCATTCCGGCTTGGCATTATTGACTTCGCGCGCGGCGCGGATGATGCGGGCCTCTTCGGGGGTCTGACTCACGATGAACCAGGGATCGACGGCAATGCAATGTCCGCCCACGCCCGGACCCGGTTGCAGGATATTGACCCGAGGATGGCGGTTGGCCAGTCGGATCAGTTCCCACACATTGATGCCCAACCGATCGCAGATCAGCGACAATTCGTTCGCAAAGGCAATATTCACATCACGGAAGCTGTTTTCGGTCAGTTTGGCCATTTCGGCGGTGCGGCAATCGGTTTCGATGCAATCACCCTCCACGGCCAGTTTGTAAAGCGCGCGGGCGCGGCTGGCGCAAAGGGGAGTCATGCCACCGATGATGCGGTCATTGCTGACCAATTCGCGGAGCGCATGGCCAGGGAGGATTCGCTCGGGGCAATGGGCAACGCGGATATCGGATTCCTCGCCATGGGTTTGCGGGAAGGTCAGGTCAGGACGTTCTTCGGCCAGCCATACGGCCATCTGCTCGGTCGCGCCAACGGGACTGGTAGATTCGAGGATCACCAGATCACCCTTTTTAAGCACCGGTGCAATCAAGCGTGCTGCCGCCTCCACAAAAGTCAGGTCCGGGTCGCGTATGTGCTCATCCACAACGAGGGGGGTCGGCACCGCGATCAGAAAGGCATCTGCCGCCTCGGGCAAGGTCGTTGCGCGCAGATGACCCGCAGCAACCGTGCGGCGCAGGGCGTCCTCTAGGCCCGGCTCAACGATATGAGTCTTGCCGTGATTGATGTTATCGACGGCGCGATGATTAATATCCAGCCCGATGACATTCACGCCACGCAGGGCAAAAACGACGGCTGTCGGCAAGCCGATATAGCCAAGGCCTACCATGCAGATATTGTTGAATTTCATGGTCACACCTTATTTTTAAAATCGAACAGCGCATCCAGAATGCGGGGGACGGCCTGCCCGTCGCCATAGGGATTATGGGCAAAGCTCATCTCGTCATAGGCGGCGGGATCAATCAGCAGGCGCGTGGCCTCGCCTACGATCGTGGCGGTTTCGGTTCCGACCAAGCGGACAGTGCCAGCATCGACCGCCTCGGGGCGTTCGGTCGTGTCGCGCATAACTAGAACCGGCTTGCCAAGCGAAGGCGCCTCTTCCTGAATGCCCCCGGAATCGGTGATGATCAGATGCGAGCGGTTCATCAGTCCGATAAAGGGTAGGTAATCTAGGGGCTCGATCAGGTGGACGTTCGGCGCATTGCCCAGAAGTCGCTGCACGGGTTCGCGGACATTGGGATTAAGGTGCATTGGATAGACGATGTTTACATCCGGAAACCGGTCGGCAAGCTGGCGCAGTGCCCGACAGATCCGCTCGAACCCGCTGCCAAAGCTTTCGCGGCGATGACCGGTGACCAGTATGATGCGTTTTTTCGGATCAAGAAACTCAAAACGTTGCGCCAAATCGCTTTCCAGCGCTGGATCGGCTTTGATCCGGTCGACCACCTGCAACAGCGCATCGATAATCGTGTTGCCAGTGACGATAATGCGATCATCGGCGATATTCTCGCGCAGAAGACTGGCACGTGAATTGTCAGTCGGCGCGAAATGCAGGGCGGCGAGTGCGCCGGTCACACGGCGGTTGCCCTCCTCCGGCCAAGGGGAGTAGAGATTTCCGGTTCGCAATCCGGCCTCGATATGGCCGACGGGTATGCGGGCGTAATAGGCCGCAAGTGTGGCTGACAGCGTAGTAGCGGTGTCACCATGAACCAGAACGATATCCGGCCGCGCTTCAGCCAGAACCTCGCGTTGTCCCAGAAGAATGTCAGAGGTGACGCCGTAAAGATCCTGCCCCGGCCGCATGACGTTCAGGTCGTAATCCGGCTGGATCCCGAATAGGTCCATGACCTGATCTAGCATTTCGCGGTGCTGAGCAGTGATGCATACTTGACTTTCAAACCGTGGATCAGCGGCAAGCCCGGTGACAAGCGGTGCCATCTTGATGGCTTCGGGCCGGGTCCCGAAAACTGTAAGAACACGCAAATTCGATTCCATTCTTAGGTCAGGCAGTCCCTGCCTTCTAAAAGTAAAAAAACATTAATTCCACCTACAATGAGCTAGTGTTCTGAGTCTGACGCTTGCTACCGGTGCTGTGACCCCCAATGCTCATCCAGCTGAGGCCAGAGTCGGCGGTTGAATTTGGCGCGGTTGCGCCGAGGGAGCAATGGGCGATCTGCGCAGCGTTTCAGATGCGCGAAGCTGATCGCCCATTGCGGTGAGTTAGGCGGCAAAGACCGCCGGGGTCTGGTATCCGAGTGCGGAATGGGGCCGCTCGGTATTGTAGATGTGCGTCCAGCGGGCCACGGCCTCGCGGGCGTGGTCGATGCCGAAGAACAGTTTCTCGTTCAGCAACTCGTCGCGCATCCGCCCGTTGAACGCCTCGCAGTTCCCGTTCTGCATGGGCTTGCCGGGGGCGATATAGTGCCACTTCACCGTCATCTTCTCCGCCCATTCCAGGATCGCGTTCGAGGTGAACTCGGTGCCATTGTCGCTGACGATCACGCCAGGCTTTCCACGCCGTTCGATCAGGGCTGTGAGTTCCCAGGCAACCCGTCGGCCTGAAATCGAGGTGTCGCCCACCGCTGCCAGGCTCTCCTTGGTGACATCGTGGATCACGTTGAGAATGCGGAAGCGCCGGCCGTCAGCGAACTGATCCTGGACGAAATCGACGGACCAGCGGGCGTTTGCCATAGCTTCGGTCACCAGCGGCGCCCGTGAGAGCGCGGGATAGTGTCCACTATCGATGGTGGACACTATGGTGATGGGTTTCGGTCCTTCACGAACTTGGCGAAGGCATCATAGAAGCTGGCTCGCGAAACCGCTGCGTCAACCTTCGTCAATTTCGAGTCCGCCTTCCGTTTGGTAGCTTTAGACTACGGGCAAGCGATGCCCGGTTCACCGTGATTATGGAGACATCGTAATGAAAACTCACGCAGTTGCCCTTGCGGCCCTCTACGTCAGCATGTCCATCAGCCCCTCTCACGCAGCCCTCACTCCCCACTATACGCCGGACCAGATGGAAGTCTGCACCCCCAAGCTGCTCCACGGTGCCAGTGGCGATGCGAAGAAGAGTCACCGCGGCGAGTCGGTGACAGCCAAGGCGTCGGTGACGCTCACAGCGGAACCCGGCCGAATGCTTGACGCCCGCGAGGGGCAAATCGTCTACACCCAAAGCGGCAAGCATCTGAACCGCCCCGGTGTGCCGGTGGTCACCGAGCGGATTTCGAACCTCTTTCCGGTCGCGATCACGCTCACCAGCCAAGCTCATCGCGGGCAGAGCCTGAGCTTCGGCCGGAACGCCACCGCATACAACGCAATGGCCGTTTATCAGGTCAACCTTACAGCCGAATGCATCGCCGCACTCGGGTTGCTTAAACAGTAAAAATGCGCGGGCGTGCCATCCGATCGGCGCGCCCGCCCTTGCTTCCTTGACGCCATCGCGGCGATCACCATCCTCGGGCGGCCGCTGCTGCTGCTGCTGACGGCGGCGTGTCGCGCGATCCCTCCTTTGTGATAGCGGCGGGGTTTTGATACCTCACCCCGCGTCGATCCCCTGGCCCGACAGATAAAACAAGGCAGCCCGCGCTTTCGCGCGGGCTTCATCTGTCACTTTGCCACCGTTGATCACGGTTGTGCCAGTTGCGCCCCTGAAACCTCGGGCAGTTACCCACAGCGGCTCGCTCGCCCCAGCGTTTTGGGGCGCGGTCGGCTCGCCGCTGCCAGGCCGCAAGCGGCCTTTGGATAACTGCCCGAGAGGTCGCATCAGCGGTCGTTCCACATGAAGCGGGATGCCCGCCCGCCGTTCCGGTCTTTGCGCGATCTGGTTGTGAAGGAGCTCCAGACGAAGAATTCCTTGCTGATCTGGAATGATGATCCGAGTTTCGCTATGGAAAAGCTGAACGCGATCCTTGATAGCGAAGCCTACATTCTGGATCGTTATGCTAGGGATTACCTTCATGATCTGGCCTCTGGCCTCAGCATTGAGGACTATTATCGCTCGATCGCCAACACCCGCATGCCGTTCGAGTTGGTCTGCGTAGAGGCGATCCTGGACTTTCCCGAGGATGGTGGCGAAACGTCGGTTGGCGCACTGGTGACGGATGAGGCTGACGGCATCAGGGTTTTCTCGATGATGGCGATCCACAGCTTCAAGCCATGGGCGCCGCTTTACAGCGGCGCCGAGGTCATCTTTCACCCGGGCGGACAGGTATCCTGCGAGAAAACCCCGATTGCCGGTTTCAACAACCGCATGGGCGATGCGGGCGGCCTGACGGCGACGGACATGCTGAACGACGATATAGACAAGTCGCTGCGGATCGGCGGCCTGTTCGCCATTCTGTGCGCGGCGCTCGCGCGTCCGAAGATCCTCGACCGTGAGGGCACTCGCGCGCTCCCGAAAAGCGAGGCCAGGGCGCATGTCGCCGCCGGCCGCAGGCCACCGCGTTTTGCACCCTCGGTGATCCGGCTGTCACGCGCTGGTCGGGCCGAGAGGGACGCACATAGCGGGGCAGGCGGGGCCGCGTCAGCGGCCCGCGCTGCTTATTGGGTGCGGGGTCATCTTTTTCTTGCGCGCAATGGCCGGCTGACCTGGCGACGCGCGCATGTCCGGGGCGGCGGTGATCCAACGGAGCGGGTCAATTACGTGACGGAATAGGCGGTGCTATCGGGTCAGGACCGCACATAGGCGACGGCTGCGACAGAAGCACCAAGGCCCGTAGCGATGCTGCCCATGAAATCGACGGCGGCAATATCGCGCAGGACGGGCATGAAGGCATAGGCGGCCACGCCGGCGATGCCGGGACGAAGGATCGGGCGCATGTCATCCTCCTTGCGGTGGTATATAACATGATATACATATAAGGGATACCACAAGGGATTGACCAATGGCAATGCTGATCAAGGGCGATGAGATTGACAGGCTTGTCGCCAGATACTGCGCCATGACCGGCGAAACGAACAAGTCCGCAGCCGTGCGCAACGCGCTGGCGGCACAGATCGACGCCCTTTCCGGCAAGGAACGGCTGGTGGATCGCGTAGCCAAGATCCAGCGCCGCGCGGCCGGGGCGGGCTTTGTCAGCACCGGCGAAGATCTGAAGCCGTTCTTTGACGAGCAATGGGGCGAGGGCTGATGTTTCTCGACGCGAGTGCTGTGGTTGCGGTGCTGCTGGACGAGCCAGATGCCGCGGGGTTGCTGAAGGCGATGGAAACCGCGCACGGAAAGCTGCGTTATTCGCCGGTGGTGCGGGTGGAATCCACGCTTGGGCTGGTCAAGGTCCGCGTGCAGGCGCGGGGCAAAGGCCCGGCGACAGCCGAGGACTTTGCCGCTGCGGTCGAACTGGTGGACAGTTTTCTGGAAGCGGTTGAGGCGCATGAAATGCATATCAACGCGGGGATGGGGAAGGAAGCGATCCGGGCCTTGTCGGTTTACGGAAAGGTTGTCTGCCATCCGGCGCAACTGAATTTCGGGGATGCGCTGTCTTATGCCTGTGCCAAGGCGTATCGTGTTCCGCTGCTCTACAAGGGCAATGATTTCAGGGAAACGGATCTCGGTTGACCGCGACGGGCGAGGTGAACGCAGAAAAGCGGCCCCCGGGATGCGATGAAGGGCAACGAAGTGATGTTTCGTAACATAGCACCCGAAATGAGCACAGACTGCTGATACCGCGGCTGGATGCACGCCGACGGCTGTTCCGGGCTCAACGACCTCTATCGCTCAGACACCATCTGCGAGGTCGCCTGCATGGCCCACGTCCGACGCAAGTTCGTAGGCATCTTCCGGTCGCAGGCCTCCCCGATCGCGGAAGAGGCCATCGCCCGGATCGCCCAACTCTATGGCGTGGAGAAACAGGCCAGAAGGTCACCGCCAGATGTTCGGGTTGAGCTTCGAAAGGCACATGCGGCCCCGGTCTTCGACGACCTGGAGGTCTAACTATCCCGCCTTTCAGAATGGAGTCGTATCGGGCGCCATGAGTGCCGCAAGGAAGCTTAGGCGTAGGCCTTCCGCATCCAACCCTGGGCCAAGCAGCACCGCGACACCGCGTTCGGACCGACCATGCGGTTCGATCCACAGGTCACCGGACGCCAACTGGAACAGCTGGGTGCGGTCATCACCTCCAAAGGTCACAAAGCCCTTTGCCCGGTGGAGCGACGGCGGCGCGGCGGCAAAGAAGGCCTCAAAGGCCGTCCGGTCGATTCCCGGCGGCAGATCGATCACGACCGCGCCGAAGCGTTCGAAATGCGACGCGCGGGGCGTAGGCATCGCCGCGTGGCGATGAGGCCCCACAAGCATCTGGACGGCGATCTCGGGCCACACCCTCGCCCGCGGATTGATTGCCGTCACGACGCTACGCGACTGTTCGGCGCGTCTGGGATCGGCGGTGTCCTGTCGGCTGAACACAATGGCATCCGCACCGGCGACCTGCGATTCGACGATCCGGCAGGTGGCGGGATCCGCCAGCCGGTCGGAAAAGCTCTGCGCACAGACGGTGGTGACGACGCGCTGACAGTCCAAATCGGGTTCGGCTCGGGCAAGGCTGGTCAGCCGCTGCGGTTCGGCGACGCCGCAGGCCTCGATCACCAGCCGGTCGATCTGGTCGCGCAGCGCGAATATCCGCATGAATTGTCGGGCGGTATGCGTCAACGCGTGATGATCGCGATGGCACTGTCGTGCGAACCAAAACTGCTGATCGCGGACGAACCGACCACGGCGCTGGATGTCACTGTTCAGGCGCAGATTTTCGCGCTGCTGCGGGATCTGCGCGACAGGACCGGAACGGCGGTCATCATGATCACCCACGACATGGGCGCGATCGCCGAAATGGCCGACGATTTCGCCGTTATGTATGCCGGTCGGGTGATCGAAAAGGGGTCGGCAGACGACATTCTCGACAACCCCTCGCATCCCTATACGCAGGGCCTGCTGAACTCGATCCCACGGATCGACCAGGGCCACGATCAGGATCTACCGGAAATTCCAGGCGTCGTGCCGCCGCTGACTGAACTGGGCCGGGGCTGCGCCTTCGCCGATCGCTGCCCACATGTATTCGCGACCTGCCGCGAAATCGAGCCGCGGCATGTCACGGTTTCGGCAGAGCATTCGGCGGCCTGTCATCTTCTGGCATCGGAAAGGGTCGTGTCATGACCGGCAATGAAACCCTGCTGTCCATCAAGGACCTACGCGTTCATTTCCCGGTCAGCGGTGGCCGGACCGTGCATGCCGTTGACGGGGTGTCGCTGGATGTCCGCCGCGGGCGCACCTTCGGCGTCGTGGGCGAATCCGGTTCGGGCAAGACCACGCTCGCGTTGGCGGTGATGCGCCTTGTTCCGATCACCTCTGGAACCATCACTCTGGGAGATCAGGAGCTTGGCGGGCTAGAAGGCGCCGATCTGCGTCAGGCGCGCCGGCGTTTCCAGATGGTGTTCCAAGACCCGTTTTCGTCCCTGAACCCGCGTGACAGGGTGGGCGCGCTGGTCCGCCAGCCGATGGATCTTCTGGATGTCGGCGACGGCGCGGCGCGGGGCGCTCGCGTCATCGAACTGATGACCCAGGTCGGCCTGCGCCCGGAAGCCGCCAATCTTTATCCGCATCAGTTTTCCGGCGGCCAGCGTCAGCGGATCGGTGTGGCGCGGGCGCTGGCTACCAATCCCGATCTGGTCGTGTTCGACGAGCCGGTCTCGGCCCTGGACGTGGCAGTTCAGGCGCAGGTCCTGAACCTGATCCGCCGGTTGCAGCGGGAAAGCGGGCTGACCTATCTGTTCATCTCGCATGATCTGGGCGTGGTGCGGCATGTCTGTGACGATGTCGGCGTGATGTATCTGGGGCAAATCGCCGAGTTGGCACCCACCGATGCGCTGTATGGTGAGCCGCTGCATCCCTATACTCAAGCGCTGATGGCGGCGGCGCCGTCGCTCTCGCATCGCCGCGTTTCGCGCCCGGCCCCGATCCAGGGCGATCCGCCCAGTCCGATCAACCTGCCGAAGGGCTGCCGCTTTGCCGCTCGTTGTCCGATGGCCTAGGCAATCTGCAGGGAACAGCCCCCCGCTCTGCGCCAACTCCGGAAAGGTCATTTCGTCGCCTGTCATCTTGCCAGCTGACGCCCAGTTCATCCTCACCCGAGTGCATGTCGATGTTCCGTTCGTGAATCGGCATGCACTCGGATTGATCTCAGACGAAGGCGGCCCCAAAAAGAAGAGATGTTCAAAACCGCACGCCGCGGTCGACCGCCCTTGCGTAAAACCGCTTGACTGGGACGGCCCCGTTACCGAAGCCCTTACTCTAGGGGGCATTTTGAAGGACCTGAAAGAGAAGCGCGGGCTCGTCGTTGGGGGGGGGTAGAACCGCCCTACCTTGTCGGGAATCGACTTTCTTCTGACAGCACCGACCGACAAGATTGCGCGACGCCTACCTGCTTCCTCACTCGTCTGCAAAAATGTTGACAATATAGTTGACAACCTAACACATCCTCTTGCACCTTTCTTACAGGCGCGTCGGATCGGAGGAGCGGACGCGACGTCGTCGAAAAATCTGCCGACCGGCGAACCCGGCGCCAGCCTGCCGCTTCACGTCAAGGGAGGAGGAATCCATGAAACTGAACAAAGCCCTGCTGACGGGGATCGCACTGACGATCTTGGGCGGCACGGCGGCGCAGGCGGATAACGTCATGCGCTGGGCTGGAGCCAAGGATATCTATTCGCTGGATCCATATTCCTATGGCGACAGCTATACGATCGCCTTTCTGAATCACGTCTATGAGGGCCTCGTCCGATACGACGAGAATCTGGAGATCGAGCCGGCGCTGGCGACGGAATGGGAAATCGTCTCACCATCGCTGTGGCGGTTCAAGCTGCGTGAAGGGGTGACGTTCCACGACGGAGCGGAATTCACCGCCGACGACGTGCTGGCGTCGCTTGCGCGCGTCAGTCACGAAACTTCGCCGCTCCGGGGCAACCTGCCGGCCTATAAATCGGCGACCAAGATCGACGACCACACCATAGAGATCGAGTTGAGCGGCCCCTATCCGCTGTTGCTGAACGACCTGACCAACATCCATATCTTTGACGACAGCTGGATGAAGGCGAACAATTCGGAACTGCCGACCGACGTCAGCGCGCAGGTAGAGGGCTTTGCCACCTTCAATGCCAACGGCACCGGACCCTTCAAACTGGAAAGCCGGGTGCCGGACAGCAGCACTGTTCTGCTGAAGAACGCCGAATGGTGGGACGAGCCGCGCCACAACCTCGACCGGATCGAGTTTACGCCCATCACCTCGGCCCCCACACGGGTCGCGGCGCTGCTATCGGGTGAAATCGACTTAGTCGACGAGGCCCCTGTGCAAGACCTCGGACGGCTGTCGGCATCGCCCGGCATCCAGGTGTTGGAGCGAGCGAACCTGCGGACTATCATGGCGGGCTTCAATCGCAAGGAAAAGCTTGCGGATGGTCGCGACAACCCATTCAACGACCTGCGCGTCCGGCAGGCCTTCGAATTGGCACTGGACAAGGATCTGATCCAGAAGCGGGTCATGCGCGGTAAGTCGCGCAACGCGGGCACCATCATCGCGCCGGAAATCCCGGGCTATGACGCGGCGCTGGACCAATTTCCCGCCGCCGATCCCGCCCAAGCCCAGAAGCTGCTGAAAGAGGCCGGGCACGAGGGGTTGCCGTTCGTGCTGACCTGCACGACGGACGCGTATGTCAATGAAGAGGAAATGTGCAACGCGATGGTGTCGATGCTGACTCGTGCAGGGTTCAAGCCGACGCTGGACATAGGCCCGCAGGCAGTCCAGACGCCCAAGCGTTCCGGCGGACAGGCCGACGTTTATCTGGTCGGCTGGGCGAACGAACCGATGTTGGACAGCTATTCGATCCTTGTCCAGATGGTGGAATCGAAATCTGGCACCGCCGGCGTCTTCAACTGGGGCGGCTGGTCTTATCCCCAGGTTGACGCGCTGATCCGGCAAGCCTCGACCGAGATGGACCGCGACAAGCGACTGGCGCTGCAGACAGAGGCGCTGAAGGCGGTCAAGGACGAGTTGATCCTTGTGCCGCTGCACCAGCAGCCAATGGCTTGGGCCATGTCGGACAAGGTCGAAGATGTCGCCCAGCTTGCAGACAACAAGGTCCGGCACTGGCTGACCAGGATGAAGTGACACTGCGGCCGGGGCACACGGCCCCGGCCCCTTGCCAAGGGGCGAACCATGCTGGTTTTCATCATCAAGCGCCTGTTCAACGCCATCTTCGTGATGCTGGCCGTGGCCTTCCTGGCCTTCGCGATCTTTCGCGTGGCGGGCGATCCGGTCGAGATGATGGCGAACGAGCAGATGACCCAAGCCGATCGCGATGCGTTGCGCGAGCGGATGGGCCTCAACGATCCGATGCTGGTGCAATACGCTAGGTTTGTGGCCAATGCCGCGACGGGCGATTTCGGCATGTCCTGGCGAAACGGGCAAGAGGTGATCGGCTTGATTGCCGACCGCTTTCCGGCGACGATGGAACTGGTCCTGATGGCCACGCTTTTGTCGCTGATCGTCGGCTTGCCGCTGGGCGTGTTGACCGCGATCGGCCGCGGACGATGGTTCGCGGAATCGTTGCAGTTCATATCGATCATCGGAGTTTCGCTGCCCAGTTTCGTGGTCGGCATCATATTGATCCTGATCTTTTCGGTGACGCTGGGCATCGCACCCGCATTTGGTCGGGGCGAGGTGGTGCGACTTGGCTGGTGGACGACCGGACTGCTGACGTCGTCGGGCCGGGCGGCGCTGATCCTACCCTCGATCGCGCTGGCGCTTTACCAGATCACCTTGATCATGCGGCTGGTCCGGGCCGAGATGCTCGAGGTGATGCGGTCCGACTTCGTCAAGTTCGCCCGCGCCCGCGGCGTCCCGCGTCATCGCATCTGGTTCCGCCACGCACTGCGCAACTGCCTGATGCCCGTCGTTACCATGACAGCGATGAATGTTGGCGCACTGATCGCATTCGCCCTGATTACCGAAACGGTGTTCCAGTGGCCCGGCATGGGCATGCTGTTCATTCAGGCGGTGACCTTTCTCGATTTTCCTGTGATGTCGGCTTATCTGGTGATCATTTCCTTCATTTTCGTCATGCTGAACACGGCCGTCGATATCGCCTATGCAGTGATCGACCCGCGGCTGCGCGAAGCGAAATAGAGGGCCACGCATGTCATCTGACCCTGAAGTGAACTTGCCAGCCGAAATCATCGTGCGGTCGGATGGACCCGACGGGCCGCTGACCCGTTGGCAGAAAAGCGACCTGTGGCATTCCTTTACCAGCAAGCCATCGGCAATGATCGCGGCCGCGCTGTTGCTGGTGATGGCACTGGCGGCGTTCACCGCACCGCTTTACGTACCGCAGAACCCTTATGATCCGGCGCAGCTTGACCTGTTGAACGCCGAGATCCCGCCGATCTGGGCCGCGGACGGGCAATGGCCGTTTCTGCTGGGCACCGACACGCAGGGGCGCGACATGGTGTCGGCGATTCTTTACGGGTCGCGCATTTCGATCATCATCGGGGTGGCCTCGGTCGCGCTATCACTGGCAGTCGGGCTGATCTTTGGCCTGTTCGCGGGCTATTTCGGTGGGCTGACCGACACGATTCTGATGCGGCTTGGAGATATCTTCCTGTCGATCCCGACGATCCTTGTGGCGATCCTAGTCAGCGCGGTCGCCCGGCAGGCGCTGCCGACCAACCTGCGTGAGGTCGGGGCGGCGGCGGTGCTGGTCTTTGCAATCAGCATGTCGGCTTGGGTGCAATATGCCCGCACCGTCCGGGCGCAGGCTGCGGTAGAGCGAGGGCGCGAATATGTTCAGGCTGCGCGGCTGCTGAAAGTGCCCGCGCATCGGATCATGTTCCGCCACATTCTGCCCAACACGCTGACACCCATCTTCGTCGCTGCCACGCTGAATTTCGGCATGGCGATTCTGACCGAGGCGACGTTGTCCTTTCTTGGTATCGGGATGCCGCCTAGCCAGCCCAGCCTTGGTACGCTGATCCGGCTGGGCAACGAATTCCTGTTCTCGGGCGCTTGGTGGGTGGTCGTCTTTCCTGTGGTGCAATTGTCGCTGTTGGTGGTGTCGGTCAATCTTGTGGGCGACTGGCTGCGCGACGCGCTGAACCCGAAGCTGAGGTAAAACGATGGACCTGTTGATCCGCAATGTGCGCCCCATGGGTCGGAACCCCGCCGACATCCTGATCCGGTCCGGGCGCATCGCCCGCATAGCCCCGGCAATCGAGGCACCGGACGTCGCAGTCGAGGACGGGGGCGGCCATCTGGCGATTGCCGGGCTGGTCGACGCCCATACTCATCTGGACAAGACCACTTGGGGCATGGACTGGCACGTCAACGACCAGCGCGCCACGCTGAAGGAACGCATCGACTTCGAACGCGAGCATCGGCTGGAGATCGGCATTGACCCCCACCGACAGTCGATGCGCCACGCACTTGGCCTCGTCGCTCACGGCACCACCCATATCCGCAGCCATGTTGACATCGATACCCGCCACGGGCTCGCGATGATGGAAGGTGTCGTCGCAACCCGCGACGCGCTGCGCGGCGTGATCGACATCGAGATCGTGGCGTTTCCGCAATCCGCGATCATCACCCGTCCCGGCACCGCCGAACTGCTGGATCAGGCGCTGGCGGCCGGAGCCGAGGTCGTGGGCGGCATCGACCCATGCGGGATGGAACGTGACCCTAAAGGTTCGCTGGACGTGATCTTCGGACTGGCGGAAAAGCACGGCAAGCCCATCGACATCCACCTGCATGAGTTGGGCGAACTTGGTGCCTTCAGCATGGAAATGATCCTTGACCGCATCCGCACTCATGGGATGCAGGGCAAGGTCGCGATCAGCCATGCCTTCTGCCTTGGCGCGCCCGACTGGCAGCGGACGCAGGGGCTGATCGACGAACTGGCGGAACTTGACGTGGCGATCCTGACCACCGGCACGCCCTCGGTCCCAGTGCCCGCCATCCTGCGGCTGAAAGAAGCGGGCATCCGCACCGGCGCGGGCTGCGACGGCATTCGCGATACCTGGGGGCCGTGGGGCCTGCCCGACATGCTGCACCGGGCGCAGGTGATCGGGATGAAGAATGGCCTGCGCCGCGACGCCGATCTGGAATACGCGCTGCACGTCTGTTCATCGGGCGGCGCCGAAGTGATGGGATTTGCCCACGGGTTGGCCGAGGGAATGCCTGCGGACCTGACGCTGTTGCAGGGACAGACGCTAGCCCATGCGATCGTGGACTGTGCGCCGCGCCCGCTGGTCGTCAAGGGCGGTCGCGTCACCGCGCGCATGGGCGAACTGGTCGGCTTGGTGATGCCATGACACTCGCCGACCTGCCTCTTGGCCAACCCCTGCGCGGCCGCACCCTTCTGACCGCCGACTGGGTGCTGGCCGACGGGCCGCGCTTGATCCGCAACGGCCATGTGGTGATCGAGGGAACTCGCGTCCTGCATGTCGGCCGTGCCTTCGAAGGCGAGGTGGCGCGGCGGATCGACTTTGGCCCGGCGCTGATTTCGCCCGGGCTGATCGACCTTGACGCGTTGTCGGATCTGGACACGACGATCCTGACGCTGGACCATGCACCCGGCTGGGCCAAGGGCCGTGTGTGGCCGCGATCCTACGTCGAGCGCGGCCCCTACGAGATGTATTCGCCCGAGGAACTGGCGTTCCAGAAACGTTTCGCCATTGCCCAGTTGCTGATGAGCGGGATCACTACCGCCGCCCCGATTGCAAGCCTTTTCTATCGGGAATGGGGTGAAACCGTTGCCGAATTCGCGGCGACCAGCGATGCGGCGGGCGAAATGGGTCTGCGCGTCTATCTGGGTCCGGCTTATCGCAGCGGCGGCATGGTTCTGGAAGGGCCGGGGCAGATGACGCCAGTCTTTGACGAGGCTCGCGGCTTGTGGGGTCTTGATGACGCCGTCGCCTTCATCCGCGAACATGACGGACGGCACGGCGGGCTTGTGCGGGGCCTGCTGGCGCCCGACCGCGTGGAAACCTGCACCGCCGAACTACTGCGCCGCACAGATGCAGCTAGCCGCGACCTGGGCTGTCCGATCCGGCTGCATATGGCACAGGGGCAGATGGAGCTGGACACCGTGCGCGCTCTGCACGGCACCACGGCGCCAGACTGGCTGGCTCGTCTGGGGGTGTTGTCTGATCGGCTGATCGCGCCTCATGCGACATATGCCAGCGATACCGATCTGCGCCATTATGCCGACCATGGTGTCAGCGTGGTCCATTGCCCGCTGGTTTCGGGCCGGGGCGGGTCCATCCTGCGGTCGTTCAGTCGCCTACGGGATATGGGGATCAACATCGCTATGGGGACCGACACCGCGCCGGCAGACATGCTGTTGAACCTGATGGCAGGGTTCATGACCGCGCAGATCGCGGACAGGCCGGGGACGGTCAGGACACGCGATCTGTGGGACGCGGCGACTCTCGGCGGCGCACGGGCGCTGAAGCGCGAAGACTTGGGTCGGCTTGCCCCCGGTAACCCGGCCGACATCGCGGTTTTTGCGCTGGACGACGCGGTAATGACCCCGGCAATCGACCCGATCACCACGCTGGTTGCTGGCGGATCGGGCAGGGTGACGCAGGCGGTGTTCGTCGACGGCCGGCTGTCGATGCGTCGGGTGAATCACGCCCCGATGGTCGCGGGCATCGACATGCCCGCAGCGCAGGCGCGCGCGCAGACGCAGTTTGACGGACTGGTCGGGAAATATCCTGAACGAAGCTGGGGGCACCCGCCGGTTTCCGAACTTTTCCCCCCGTCCTACCCGGTGGAGGAGGCATGAGCGTTCTAGAGATCAGGAACCTGCGGGTAGAGTTTCCTACCCGCCACGGAGTCTTAACGGCGCTTGACGACGTGTCGCTGTCGATCGCTCCGGGCGAAATCCTGGGGGTCGTCGGCGAATCCGGCGCGGGCAAGTCAATGACCGGCTTGGCGGCGCAGGGATTGCTGGAACCACCCGGACATATCGCTGGCGGCGAGGTCTGGCTGAACGGGCGGCGCATCGACAATCTACCCGAATCGCAGATGGTCAAGATCCGCGGGCGCGAGATCGGGGCGATCTTTCAAGACCCGCTGACTTCACTGAACCCCCTGTTCACCGTCGGCGCGCAGCTGGTCGAAACTATCCGACTTCATTTGCCGCTGGGCCGGCGCGAGGCACAGGAGCGGGCGATCGAGTTGCTGGCCGAGGTCGGCATCCCCGCGCCCGAGGAACGGGTGAAACATTATCCCCACCAGTTTTCCGGTGGCATGCGTCAGCGGGTGGTGATTGCGCTGGCGCTGGCTGCGCGGCCCAAGCTGATCATCGCGGACGAGCCGACGACGGCACTGGATGTGTCAATTCAGGCGCAGATCACCGCGCTGCTGCGGCGGCTCTGCGACGAACACGGCACCGCCGTGATGCTGGTAACCCACGACATGGGCGTGATCGCGGAAACCGCCGACCGGGTGGCGGTGATGTATGCCGGCCGGCTGGCCGAAATGGGTCCGGTAGCCGATGTCACGCGCAACCCTGCCCACCCCTATACGCGCGGACTGATGGGCTCGATACCCGCGCTTGGGGCGCGGGTCGAGCGGCTGGCCCAGATCGACGGCGCCATGCCGCGACTGGATGCGATCCCGCCAGGCTGCGCCTTCAACCCGCGTTGCCATCAGGCCGGGCCGCGTTGCCGGAGTAGTCGGCCAGATCTGGTTTCTGCGGGCGGCAGCATCGCCGCCTGCTGGCTGCATGACGGAGGAGTGGACCTATGACCGATGCCATGACGGCCACCGGGCTGACGCGCGTCTTTGACGTTTCGCAGCCGTGGCTAAACCGTGTGATCGAAAACCGGCCGCGCCAGTATCTACGCGCCGTCGACGGGATCGATTTTGCCGTTCCCCAAGGCGGATGCCTGTCGCTGGTGGGCGAGTCCGGCTGCGGCAAGTCCACCGTCGCGCGGCTGGTGACCGGGCTTTATGCGCCCAGTTCGGGTGAGATCCGCTTTGCGCCCGGCATCAGCGGCCAGCCCCTATCGGCACAGATGATCTTCCAAGACCCCTACGCCAGCCTGAACCCGCGCTGGCGGGTGTTCGACGTCATTGCCGAACCATTGCGCGAGTTGAAACTGCGCGAGGGCGACGCCATTCGCGCGCGTGTCGAGGAATTGCTGAGCATCGTGGGCCTGTCGCCCTCGGACTGCCGCAAGTTCCCGCATGAATTTTCGGGCGGGCAACGGCAGCGCATCTCGATCGCCCGTGCGTTGGCCTCCGAACCTGAATTTCTGGTCTGCGACGAACCCACCAGCGCGCTGGACGTGTCAGTGCAGGCGCAGATCCTGAACCTGATGCGGCGGTTGCAGGATGAATTGGGGCTGACCTATCTGTTCATCAGCCACGACCTGTCGGTAGTCCGCCACATGTCGGACGTGATCGCGGTCATGTACTTGGGCCGGATCATCGAAGAGGCGCCGACCGAAACCCTGTTTGGCGCACCGAAGCACCCGTATACCCAGTTATTGTTGGAAACGATTCCCGATGTGCGAAACCCGCACCGCAATCGTGAATTGCGGGGCGGCGAGGTGCCCAGTCCTCTGAAGCCCCCGCCAGGATGCAGCTTCCACCCACGTTGTCCGTTTGCGGATGCTCGCTGCAAGGCAGAACGGCCCGAGATGCTGCGCTGGCCCGACGGGTCGCGCACCGCCTGTCATCGGGTCGAGGAAAGCGGTGGCCGCCCTGCTGGGGGATAATTCGCCCCGGCGGCGGCACGAAGCGGCCTTCTTATCCCTTTGACCACTCTGCAAACTGTCCCGAATACTTCCCCGTCGTTTCACCCGGCCAGCAGCACGCTGCCGGGCTTGACACGCGGCAGCGCATACGCCCCGATTTTCGAGGTTGCAAAGCCGCCGCCCGCCATCGCCTCGGCCAGTTTCACGGCGGCAACCACTCCGTCAATTACTGGCAGACCGCAGCGAAGCTGTAGCTGGGCGGCAAGATCCGCCATGCCCGCGCAGCCGAGAATAACCGCCTCGGCCCGATCGTTATCGCGCGCGGCGTCGATTTCCGCCGCGATCAGGTCGGCGGCATGGGCACCATCGTCTTCAAGCGCAAGGACGGGCAGATCGGCGGCGCGGACACGGCGGCAACAGTGGCTCGCGCCATATTCAACGATCAGATCTTCGATGATCGGAACGGATCGCGGCAAGGTCGTCACGACCGAAAACCGCGCCGAAATGGTCATGGCGACCTGCACCGCTGCTTGGCAGATGCCGATCACCGGCCCGGACGCAATCTCTCGTGCCGCCTTGAGGCCGGGATCGTCGAAACAGGCAATAACATGGGCATTCACACCATCCGCTTCGGCCCGGCGGATGGCGGTCAGCATCGCCGGCAAGGCCATCGCCTCGTCGGCGTAGCCTTCGATGCTGACCGGTGTGCCGGCCGGGTTGGCGGCGATGATCCGCGTACCGGGCGCGGCGACGGCGACCGCAGCCTCGCGCGCCTTTTCCGTCATTGAGGCGGTCGAATTCGGATTAAGCAGGTGGATGATCACAACTCGCTCTCCCATACCGGTGTCACCGAAGCGACGGCGGGCGCCTTCAACTCGATCTGCCGATCCGAGGTGACGTAGTTATCGGCGTGCAGCCGGGCGATCGGCTGATAGGTTTCCGGGTTCACATAGCGTCCGGCGGCATCGAGGCAGTCGTGGCGGACATGCATGAACACGACCTGCCCCAAGACGATAACGCGCCGATCATAGTCGATCAGCCGTTCCACCCGGCACTCCATGGCGCATGGGGATTCGCCGATACGGGGGGCAGAAACCAGCGTGCCGGGAACCGGCGTCAGTCCAGCCGTGCGGATTTCGTCAACGCGGCGGTCAAAAGGCAACCCGCAGATCAACATCCCCGGCGCCAGCGCCATATCGACCATGTTAACCACGAATTCCCCTGTTTCGCGGATGTTGAGCACGGTGTCTTTAATCGCGCCGTCGGGCCGTGTCTGGATGCCCAGGATGACTATCGGAGGTTCGTGCGAAAAGACGTTGAAGAAACTCATCGGTGCGGCGTTCTGCCCGCCCTTGGTTCCACGGGTGGAGACCAGCGCCACCGGTCGCGGCCCGACAAAGTTCGACAAGAGCCGGTAACGGGCATCTGCGGCAAGCTGGGTAAAATCGAACTGCATTACCGGTGTCTCGCTTTTGACTGGCATCGAGAATTCTGCCAGATCGTGTGAACGCGGGTTGACTCTCGCCCCGTCGGTATGACTGACATTATTGTCTACAATTTTGTAGTCAAGAAGTTCGATTGGATAATAGATCGCATATGCTGGAAGCTGAAAGATACCGCCCCGACAACAAGACTCCCCTTGGCGTGAGCGAGATCAGCGAACGCATCTGGCTGGCCATCGCCGGGCGGCGGCTGCGGCCCGGAACCAGGCTGAAAGAGGAAGAGTTGGCCGAGATCTTCGGCGTCAGCCGCGCGCGCATCCGCCAGGCCTTGGCGGCGCTGGAACGCGAGGGTCTGGTGACAATTCTGCCAAATCGTGGCGCTTTTGTCTCGGCTCCCACCGTCGAAGAAGCAGGCGACGTATTCTTCGCCCGCAAGGCAGTCGAGCAGCGAGTGGTTGAACGGTTGGCCTCCCGGATCACATCCCAAGCGGTCGCCGATCTGCGCGACCATGTCGCCCGTGAGCGGGTCGCAGCCGATAACAACCAAGTGTCCGACGTAATCCGGCTGTCAGGCGGGTTCCATCAGAAGCTGGCCGAGTTGCTGGGGTCCGAATTCCTCAGTTCTGTCCTACGGGACCTGATTGCCCGCAGTTCGCTGATTACCGCAGTTTATCGCGATACGGCCCATTACAACTGCGGTCCCGACGAACACAGCGCGGTGATCGACCGCCTGGAACGAGGCGATGCCGCCGGCGCTGCCGAGATGATGGGCCGGCACCTGGACCATATCGAGGCCAATCTGAAACTGGACCGCGATTCCCACGGTCGGCAGGACTTGAAAAGCGTCTTCGGCTGATCCGGACCTCTCTGACTCGGTGGTGCAGACGCGAACACAGTCGCAAGCCTACCGCCGTCCAGGCACCCTGCGCATAAACGGTGGGTATTGAGCCACTTGGCGATGCTTGGGCAAGCGGGCCGGCTCGATAGGTTTCACGGTCAATGAAGCGAGAGTTTCAGCCCCATGGGCCTGATACACATTCTTCGCCAGATTGAGCCCGACCGGGACAATATCCGACCTGACCGCTCTCCTCTGTGGATCCTCGCAGAACACCTTGGCAAGTCGATGCCGACGGGGGGCGGTCACATAATCAGACCTCTTTCTTGTGAAATGCCAAAGTTCGAATTACTGCCCTTTGCAGGATAGGCACGATATCGGAGCCTGATCCCTTCTGGCCATTTCGGGAATACTGCTTTGAAGACCCTGCCAAGTCCGCCCAAACTCATATCATCGAAACTACAGCTTCCGGTCGGTGCCCCCGACCGGGCGGGGCCGATGGTCCAGGCATTGGTCCAGCAGATCACGGCACGAATCGCGGCGGGCGAGTATCCCCCCGGCAGCCGTCTGCCGGCCGAGCGACAGTTCGCCGCCGCGCTGTCCGTTGCGCGCAACACTTTGCGCGAGGCATTGAGCATTCTTCAGCGACAGAACCTTATACATCGTCGCGGCGGCGCAGGTAATTATGTTGCCGAGGATGTTGCCTTCGCGACTGTTCCGCAGGTCGAGACGCTGGCCGGCCCGGTACATCTGCATGTCATGCGCGGCATCCTTGAGCCTGAAATCGCCCGGTTGGCAGTCCTGAACATGTCGCCGACCATCATGGCTCAACTGTTCGGCATTGTCGAAAAGATGAATGGCTTGGATGACGACCCTCTGGGCTTTGCCAGACAAGAGGAGAACTTTTATCTGAAGCTGGCCGAGGGGACGGGAAACCCGCTATTACAGGGCTGTTACCAAATAGTCGTCCGGGCGCGTCAGCAGCCCTATCACGATGCGATGCTACAACGGCATGTCACGCCGCTCAGGATCGACCGGCAGTTGCGGGGCTATGAAACATTGCTGGCGGCGCTGGCCGCGCGCGATATCCCCGAGGCGACGGTGCAGGTGCAAGAGCTTCTGTTGGCTGAACAGCGAATGTTCATGCAGGAGGACTGAGTTGCGGCAGCGCCAGCCCCTCGCGCGCCATTTCACGCAGCAAAAGATCCTCGTGCTGGATTAGCCAGTTCAGCACCGATCCGAAACCGACGATCCGCGCCACACCACCGCGTATCGTCACCACAGGCCACTGTCCAATCAAAGCGTTGTTGATGCCAAACAGCCGCTCGCCATACCAGCGGGCGGGCCCAAAGACATGCAGCATCTGCTGGCCCCGTTTCATTGCCGGCAAGACGCTGGCCGGATCGGCACTGCCGGCGATCTCGACTGCCGCATGCCACAGGTCCAGAGTTGCTGCATATTCCCAGCTGACGGCCGACCACTGGCCGGGTGAACGGGCCTGATACGCCGCGAAGAAACTGGCCGGGCTGCGATAGAAGAAGGCGGTATCCGCTAGCGCCGGATCGTCAAAATCAGGGAAATGGAAGATGAAATTTTCCATGAATCGCACCGAGGTCCGGGCGACCATCTGCGGATAGCCATCGCCGGTGCAGGCCAGCATCGGACCATCGAAGCCCGCCTGAAAGGCCGCCTCGGTCAGTGCGAGGATCATATGCGGTTCGGAACCGCACCAGCACAATGCCTCGGCCCCTGATTCCAGCATCGCTGCGACCAGGGCCGGGGCGTCATGTGCCAGCCCGTCATAGCGCAACTCCCGCACGATCTGCATTCCGGCGGCAAGGAAGGCGGCACGGTAGGTTGCCAACGCAGGCAGGCCCATCAGGTCCTGCTGGCTGCACAGCGCCACCCGCCGCAATCCGGGCCGCGTCCGCGCCAGCCACTCGGCCGAGGTGACGACGAACAGCGGGTGCAGATCGACCGGGGCGATCAGGCTGGGGGCGGCAGGGCCGAGATCGAATGGCAACAATGTCGTCACCAGCGCCCGCCGGGCCATCAGCAACGGCAGCGCAGGGGCCAGTGAATCTCCACCCAAAGCGAGGATGATGTGCACCCCGGTGGCAAGCTGTTCGCGTGCGTAGATGATAGTCTGTTCCGGCGAAATAGCTGCGTCGCGCGCAATGATCTCGACCGGGCGGCGGCTGGATCCGACTTTCATTCCTCCCTCTTCGTTCACCCAGTCGGCCCAGATCCGGCATCCCTTCAGCCCCGGCCCGCCCCAAGGGGCGAAAGGGCCACTGAACGGCGCCAGAAACCCGATGCGTACCGGCCCCGTCTCTCGCCGCAGGTTGCGGGGCAAGGCACCGCCAAGCGCAAGTCTCTGGGCAAGCGAGATATGCATCCTATCCTCCCCGGGCATGACCCTTACCGTGGGGCGGCCAAATTGGAAGGACGCCCAAGGGCGAGGCTCCCCCTCCAGCGCGTAAAAACCGCTTGACAGAATCACTCTCGATCACACTATCTGGATCATACCAATTAAACCAAATTTTTACATTGGACTGGACCAAAAGATGAGATGAAACGAACAACCATGCTGGCGTGGCCTGAATGGCGCGGGCCGGTGTGCCGACAGTGCAGAAACCGGCAACGGTAACTTGACGGATCAGGATGACTGATCTGAGAGTTTTCAGCGGGGCGCCGGTAGAATGCGTACCCCCAGAAACCGGGAGGTGGAATTTTTCGCCAGTATTGGCGCGCGTGGCGGCATTTATTCCGTCAATATTTATATTGTTAACATGGCACTAGCGTCGGAATTGCCACCTAAGGGTTAATGATTTTCGGAGTGATGAAAATTAAACTGTGACGATGGATGCGGGAATATCCGGACCGAGGGGAGTCGGGCGGGTAATCCGAAATGAAGGAGGAGAGACACCATGGCTATCAAGAAATTCGGCACCTATCAGGAACCCAATGTCGAGCCGATCACGACCGACCTCGACTGGTGGCACCCGGTCGAGGGCTCGCCCACGATGCGGACCTGGATTGAATACCAGTCCGAGGACGGGAATCTCCTGTCCGGCTTCTGGGAGGCGACGCCGGGAACCTATCGCGTGAAATACGATGTCGATGAATTCATTCACCTTTTCGAAGGCAGAGTGGTGCTGACCGATAACGGGAAAGAGCCGCAGACCTTTGTCGCCGGTGATACCTTCCTGATCGAGGCCGGCTTCGACGGCACTTGGAAGACCGAAGAAACGGTCCGCAAGACTTTGGCGATGCGAAGAAGGTAATAGCCCTGACTGCCAAACAGCGTCTGTCAGAATATTGATAGGCACAATGTCTGGCGATCACGGGCTACGTACCCACTGTTTCTGACTGCCTGCAATCCGAGGTTTCCTCTCGGACGGGCCATTCGATGACTTCGATAACCCGCCCGCAATGCCTCGATCGACAGGTTTCATTCCGACTGGGAAGGCCGCTCCCCCATGGCGGAATCCGGGCCGGGATCCCGCGACCGGATGCCTGTTCGCAGGCAGTCAGAAAACCCGTTTTAGACCCAAAGTTAGCCGCCGACTCTCATGTCGGCTCTCTAGTCACGGGAGGAAAATCCATGGCGAAATCGAATTACGATCTGCTGTTCACGCCCATTCAGATCGGGGCAAAAACACTGAAAAACCGGTTCTATCAGGTGCCGCATTGCATCGGCGCGGGTACCAATTCGCCCGGTTTCCAGATGGCGCATCGCGGTGTCAAGGCCGAGGGCGGTTGGGGCGCTGTCAATACCGAACAATGCTCGATCCACCCGGAATGCGATGACACGCTGCGCATTACCGCCCGCATCTGGGACGAAGGCGACGTGCGCAACCTGCGCGCCATGGTCGATATCCTGCACAAGCATGGCGCGCTGGCCGGGTGCGAGCTGTTCTATGGCGGCCCCCACGCGCCGGGGCTGGAAACGCGCACCATCCCGCGCGGCCCCAGCCAGTATAACTCGGACTTCGCGACGGTGCCAGGCTGCCCCGGATTTACCTATAACCACGAGGCCGACAAGGATGAAATCCTGCGCCTGCAACAGCATTACGTCGATGCTGCCCTGCGTGCGCGCGATGCCGGTTTCGACATCGTGGACCTCTACGGCGCCCATGCCTACGGCCCGATGCAGTGGCTGAACCCCTATTACAATCGCCGCACCGACGAATATGGCGGCAGCTTTGAAAACCGTGCCCGGTTCTGGATCGAGACGCTGGAAAAGCTGCGCAACGCCGTGGGCAATGATCTGGCCGTAGTGACGCGCTGCGCCGTTGATACGCTGTATGGCCCCTCCGGGGTCGAGATCGGCGAGGACGGGCTGCGCTTCATCGAGGCGGCCTCGCCCTATGTGGATCTGTGGAACGTGACTATCGGGGATATTACCGAATGGGGCGAGGATGCCGGCCCGTCGCGGTTCTATCAGATCGGCCATCAGAACGACTGGATCCGCTTTATCAAAGAGGCAACCAATAAGCCGGTGGTGGGCGTCGGTCGGTATTATGACCCCGAAAAGATGCTTCAGGTCATCAATTCCGGCATCGTGGACATCATCGGCGCGGCCCGTCCCTCGATCGCGGACCCCTTTATTCCGAACAAGATCAAGGAAGGGCGGGCCGAGGATATCCGCACCTGCATCGGCTGCAACGTCTGTATTTCCCGTTGGGAAATGGGCGGTGTGCCGTTCATCTGTACCCAGAACGCCACTGCGGGCGAGGAATATCGTCGCGGCTGGCATCCCGAAAAGTTCGAACCGGCGAAATCCGACAAGGATGTGCTGATCGTTGGCGCGGGGCCTGCCGGTTCCGAATGCGCACGGGTGCTGCTTGAGCGTGGCTATACCGTTCACATCGTCGATGCGCGTGAAAAGGTCGGCGGCTATGTCAACGATATTGCGGCCCTGCCTGGCCTGTCGGAATGGGGTTATCACCGCGACTATCGCGAAGTGCAACTGACCAAGCTGCTGAAAAAGAACAAGGGTTCGCAGATGGCCCTTGGTCAGAAGCCGATGACAGCCGATGACGTGCTGAATTATGGTGCGGCGCGGGTGGTCATTGCGACCGGCGCGAAGTGGAGCCCGGTCGGCGTCAACCATCGCACCCAGGAACCGATCCCGGGCGCCGATGCCTCGCTGCCCCATGTCCTGACGCCCGAACAGGTGTTCGAGGGCAAAAAACCGGTCGGCAAGCGGGTGATGATCATCAACTACGACCCCTATTACTGGGCGCCCAGCATCGCCGAGAAATTCGTTCGCGCCGGGCATGAGGTGACCATCGCCAGCGTCTGTACCGTCGGCGCCTATATGGATTACACGCTGGAAAGCGCCAACATGCACCGCATGCTGCACGAACTGGGCGTCACCATTCTGGGCGACACCGGCTGTTCGCGGGTCGAGGAAGGCCGGGTCGAACTGTTCAACATCTGGGGCGAAGGCTACAAACGCCATTATCAGGGAAGCGGCAAGAAGCCTCGTGGCGAAGACAACACGCACACCTGGCATGAATGCGACAGCGTGATCCTGATCACCAGCCGCCGGTCGAATGACAGCCTGTTCCGCGAGTTGAAGGCCCGCAAGGACGAATGGGCCGACAACGGGATCGACAACGTCTTCGTCATCGGCGACGCCGAAGCCCCACGCATCATCGCCGACGCCACCTTCGACGGTCACCGTCTGGCGCGCGAGATCGAGGACGAAAGCCCTCAGCACCAGAAGCCCTACAAGCGTGAACAGAAGGTCTGGGGCGTTCCTTATAATCCGGGGGAAAACCCTGATCTGGAATGGCGTCTCTGACCACACACCTGTGAAGCACCCCCGCGCCGTAGGCAACATCTGCACCGGCGCGGGCACCCTCTGGCTGCCCCGAAACTGACGATACCGGGATGACGGCCGATCGCAGAGCAGAAGGACAGGCAACAGATGAACTCGGCTGATTATACATCGCAGGACGTGACCCGCGTCCTTTTCCAGGATTTCCCGACTTGGATGATCCTGTCATTCTATGCCGTCGCGATCACCGCCATTGCCATCTTTCTTTACGGGGTCTGGGCACAGATCCGCAAATACCGGCGCGGCGTGCGATCGGGCGCTTGGGCACCCTTCTGGCCGCGCTTTCGCGACATGGTCGGCACGGTCCTGTCGCATCGCACCATCCGACGCCGCGCGCCGCGCGCTGGTCGCATCCACAGTTGGATTTTCTATGGCTTTCTGGTGCTGTTCATCGGCACCAGCCTTATTACGCTGGATTATGACATCCTTGGCCCGATGGGGATACGGCTCTGGTATGGCTGGTATTATCTGGCCTTCGGCTTTGTCATGGACATCGCCGGTGTCGCGCTGGTCGCGGGGCTGCTTTACATGATGTATCGCCGCAAATGGCTGGCGCTGCCGAAGCTGGATTACACCCGTCCCGACCGCAATCCCGGCGACCCGGATTATGATCGTTCGGATTATCGGCGTGAGGATTGGGCGTTCCTCTGGCTACTGATTGCCATCGGCATCACCGGCTTTCTGCTCGAGGCCGCGCGCGTGGTCTGGCTGCAAGGCCAGCCTGCGGTCTGGGATTTCCGCTGGCATGCCCCCGTCGGCACCTCTGTCGCTTATCTGATGATGGGGCTCGGCCTTGGTTCGGAAGGCGCGGGCAGCCTGCGTATCGGGCTGTGGTGGTTCCACGGCATTCTCGCGCTCAGCTTTATTGCGCTGATCCCCTATACCAAGGTCAAGCATATCTTCACCGCCGCCGGATCGCTGATGGCGCGCGACCCCGATGGCAAGCGCCGGATGCCTGCCGCAGACGTCGATGCCGAAAAGATCGGCTTTGCCAACCTGACCGATTTCACCGACAAATATCTGCTGAACGCCGACGCCTGCACCAAATGCGGCCGCTGTCACGAAGCCTGCCCGGCCAATGCATCGGGCTATCCGCTGTCGCCGCGCGATCTGGTCCTGAGCCTGCGCGAACTGGCCAATGACAATCTGTCCCGCAGCGCCATGCCCGAGGGGCCCATCCGCGTGATCGGCGATGGCGTCAACATGATCCGTCCTGAAACGCTGTGGTCCTGCCGCACCTGCGCCGCCTGCACCGAGATCTGCCCGGTGGGCGTCGAACATCTGCCGATGATCGTACAGATGCGCCGCGCCCTGGTCGAAGAAGGCAATTTTGACCCGATGTTGCAACCCACGCTGAAAAGCCTGCAAAAATCCGGCAACTCGCTGGGCGAAACCAAACGCAAGCGGCCGCGCTGGACCCGATCACTGGATTTCCAAATCAAGGATGCCCGCAAGGAACCGGTGGATGTGCTGTGGTATGTGGGCGATTACGCCTCGTTCGATCCGCGTTCGCAGAAGGTTACGATGACCTTCGCGCGTATCCTGCATGCTGCCGGAATCAATTTCGGCATCCTTTACGAGGATGAGCAGACCGCCGGAAACGATGTTCGCCGCGTGGGCGAAGAAGGGCTGTTTCAGTCGCTGGCCGAGGCGAATATCGAATTGCTGGAAAGCTGCGATTTCAAGACCATCGTCACCACCGACCCGCATACCTACAACACGATCCGCAACGAATATCCTGAATTCGGCGGGAAATATGTGATCGAACATGCCAGCTCCATGCTGGAACGGCTGATCCGTGAAGGCAGGGTGCCCACCCCGGTCAATCTTGATTACCGTGTCACTTATCATGACCCCTGCCATCTGGGCCGCATCAATAAAGGGTCCGAGCCGCCGCGTCAGGTCATCGACCAGTTGGGCCTCGATCTGATCGAACTGCCACGCAACCGTGACAACTCCTTCTGCTGCGGCGCTGGTGGCGGGCGGATCTGGCTGGCCGATTCGCCCGAGATGAAAAAGCCCGCAGAACTGCGCGCAGCCGAGGCCGCAGGCATCGCCGGTCTGGATGTGCTGATCGTCAACTGCCCGAAATGTCTGAACATGCTGGAAGACGGCGTGAAGGGCACCGGCAATGAGGGCAGCTTCCGCGTGATGGAACTGACCGAACTGGTGGCCGAGGCGATGGGCCTGTCCGCCGATCCAGCCTCGGACCGCGAAGCCGAGAAAGAACCGGCATAATGGCGGCGCGGGATCGTTCAACGCTGTGGCTGGATGATCGCGGGGGGCTGATCACGCGGCTGACCGGCATGGGCGATCCTTATGCCGCGCTTGGTGCCTGTGTCTGGATCAGCGATAGCTCGGAACTGGACGATCTGGCCCTTGGTGCCCGCCGTCAGCGACTGACCTTCGCGGCTGCACGCTATACACCCGCGCGCCTGTTGGACCGGCTGTCGCAGGACGCGGATGCGGCCATCGCGATGCGGCTTGCAAGAAATCCCGTCAGCCCGGCGCCGGTGCTTGCGCGCATCCTGCGGGGCGACCCACCCCTGCGTCTGCGCCGCCATATCGCCGCACACAAGCGGGCAGATCGGGCGGTGCTGACCGCGCTGGCTGCGGACGAAGACATCGCCGTCCGCCGCGGCGTGGCGGGAAATGCCATGACCCCATTGCCGGCAATGGTGGTGCTGGCGGCGGAAGGCGACCCGCAGATCATGCGCAACATGGCGGCTGCGCCACAGACAACTGGCGATATTCTGACGCGGCTCTGGACCTTGGGCGATGAATGGGTGCGCGCGGATATTGCCGCCCATCCTAACTGCCCGGCGTATATCCTTGCCAAAGCCGGACAGGGTGCCGATCCTCTGATCCGCCGCAAATGCGCCGCGAATCCCGCATTACCCGAAGCCATGTTGCTGGACCTGCTGGCTGATCCCGATGAGTTGGTTCGCGGCGCGGCGGTGCGCAACCCCCTCGTGTCCGACGCATGGCTGGACGATGCCGAGGATGGATCGGTCCGCGTCCGCCGTCTTTTCGCCCGCCGCACCCGGCTGCCGGGGCCGCTGATCGAACGGCTGGCCGGTGATGCTGACACTTGGGTCCGTCGCTGGATTGCGCGCAACCCCGACCTGCCGTTCGCCCGGATCGCGCAGCTGGGGCATGACGAGGAACCCGCTATACGGCGCGGCGTGGCGCGCAACCCGTGCTGCCCACCCGATCTGCTGATCGCACTTGCGGGCGATGCCGACCCCTGGGTCCGCGCCGGGGTCGCGCTGCGCGATGACCTGCCGGATGCCGCGCTGACGGTGCTGCTGGACGATACCGACCGCGACGTGCTGGGCGCATTGGGACGCAATCCGCGCAGCCCGGCGGCGTGGCTGGCGGAACTGGCGCGCCACCCGGACAAGGACGTCCGCCGCGCCGTCGCCCTTAATCCCGTCGCTCCGGCGCATGTGCTGGCCCTGCTGGCCGATGATCCCTATCCGCTGAACCGCGCCATGCTGGGCCGCCGCCACGACCTTACGCCGGATCTGGCGGGGCGGATGCTGACCGATCCTGAACCGCAGGTGCGCTTTGCCGCCGCTGCCCGGTTGGCCCGCGCAATAGCCGAAACAGAACCCGGAACCAATCAGAGGAGGACACCGCCGTGAAAATACTGGTGATGGTGAAACAGGTCGCGTTTCTCGACGATGAATTCGAGATGCGCGACAACGACCGCGACGTCGAAGAAGATTTCTTTGAAAAGGATCTTAACGAGTTCGACCATTTTTCGGTCGAAGAAGCGCTGCTGATCAAGGAAGCGGCAGGCGACGATGCCGAGGTTGTCGCGGTTACCGTGGGTGATGATGATGCCGACGACGTGCTGCGCACCGCGCTCGCTAAGGGTGCGGATCGCGGCATCAGGGTCTGGGACGATGCGCTGGAAGACGCCGATGGCATCAGCATCGCCAAGGTGCTGGCCAAGGTGGTCGAACGCGAACAGCCCGACATGGTGTTCACCGGCGCGCAATCAGCCGATTTCGGCTCTGCTGTGACCGGAATGGCGCTGGCCGGTATCCTTGGCTGGCCGCATGCCGCCGTGATCTGCCATCTGGAATACGGACGCGGCGCGAAAACCGCGACACTGCGGCGCGAGTTGGAGGGCGGTCTGGAAGAGATCATGACCATCCGCTGCCCCGCCGTTCTGTCGATCCAGCTTGGCATCAACGAGCCGCGCTATGCATCGCTGCGCGGCATCAAGCAGGCCAAGCAGAAACACGTGGACGAACTATCGCTGGACGATCTGGACCTTGACGCCGGAGCGGTCGCCCCTGCTTCACGCGTGCGGCGGATGTATACACCTGAAAAGGGTCAGGCCGAACTCATCACCGGATCGCCCGCCGAACAGGCCGCGCGGCTTGCCGAAATCATCAAGGAACTGAGGGGGTAATCATGGCCAATCTGATAGCCATCGCCGAACAGCGTCAGGGCGAGCTGCGCCCGACCGGGCTGGAAGTTATCGCCGCTCTGCGCGGGGTCAAGCAGGGGGATGACCGTTTGGCGGTTGTCATCATCGCCGCCGATCCCTCCACTCATGTACCGGCCCTGTCGGTCGAAGGTGTGGACGAAGTGATCGCGGTGCAGGCAAGCGACGATTTCCAGCCCGACCTGACCGGCGCGGTGATTACGGAACTGGTGCAGGAACGCCAGCCGCGCATCGTCGCAGTCGCACATGGCGTCGATGCCTGGTCCTATATGCCCGCCACCGCTGCGCGGCTGGATTCCGGCCTTGCGACCGATGTGCAGAAACTGACCCTGGACGGGGATGATCTGGTGGCAACCCGTTCCGGCTATGCCGAAAAGGTGCTGGCCGATATCGACTTTCCCGGCAAGGACACGGTGTTGCTGACGATCCGCACCAACGTGTTTGAACCTGCTTCGGGATCCGCCTCGCCCGGGGTGACACAAATGACGGCACCTGCGGTAGACGTGGCAACGACGCATGAAGGGTGGAAGCCGCCCGCAGATGCCGGAGGCATCGACATCGGCGGGGCTGAGTTCATCCTCTCCATCGGTCGGGGTGTCGGCGAGGAAAGCAACGTCGAGCAGTTTTTGGAACTTTCCGAGAAGCTGGGCGCGACCCTTGGATGTTCGCGACCCATCGCCGACAGCGGCTGGCTGCCCAAGGCCCGGCAGGTCGGCCAGTCGGGCCAGCTTGCCGCGAACTGCAAGCTGTATATCGCCATGGGGGTGTCAGGTTCGGTGCAGCATCAATGGGGCATGAAGCATATCGAAAATATCGTGGCGGTGAATACCGACCCCGAGGCCTCGATCTTCACGATCGCCCGCTATGGCATCGTCGGCGATATGTTCGAGATCGCCGAGGAACTGGAAAACCACTTCTGATCCCCGATTTCGGGGGGTCGTGAAACAGGGACAGCAGGCGGCGACGTGCTGCCTGCCTATCCCGAATGCCTGACACATCCGACCGACACCGGCGCGCAGCGATCCAGACGCAGCGCGTGGCCCGATCCTGCGCGCTGATCGGTCGGTGACCACAAGAGGAACGATCCTTGTCCTAACCACAACCCAAATGAGAGTTCGTATCATGGCTTCAATAACCGAACATGGTGTCGCCGCGCAGGGTGACAGCCTGCACCGCGCCATCGGCTGGAAAGACGCATTCTGGATGGCATCCGGCGTTCCCGCTCTTGTGCTGTTCTCAATCGGGGGCATCGCTGCAACGGTCGGCAACCCATCCTGGATCATCTGGATGCTTTCGGTCTCCTTCGGCTTTCTTCAGGCCTTCATCTATGCCGAGATTGCGGGAATGTTCCCGGGCAAGTCCGGCGGTGCCTCGGTCTATGGGGCAGCGGCATGGGTGCGCTATTCCAAGATCGTGGCGCCCCTATCGATCTGGTGCAACTGGCTGGCATGGATGCCGGTGCTGGCCATCGGCAGCGGGCTGGCGGCGGGCTATGTGCTGATCGCCCTGTTCGGGGCCGATGCCACGGTCAATTCCTGGGAAATCGTGCTGTTCAATCTGGATTTCCTGAATCAGGGCCTGTTCATGCGGATCAATACCACCTCGGTTATCGGGTCGGCGATCCTGCTGCTGGTGTTCTTCGTGCAGTTGCGGGGAATTTCGACCGCAGCAAAGGTCCAGACCATCATCGGTCTTGCCGTGCTGATCCCACTGCTGATCGTGGGTGTGGTGCCGCTGCTGACCGGAGATGTGCTGACGAGCAACCTGATTCCCGTCGTGCCGATTACCGGGGAATGGAACCGCGGGGGAATGACGCTGTTTCTCGGCGGGTTATTCATCGCCGCATGGTCCGCATATGCCTTTGAAACGGCAATCTGCTATACCAGCGAATTCAAGGATCCACGGCGCGACACGGTCCGGGCGATTCTGTCTGCGGGTCTGGCCTGCGTGGTGATCTATACGCTGGTTCCGCTGAGCTTTCAGGGTTTCCTGGGTGTCGAAGGAATGTTGCAACCCGGCGTCATCGATGGGTCCGCCGTGGCCAGCGTGATGGCGCGCATGGTTGGCGGCGGGGCCATCGTCGCCAATATCATGGTGGTGATGCTGCTGCTGGCGCTGGCGCTGGCGATCATGACCTCGATGGCAGGGTCGTCGCGGACGCTGTATCAGGGGTCGGTCGATGGCTGGCTGCCCCGATACCTGTCCGGCACCAACGAGCATGGCTCGCCGACCAACGCAATGTGGATGAACCTGATCGTCAATTTGGTTCTGCTGATGATGTCGGACTACCTGTTCATCCTTGCCGTGTCGAACTGCTGCTATCTGGTTTTCAACTTTCTGAACCTGAACTCGGGTTGGCTGCACCGGATCGACAACGCCAATGCCGACCGTCCGTGGCGGGCGCCGACAATCATGATCTGGATCGGCACAATCCTGTCCTTCGTCAACGCGGCCCTTCTGGGTGCCGGGGCGAATGTCTGGGGCGAGGGCACTTTGCGATCCGCAATCTTTGCCATCGCGCTGATTCTGCCGGTCTTCGCCTATCGCCACTATGTCACCGACAAGGGGCGTTTTCCCGCGAAGATGCTTGAAGATCTGCAAGTCGGCGGTAATGCGGATCTGTCCGTGAAAAAGGCGGGGATCCTGCCGTATCTGACCCTCGCCGCCGGCATTGCGACTGTGCTTGTCGCGAACCATATCTTTCGTCTGACTTGAGAGCCGATATCATGACCCCGGCCATCTCTGGATGGCCGGACCTGCCGAACGTCAGTCTCGTGGGTTTCCAAAACAGCAGTGCGGCATCAAGAGATACGCGTCCTGCATGGCGCACGAGACCTCACCTCTCTTCTGGGCTGAAAAACCATGTTCTCCGTTTAGACAGCGGAAACGTACGGAGGAATAGGAACAGGGTTTGTGGCAAGCCCAGAATCGTTCGTTTTTCGACAGGTCACGGAATCGGCTCCGTTGACCTGTTCAAAAACCCATGTCAAAACCATCTGATATTTTGAACCGTTTTTGAGGCAGTTGAACGATGCTGATTGGCTACGCACGTGTATCGACCTCGGAACAATCGCTGGATGAGCAGATGGACCTGCTCGGCGCCGCGGGTGCGGAACGGATCTTCTTGGAAAAGATTTCGACCAAGGCGGCAAAGCGCCCGGAACTGGTCCGTCTGATGGAACAGCTCAGGGAAGGCGACGTGGTGATTGTGACACGCTTCGACCGCATCTCACGGCGGCTGCTGGACCTGATTGAACTGGTCGAACAGATTTCGGCCGGGGGAGCGGGTTTTCGCTCGCTGCGAGAGGACATTGACACAACGTCATCTTCCGGCCGTCTGATCCTGCACGTTATGGGTGCGATCGCGCAGTTCGAGCGCGACAAGATCGTGGAGCGGACGCGAGAAGGGCTGGCCTCGGCGCGCAAGAGGGGCCGGATCGGTGGCAGACCCCCGGCGCTGACACCGGAACAGGCGGAAACCTGCAAGAAATTGCTGGCCGAGGGCGAGAGCGTGGCCGGTATTGCGCGCCAGTTCCGGGTCAGCCGGTCCACGATTGCGCGCCTGCGGCGCGCGGAAGGCGTCTGATTGCGCCGCCTCACGGTGCGCTCCTTTCTTCGGCCAGCCTGCGTTCGTTCAGCCCGATCAGCGATCCGGTGATGTTCAGACGGCCCAGTTGATAGGCGCGGATCCCGGTGCCGCGCCAGCGGCTGCGCGCGCCATTGGCTAGGCCGGTATTGATCGCCTCGACGTTCTGGGCCGAATAGATGCCATTGTTGCTGGCAATGTCGCTAAGGTCGCGCGACCGAGCCCCGAGAGGCTGCAAATGCTCGTCGGACGCAAGCACCTCCGCGAGCTGGCGTTCCATGGTAGGGCGCTGGTTCGGTGCAGCCTCGGAAATGCTGCGCTCGGCGCGATCCACTGCGTTTTTCAAATCGGCGGCGGCGCGATCAAAATCTTCCTCAACAGTCATGTATGGTTCTCCTTTTGCCAAAATGACCCCGCCTTGGGCGAGGACTTGGGCTGCCTTTTCAAATGCGGTCGCAAGATCCTGCATGTTTCTGGCCGAGGCGAAGCTCGACAGGTCGCGATAGCGAGCCTATCTGCACAACCAGCCGAAACAGTCGAACCTGGACATTGTGACCGGCGCCAAGGTCCTGCGCGTGCTGATAGAGCGGGAGCGCGCGGTCGGGGTCGAGATCTCGCGTCGCGGGCGAGTGTCGCAGATCCGCGCGGATCGCGAGGTCGTCATGGCGGCAGGCTTGTTCGGGACGCCGCAGATCCTGATGCTCTCAGGACTGGGCCCCGAAGCGCACCTGAAGCAGCACGGTATCCAGTTGCTGGCCAACTCACCCATGCTGGGCGAAAACCTGCACGACCACATCGAAGCCCATATCCAGGTCGAGACGGACAAGCCGGTTTCGCTGAACAGGTACGACCAAGGCGGAGCTCCAGGCTCGCCACGGTCACGTTCTGGGCCTCAGCGACATC
>JAUNUO010000107.1 GCA_030538135.1 Paracoccus sp. (in: a-proteobacteria)
AATGACGCGATCCCACTCGCCGCGCCCCGGAACCCCCATCCGCAACCAGCGTGCGGAATAAGGAAACACCCGCGTCCAGATCCGCGCCCGCGCCAATGCCGCCTGCACCGCCCCGGCATCCGGCACCTCATACAGCCGGAACAGATGCGTGCCGCCCGGCACCTGCCATCCCGCCCGCAGCGCAAGCGCATCCAGCCGCAGCGTCGCCTCGGACAGGTAAACCAGCGCATCATCGGCCCATGCGCGGTCGGCCAATGCCCGCGCCCCGACCTCAAGCGCCGGACCATTCACCGCCCATGGCCCCGCCGCCTCGGCCAGCGCGGCCAGACGGTCGGGCGCGGCGATCACGAAACCCAGCCTCAGCCCGGCCAGCCCCCAGAACTTGCCGAAACTGCGCATCACCGTGACATTGGGCAACTCCAGCCCGGCCACCGACAGATCGGGACGCGGGTCGGCGAAACTTTCGTCCACGACCAGATGCCCCACCTGCGCGGCCAACGCCGCCACCGCCTGGGGCGTCCATTCGCGGCCATCGGGGTTGTTCGGGTTCACGATCACCGCCAGATCGGCCCCGGCCATCCGATCCGGCCCGGCAACCTCATCCACCGCCCATCCCGCCGCGCGCAGGCTGGCCGCATGTTCGTTATAGGTCGGCCGCAGAACCACGGCCCGGCCCGGCGCACCCTGACGCGGCAGCAACTGGATCGCCGCCGATGCCCCCGCCACCGGCAACACCCGCTCGGGCGCGCAGCCGAACCAGCCGGCCGCCGCCGCGATCAGGCGTTGCCGCGCGGCCTCGGTCGGCAGGGCCTGCCACACCTCGGCCGGCAGATCGCCGACGGGATAGGGGCAGCGGTTGATTCCCGTTGACAGGTCGATCCACCCGTCCCCGCCAAAGGCCGCCATGGCCGCGTCGATATTTCCGCCGTGATCGCGCCGCATCCTGCCCTCCGCCCCGTTCGCCGCCTTGTGGCAGGCAAAGCGCGGCGCGTCCACCGCCCCGGCAGGTCGATGAAAAATTGCTTTACATGCGCAGACTTCGCCCGCAGGATGGCGCCCAAGTGTCGCGGGCCATCCGGCGTGACGGCGCACAAAGGGACGGGAAAAATCCCGCCCGACATGAGGCAGTGATAACATATGGCGCAGATCCATCACTTCATCCGCGAGGATGAAAACCACCCCATTGACGTTGCGGAAACCGTGATCGCCCACCGCGACTGGAACTTTGACCGCATCGCGCAGGACCAGATCACGATCGAGGTGCAGGGCCAGTGGCGCAGCTATTCCCTGACACTGGCATGGTCGCCCCGCGATCAGGTCCTGCGGCTGATCTGCACCTTTGACATGGACCCGCCGGCCCACCGCCTGCCGGTTCTGTACGAGACGCTGAATCTGGCGAACGATCAGGTCTGGGACGGCAATTTCACCTATTGGCCGGGGCAGAAGCTGATGGTCTGGCGCTATGGCCTTGTTCTGGGCGGCGATGCGGTGGCGACGCCGGAACAGATCGACACCATCGTCGGCAGCGCGATTTCCACTTGCGAGAGGTTCTACCCCGGCTTTCAGCTGACCGCGTGGGGCAATGCCGACCCGGTCGCCGCGCTGGACATCGCCATGGGCGAGGCCTACGGACGAGCGTGAGGGGCAACCCGCCCCGCACAAAGGGGAACGCATGACACAAGACAGCATCACGCATGACCTGGCCCGGCTGAACGCGCGCGGGCTGGTGCTGGTCGGCTGTGGGCGGATGGGCGGGGCGATGCTGCGCGGCTGGCTGGATCGCGGACTGAACCCCGAGGCGGTCACGGTGATAGATCCGAATATCGGCGCGGAATGGCAGGGCAAGGGTCTGCGCCTGAACGCCGCCCTGCCCGCTGATCCCACCGTTCTGGTGATCGCGGTCAAACCGCAGATGATGGGCGATGTGCTGCCCGCGCTGGCCGCGGTGCGGGGTGCAACGGTGATTTCGGTCGCAGCCGGCACCACCATCGCGCAGTTTGAAAAACATTTCCACGGCACCGCCATCGTGCGCGTGATGCCCAATACCCCCGCCGCCATCGGTCAGGGGATTTCCGCCATCATCGGCAACGCCGCCGCCTCGGAAACCGACCTTGCACTGACCGAAAGCCTGATGGGCGCGGTCGGTCAGGTCGTGCGGCTGAACAGCGAAGACCAGATGGATGCCGTCACCGGCCTGTCGGGCAGCGGTCCGGCCTATGTGTTCCACCTGATCGAGACGATGACAGCCGCCGGCATCGCGCAGGGGCTGGCCCCCGATCTGGCGCTGAACCTTGCCCGCGCGACCGTCGCCGGGGCTGGCGCGCTGGCGATGCAGACCGGCACCGATCCGGCAATCCTGCGCGAAAACGTCACCTCGCCCGGCGGCACCACCGCCGCCGGCCTGCGCGAGCTGATGGACCCCGACCACGGCCTGCCGCCGCTGATGGCGCGCACCGTCGCCGCCGCCACCGCAAGGGGAAAGGAACTGGGCCAGTGACAGACGATCTGACCCCAATCGCCAGCTTTGACGATTTCACCCGCATCGACATCCGCGTCGGCACCATTACCCGCGCCGAACCCTTCCCCGAGGCGCGGAAACCGGCGATCAAGCTGTGGCTGGATCTCGGCCCCTTGGGCGAGCGCAAATCCAGCGCCCAGATCACCCGCCATTACGAACCCGGCGCGCTGATCGGCAAACAGGTGCTGTGCGTGGCCAACTTTGCCCCGCGCCAGATCGGGCCGTTCCGGTCCGAGGTGCTGGTGCTCGGCCTGCCCGATCCCGATGGCGAAGTGGTGCTGATCGGTCCCGACCAGATGGTTCCCAACGGCGGGCGGATGTTCTGATGCGCCTGCTTGTCACCCGGCAGATGACCGAAGCCGCGCGCGACGCAATCGCCGCCCGCTTCGATGTCGATTTCCGCGACAAAGGTCCATTGAGCGAACAGGCGGCGGCGCAGGCTCTGGCCGATTACGATGCAGTGCTGCCGACCCTGGGCGATCGGTTCACCGCCGGGGCCTTTGCCGGGGGCAGCCCGCGTTGCCGTCTGCTGGCGAATTTCGGCGTCGGTTACAACCATATCGACGTGACCGCTGCCCGCGCCGCCGGCGTAGCGGTGACCAATACCCCCGATGCCGTCACCGATTCCACCGCCGACATCGCGCTGACCCTGCTGCTGATGACGGCGCGCCGCGCGGGCGAGGGTGAACGGCTGGTGCGCTGCGGCGCATGGACCGGCTGGACGCCCACGCAACTGCTGGGCACCCATGTCACCGGCAAGACGGTCGGCATCATCGGCATGGGCCGCATCGGCAAGGCCATCGCCGCCCGCTGTTACCATGGGTTCGGAATGCAGGTGCTGTTCTTCAACCGCAGCGCCGTTTCCGCGCCCGGCGTGCCGGCCCGGCGGGTCAGCGATCTGCACGACCTGCTGCGCACCTGCGATTTCGCTGTGCTGGCGGTGCCGGGCGGGGCGGGCACGCGGCATATGATCAGCGCGGCGGAACTGGACGCGCTTGGTCCGCGCGGTTTCCTCATCAACGTCGCCCGTGGCGACGTGGTGGATGAAACGGCGCTGATCGCGGCGCTGCAAACCGGGCGCATCGCGGGCGCGGGGCTGGATGTTTACGAACACGAACCCATCGTCCCCAAAGCACTGATGTCGATGGAAAACGTCACCCTTCTGCCGCATCTGGGCACCGCCGCCGAAGAAATCCGCACCGCAATGGGCCTGCGCGCGCTGGATAATCTGATCGCATTTTCCGAAGGGCGTTCCCTGCCCGATCTGGTCAACTGACCGTTAACTTTTGTTCGCCAGTCAGATTTTTGGGGAACCGACCCTTCGCCGGTTTGTTGTCCCTCGGAACGACCATTCAACTGAAAGGATCACATATGAACTGGGACATTATTCAGGGTAAGTGGAAGCAACTCAAGGGCAACGTCCGCGAAAAGTGGGGCGAACTGACCGACGACGAATATGACCAGATCGCCGGCAACAAGGATCAGCTGGCCGGCAAGTTGCAGGAAAAATACGGCTGGACCAAGAACGAAGCCGAACGCGAAGTCGATGACTTTTTCAAGGATCACGACAAGCTTTGATCCCGGCTTCGCCGGAACAAGGGGCGCCCGTTGCGGCGCCCCTTTTTCATGCGAGCCGCTTGACCCGCGCGCCGCAAGGGTTACTGACAGGGCACCACGTGCGACAAGAGGGCGGTGATGCTGCACGCCTATATTCCCGATAACGGCGGCCTGCGCCCCCTCGCCGGCGACGATCTGTCCCCCGCGCTGTGGATCGATCTTTACCGCCCGCTGGATCGCCAGACCCGTCAGGTCGAGGCCTTGGGCGTCAGCGTGCCGACGCTGGCCGATATGGAAGAAATCGAGATATCGAACCGGCTGTATCGCGAAGACGGCATTGAATACATGACCGCCGTTCTGCCCGGCGAGCTGCCCGATGGCACCCGCACCGCGATGCCGGTGACCTTCATCCTGACGCCCGCCCGACTGATTACCGTCCGCCACCACGAACCGCGCCCGTTCAAGACCTTTCCCGAACGCGCCGGTCGCGCCCCCTTGGAATGCACCACCCCCGAACGGCTGTTTCTGGGTCTGGTCGATGACATCGTGGCACGGCTGGCCGATCTTCTGGAAAATGTCGGCAAAGGCCTGGATCAGATCACGGCGCAGGTGTTCCATCACGGCGAACATGCGCGCGCGGGCGTGTTGCAACAGGCGCTGGTGCAGGTGGGCCGGGAATCGGACCTGATCGCCAAGGTCCGGCTGGGTCTGCTTTCGCTGGAACGGGTGCTGGCGTTTTATGCCGTCACTACGCCGAATCGCGCAGAAACCGCGCGAATCAAGCCGTTGGTCAAATCAATGCAGCGCGACATTCAGGCGCTTGAGGTTCATGCCGATTTCCTGTCCTCGCGCATCAGCCTGACGGCGGATGCGACGCTGGGGATGATCAACCTGCAACAGAACAACGCGGTGCGGATGTTGTCGGTCGTGGCCGCGCTGTTTCTGCCGCCGACGCTGATCGCCAGCATCTATGGCATGAACTTTGAACACATGCCCGAACTTGCGGCGCCATGGGGCTATTACGGCGCGCTGGCCTTGATGCTGGTGACAAGCGTGGCGACCTGGTTGCTGATGCGGTGGAAGCGATGGCTGTAATGCAGGGTTGACCGGCCGCCGCAGGACCGTCACATTTCCGTCACAAAACCGTTGTGATGCTGTCATGCGCCGCCGCTAGGCCGTGCCGGTAAACATAACCCGAATGGGAGGGAAACATGACCCGCATCTTTACCGTGTCGGCCATCGCGCTGATCGCTTCGCTGTCGGCCGCGCAGGCGCGCACTGAAATCCAGTGGTGGCACGCCATGGGCGGCGAACTGGGCGAAAAGCTGGAAACCATCGCCACCGCCTTCAATGAAAGCCAGTCGGATTACACCGTCATTCCCGCCTACAAGGGCACCTATCCCGAAACCATGACCGCCGCGATCGCCGCGTTCCGCGCCAATCAGCAACCGGCCATCGTGCAGGTGTTCGAGGTCGGCACCGGCACCATGATGGCTGCCGAAGGCGCCATCGTGCCGGTTTACAAGCTGATGCAGGACGCGGGCGAAGCCTTTGATCCAAGCGCCTATCTGCCTGCCGTTGTCGGCTATTACACCGATACCCAAGGCAACATGCTGTCGCTGCCGTTCAACAGTTCGACCCCGATCCTGTATTACAACAAGGACCTGTTCGAGAAAGCCGGGCTTGATCGCGACACCCCGCCGAAGACCTGGAGCGATGTCGAAGAATTTTCCAATAAGATCAAGGAATCCGGCGCGGCTTCGTGCGGCTTTACCACCGGCTGGGTATCATGGATTCAGACCGAAAACCTCAGCGCCTGGCATAATCAGCCCATCGGCACCGAACAGAACGGCTTTGGCGGCACCGCAGCGCGGTTGTCGCTGAACGGTCCGGTGCAGGTCAAGCATTGGGGCAACCTCAAGCGTTGGGCCGATGAGGGCATCTTCAAATATGGCGGTCCGGTGGGTGGCAACGACGCCGCACCGATGTTCTATTCGCAGGAATGCGCGATGTTCATGGCCAGCAGCGCAAGCCGCGCCGGTGTGGTCGCCAATGCGACGAATTTCGAACTCGGGTTCGGTATGTTGCCCTATTACGCCGATGTCGAAGGCGCGCCGCAGAACAGCATCATCGGTGGCGCCACGCTGTGGGTACTGTCGGGCCGCCCCGAGGCGGAATATCCCGGCGTGGCCAAGTTCTTCACCTATCTGACCAGTCCCGAGGTCCAGGCCCAGTGGCATCAGGATACAGGCTATCTGCCGATCACGCAGGCCGCCTATGAACTGTCGCAGGAACAGGGCTATTACACCGAGAACCCCGGTTCCGATGTCAGCATCGAACAGATCACCCTGAACGAGCCGACCGAGAATTCCAAAGGTCTGCGCTTTGGCAACTATGTCCAGATCCGCGGCGTGATCGACGAGGAATTCGAACAGATGCTGTCCGGGTCCAAGGATGCACAAGGCGCGCTGGATGCGGTCGTGGCACGCGGCAACGCGCTTCTGGAAGAATTCCAGGCACAGAACCAGTAATGACCGGCGGCGCCCGCAACCCTGCGGGCGCCCCATTTCCGGGGACCGGCAATGAAGCGCACCGTTTTCAACAATCAGCTTTTGCCCTGGCTGCTGCTGGCCCCGCAATTGATCATTACATTTGTGTTTTTCCTCTGGCCCGCCGGTCAGGCCGTCTTTCAAAGCTTTCTGCGACAGGACGCCTTTGGTATCCGGACAACGTTCGTCGGGCTGGCGAATTACCGCGCGCTGCTGAACAGCCCGGAATATATGAATTCGCTGAAAGTGACGGCGATCTTTGCGACTTCGGTCACGGCGCTGTCGATCGTCACGGCCCTGCTGATGGCGCTGGCGGTGGACAGGATGATCCGGTCAACCCGCATCTATACGACATTGCTGGTCTGGCCCTATGCGGTGGCTCCGGCGGTGGCAGGTATCCTGTGGTGGTTCATCTTCAACCCGACCGTGGGCATCCTGCCCTACGTCCTGGGCGGCATCGGTTATGACTGGAACCATGTCAGTTCGAAAACCGATGCGATGATCCTTGTCGTCGTTGCCAGCGCGTGGAAACAGGTGAGTTACAACTTTCTGTTCTTCGTGGCCGGGTTGCAGTCGATCCCCGCGTCCCTGCGCGAAGCCGCCGCCATCGACGGCGCAGGCCCGGTGCGGCGGTTCTTTGACATCACCTTCCCGCTGCTGTCACCGACCACGTTTTTCCTGATGGTGGTGAATATCGTCTATGCCATGTTCGACACCTTCGCCGTGATTGATGCCTCGACGCGGGGCGGCCCGGCACAGGGAACGAACATCATGGTTTACAAGGTCTATTTCGACGGCTTCATCGGCCAGAACATGGGATCCAGCGCCGCGCAATCGGTGTTCCTGATGCTGATTGTCATCATCCTGACCATTATCCAGTTCCGCTGGGTCGAAAAGAAGGTCGCCTATTGATGGTCGAAAACCGCCCTGGCCTGAACCTGCTGGCCCATCTGGTGCTGATCCTTGGCGTGGTGGCAGTCGCGCTGCCCGTCTGGATCGCCTTTGTCGCATCCACCCATACCGCGACGGATTTCATGTCGGGCACGATCCCGATGTGGCCCGGCCCGCATCTGGTCGAAAACTATGCCCGGATGCTGGATCGCGGGGTTTCGACCTCGGGCACCCCGCCGGTGGCGAACATGATGTGGAACAGCCTTGTGATGGCGCTGTGCATCGCCCTAGGCAAGATCGCGATTTCTGTCATCTCGGCCTTTGCCATCGTCTATTTCCGGTTTCCGTTTCGCATGTTCGCCTTCTGGTGCATCTTCATCACGCTGATGCTGCCGGTCGAGGTGCGGATCGTGCCGACCTTCAAGGTGGTCGCCGATCTGGGAATGCTGAACAGCTTTGCCGGTCTGTCGATCCCGCTGATCGCATCGGCCACGGCGACCTTCCTGTTCCGGCAGGTGTTCCTGACCATCCCAGATGAACTGACCGAGGCCGCACGCATCGACGGCGCCGGCCCGATGAAGTTCTTTCGCGACATCCTGATCCCGCTGTCGCGGACCAATATGGCGGCGCTGTTCGTGATCCTGTTCATCTATGGCTGGAACCAGTATCTGTGGCCGCTGCTGATTACGACCGATGCGAAATATTACACCATCGTCGCCGGGATCCGCCGTATGGCCGATGTGGTGGATGGGATGCCGCAATGGCATCTGGTGATGGCAACGGCGATGCTGGCCATGCTGCCGCCCGTGATCGTGGTGATCGCCATGCAAAAGCTGTTCGTCAAAGGTCTTGTCGAGACGGAGAAATAAATTGGCATCCATTACCCTTTCCAATCTGGGCAAGGTCTATTCCGGCGGCACCCGCGCCGTGGGCGGCGTGAACATCGACATTGCGGACGGCGAATTCATTGTGCTGGTCGGCCCGTCGGGCTGCGGCAAATCCACCCTGCTGCGCATGGTCGCCGGGCTGGAAACCATCAGCGAGGGCACGGTGAAAATCGGCGACCGGGTGGTGAACGACATCGAACCGGCCGAGCGCGACATCGCCATGGTGTTTCAGAACTACGCGCTTTACCCGCATATGACGGTGCGCCAGAATCTGGCCTATGGGCTGAAGAACCGCCGCACGGCCCGCGCCGAAATCGACCGCCGCGTCGATGAGGCCGCCGCGATCCTTCAGATCGGCCCGTTTCTGGATCGCAAGCCCCGCGCCCTGTCCGGCGGTCAGCGTCAGCGCGTCGCCATGGGGCGCGCCATCGTGCGCGAACCGGCGGCCTTTCTGTTCGACGAACCGCTGTCGAATCTCGATGCCAAACTGCGGGTGCAGATGCGCCTTGAAATCAAGGAGTTGCAGCGCCGGCTGCGCACGACAAGTCTTTATGTGACCCACGATCAGCTTGAGGCGATGACGCTGGCCGACCGGCTGGTGGTGCTGAATGCGGGCCGCGTGGAACAGATCGGCACGCCGCTCGACGTGTATCGCCGCCCGGCGTCGGCCTTTGTCGCCGGTTTCATCGGCAGCCCGGCGATGAACCTGATCCCCGCCCGCGCCGTCCCGCATCTGCCGGGCAGCGCCCATGCCGGGCTGATCGGCATCCGCCCCGAGGACATGACCCTGACCGCCGACGGCCCGCTGGATCTGGCCGTCACTGCGGTCGAGGAACTGGGCGCGCAGCGGCTGGTTCACGGGCGCATCAACGGCGAGATGGTAACAATCACCGCCCCGCCCGGCTCGGAACTGTCGGACGTGCTGCACCTGTCCGTCGCCCCCGAGGC
>JAUNUO010000108.1 GCA_030538135.1 Paracoccus sp. (in: a-proteobacteria)
GGGAACCCCAAGCCGGAGCCCCGCCGCGGGGCAGCCTCGCGGCGGGGCTCCGGCTTGGGGTTCCCGCGCGGGTTGGCGACGTTCTGAGGGCGCTTCGGCCGCTGCAGGGGGCGTGCGGATGCGGTCAGCAGGGGCTGCGGTTCCGGCAGGAACTCGGGCGGCAGCAAGGGATCGGGGAAGGGAATCTCGGCCAGCGGGAACGGTTCAGGCTCGGCGGCCGGTTCCTCCGCTTCCGCATCGGGTTCCCCCGGTTCCGCTTCTGCAACGGGCTCGTTCGGCGCAGGTTCCTTGACCGCGAATTCCGGTGGCGACAGCGGCACGGGCAGCGGCGGCAGGGCCAGATTCGGGGCTGCGGCGGGGGCAGCGGGAATCAGGTCGATGAAGACCGGCGCCTCGACCGAGGCAATGGGCCGGGGCGTCGCCGCCAGCAGCAGTTGCGCAGCGCCCAGATGCGCGGCGCAGACGCCGGTGGCAGCCAGAAACCAGGTGCCGGTGCGGGCCAGCGGATGGGTCACGGCGCACCTTCCAGCCCGACCAGCGCGATCCGGGTGAAACCCGCCCCGCGCAGCAGGTCCATCACCCCCATCACCTCGCCATAGCTGACCGCACGGTCGGCGCGCAGGAAGATGCGCACCTCGCGGTCGTCGCCGGTCGCGGCCTCCAGCGCGGGGGCCAGCCCTTCGGGCGTCACCGCATCCTGTCCCAGCGTCAGCGACAGGTCGGAGGCAAGGGTCAGCCAGACCGGCTCGTCGGGCCGGGGCGAAGCCGCGCCGGACGATGCCGGCAGGTCCACGTTCAAATCCACCGTCGCCAGCGGCGCGGCGACCATGAAGATGATCAGCAGCACGAGCATCACGTCGATAAAGGGGGTGACGTTGATCTCGTGACTTTCGGTCAGGTCGTCTTCCGAAATCCCGCCCGCCATGTCACACCCCCGCCGCGGAAAGGTCCAGTTCGCGGCTGACCAGCCGTCCGACCGCCGCCACCGCGTCCGACAGCCGCTGGCGATACCCGGCGATGGCGCGGGCCAGAACGTTGTAGAACACCACCGCCGGGATCGCCGCGACCAGGCCAAGAGCGGTTGCCAGCAACGCCTCGGCGATGCCCGGCGCGACGACGGCCAGGTTGGTGGTCTGCGCGCGGGAAATACCGATGAAGGCGTTCATGATCCCCCAGACGGTGCCGAACAGTCCGACGAAGGGCGCGGTCGATCCGATGGTGGCGAGGATCCCGGTCCCGACCGCGGCATGACGCCCCGCCCGCGCGGCGACGCCCGACAGGTGGGACGCGATCCGCTCCTTCAGCCCGTCCCGCAGGACATAGCCTGGAGCCGAGGACCGCGCGCGTTCGGCCGCAGCAAGGCGAAGCATGTGGGCCGCCGGGTCCTGCCGCGCGGACGCCGCGACCAGCGCCTGCGCCATGCCGGAGGCTTCCGCGATCAGCCGGATGCTGCGGTTGACGGCGCGGTTGGCGGCGGTGATCTCCACCGCCTTGACCAGCAGGATGGTCCAGGTGACGACCGATGCGGCCAGCAGCCCGATCATCACCCCCTTCACCACCGCGTCGGCGGCGCGATACATGCCCAGCGGCGACAGGTCGTGCGGCAGCGCGCCCTGGGCCGATGCCGCCACGGGGGCAAGGGACATCAGCGCAACCAACGAAAGCAGCCTTCGGGTCATCAGAAGCTCCGCGCCAGCGAGATCTTGAAGTTTCGCCCCGCGGCGGGTCCGGTCTGATAGGTCGCGGGGGTGTAGTCGCGGTTGGTGACGTTATCGACCCCCAGGTGCAGCGCCATGCCGCGCGCCGGGCCGGATTGCGGCGTCCAGGTGGCGAAGATGTCGTGCACGCCATAGCCCGCGCGGCGGTCACCGTCGGCCTTGGTGCGCCCGGCGGCCAGGGTGGACCGTGCGCCAAGGCGCCATTCGTCCGTCGCCTGCCACGCTGCCGAAAGCACCGCCCGGTCGTTGGGCAGGCTGTCCAGAACGGTGCCGTCCTGATCCTCTCCGTCCACGAAACTGACGGCGGCGCCCAGTTCCAGCGCGCCGGTCAGGTAGCTTGCCTCGATCTCTCCGCCGCGCAGATAGGCGCGGTCGAGGTTGACATAGGCGGGCGTCGGCGCCGGGGCGTTGGTGCGCACGATCATGTCGCTGATGTGATTGCGGAACAAAGTGACCTTGACGGCGGCCTCGTCGTCCGGTGCGGCAATGTCCTGCGCGCGCCAGGACAGGCCGATTTCCAGGTTCCGGCCGTTTTCGGTCCTGAGATCGGGCGAGGCCGCGCCCCCCTGGAAACCGTCGTAAAGTTCATCCACGGTAGGCATCCGGCTCACCATCGCTGCCGATCCGAACACCGACCAGTTGTCCGATAGGCGATAGATCGCGGCGATCTGCGGTTCGACCGAATCGGCGTTCACCACGTCGTCGGAATGGGTGACGCTGTCGCCCGGTTCGGTCCGCTGGCGTTCGACACGCAGACCGGTGTTCAGGGTCAGCGGCCCCTGTTCAAATTCCGAAAAGGCAAAGACAGCGGCGGCGCGGGTTTTCGCCTCGGGGTGCGAGGACGAGGTGACGGAACTGGTCCGGTCCTGCCACAGCAATTCCGTCCCCGCGGTCAGGAAGTGGCTGTAGCCGCCGGCAGACAGGTCGGCCACGTTCTGCGCCTTCAGTTTCCACAGCCCGTAATCGCGCCGTCCCAGAAGCGAGGGCATGATCGGCTCGTCCGGGTCGTCGCCTTGGCGGATGTCCTTGATCGTGTTGGTATAGGACAGCGTGACCGTGGCATCGACCAACGGGCTTGCAGGATCATACCCCCATTCCAGCCGTGCCGTCTGGTCTCGGGTCAGGATGTCGCCGACGCCCCAGCCCGGAAAGCCGGGGAAGAGGCCGATCTGCGCGCCTTCCATCTGGTCGAAATCCTGATTGTCGCCCCGCGCCTCCAGCTGTTGATAGGACGCCTCGACACGGTGGTCGCCGAACCGTTGCTGCGCTTTCAGCAGAATATTCGGCGCCCGGCTGTCGGTGCGGACGATGGTATTGCCGTCCGAATCCTTCAGGTTGCCGTTCTGGCGCAGCGCGAACGCCGCCAGCGCCTGGAAATCCGCATTCGGCTGCCAGCCCCAGGCGATGCTGCCGTAAGCGGTTTCCGGGTTCGACCCATAGCCCAGCTTGACCCGGCCGCCGGAGGTCGCGCCGTCGGCAATCAGATCGGACGGATCGATCGTCTCCATCGCGATCACGCCGCCAAGCGCACCCGACCCGTAAAGCGTGGACGATCCGGGGCCGCGCAGCACCTCGACCCGTTTCAGGAATTCGGGTTCCACGAACAGCGACCCCTGGCGGTAGGATTCGTAATACTTCTCTTCCCCGTCCAGGATCTGCACGATCCCCGATTCGGACGCGGCAAGGCCCGAGCCGAAACCGCGGATGTTGAACGCCTGCCCGAAGAAGCTGCCCGAGCCGACGCCCGCAACGCCCGGCACCTGATCCAGCACCTGCCCGATATTCGACGGCGCGATGTCCTGCAATTCCTGCTCTCCCACGACGCTGACCGATTGCGGCACCTCGGACGCGACCTTTTCGGTCCCGGCGCGCAGCACGATCTGGTCAAGCATATAGGGTTGGCCGCTGACCGTGGTGGTCTGGGCAAAGGCGGGGATGGCGGCGGTGCAGAAAAGCGCGGCAAGGGTGCGGGTCATGGCGGTCCTGTGGCAAGCGATAAGGGAAAAGACGCTGGCGCAGGCTGGCGTGACTTGTGCTGGATAAAGAATCATACTAATTCTGTCAACTATTGCATCCAGCCGGTCGCCAGGTGCCCCCATTTTTCCAGCCAAGGACCACCGGATGACCGATCTCTCTCCCACCCGTCTGCGCGAACTTTCCGCCGAATCGACCCTGCGCCCGCATGACCTGGCCGAAAGCCTGGGCGTCCCCGAGGCCGCGGTGGTCGAGGCGCGGCTGGGCCAGGGCGTGACCCGGATCAGCGCCGATCCCGGCGCGCTGATCCCGCTGGTCGAGGGGCTGGGCGAGGTGATGGCCCTGACCCGCAACCGTTCCTGCGTGATCGAGAAGATCGGCACCTATCGCGACTTTCAGAACGGCGCCCATGCCGCGATGACGCTGGACGCCGAGATCGACCTGCGCATCTTCCCGCGCCACTGGGTCCATGCCTTTGCGGTCGAGACGCAGGCCGAGGACCGCCTGCGCCGCTCCATCCAGGTCTTCGATGCCGCGGGCGACGCGGTCCACAAGGTGCATCTGCGGACGGAATCGGACCTCGACGTCTGGAACCGGCTGGTAGAAGAACTGCGCACCAAGGATCAGGCGCCCGGCAGCGGCTTCGCCGCGCGGACGCCGGTGGAAGGACCGCTGATCGCCGACGACCGGGCCGGGACGCTGCGCAGCGAATGGGCGGCGATGACCGACACGCATCAGTTCAACACGCTGGTGCGGCGGCTGAAGATGAACCGGCTGGGCGCCTATCGCATCGCCGGGGCGCCGCTGGTGCGCCCGCTGTCCGTCGCGGCGGTCCCCGCGCTGATCGAGGGCGTGGCGGCACAGGGCCTGCAAGTGATGATGTTCGTCGGCAACATGGGTTGCATCGAGATCCATTCGGGCGGCTTCGGCTCGGTGCGGCCGATGGGGCCGTGGCTGAACGTGATGGATCCCCGCTTCAACCTGCATCTGCGCGGCGACCACGTGGCCGAGGTCTGGGCGGTGGACAAGCCCACCAAACGCGGACCGGCGCTGTCGGTCGAGGCGTTCGACGCCCAGGGCGCGTTGATTTTCCAGTGTTTCGGGATGCGCCCCGAAAAGGGCGGCGATGCGGCCGCCTGGGCGGATTTCGTGGCCGGGCTGCCCGTGCCAGGGGCCGCGGCGGCATGATCCGGCCGCTGATTTTGACGCTGCTGCTGGCGGGGCCTGCGGCGGCGGATGCACAGCGCATCGTCTCGATCGGCGGAGCGGTGACCGAGATCGTGTTCGCCCTTGGCCAGCAGGACCGGCTGGTCGCGCGCGACAGCACCTCGCAATGGCCCGAAGCGGCCGCCGCGCTGCCGGACGTGGGCTACATGCGGCGGCTCTCGCCCGAGGGCGTGCTGGCGATGCGGCCCGACCTGATCCTGGCAGAGGAAGGCGCAGGCCCGCCCGAGGCGGTGGCGCTGCTGAAATCCGCGGGCGTGCCGGTCCAGACCATCCCGGCCGGGGAATCGGCCGAGGCGGTGACGGCCAAGGTTCAGGCCGTCGCGACGGCGCTCGGCGCGGATGCGGCGCCGGTGCTGGTGCCGCTGCGGGCTGATCTGGATCGCGCGGCCGATGCGGCGGCGGCCACGGCCGCCACGCCCCGGCGGGTGCTGTTCGTGCTGGGCTTGCAGGGCGGACGCATCCTTGCCTCGGGAACGGGCACGGCGGCGGACGAGATGATCCGGCTGGCCGGGGCCCATAACGCCGTCACGGGTTTCTCGGGCTACAAGCCGCTCACCGACGAGGCGATCATCGCCGCCGCCCCCGACGTCATCGTGGTGATGGACCGCGGCGACGGATCGACCGATCCCGCCGCGCAGCGGACCGAAATCATGGCCATGCCCGCCATCGCCACCACGCCGGCGGCCCGCAAGGGACGGTTGATCCGCATGAACGGGCTTTACCTGCTGGGCTTCGGCCCACGCACCGGGGCGGCGGCGCTGGACCTGCACCGCGCGCTTTACGGGGGCGCGTGATGGCCGCGCTCGACTGGCAGGGCGCGCCCGGCTGCCGCGACCATCTGGGCCGCCGGGCCGCCATCCTGCTGGCGGTCCTGTGCCTGCTGGTGGGCGCGCTTTCGCTGCAAAGCGGGGCGGCCGATCTGCGCGCCTGGCCCGCCCTGTGGGGCGCGCTGACCGGCGCACCCGCCGATCCGACTGCGCAGATGGTGATGGTCCAGATCCGCCTGCCGCGGCTGGCGGCGGGGATGCTGATCGGCGCCTCGCTCGCCGTGGCCGGGGTGCTGATGCAGGGGCTGTTCCGCAACCCGCTGGCTGATCCGGGGCTGCTCGGCGTCAGCGCGGGGGCCTCGCTGGGGGCGATCTCGGCCATCGTGCTGGGGGGGACGCTGCCTGCGGTCATCCGCGACGCGTTCGGCTGGAACCTGGTGCCGGTTGCAGCCTTCGCGGGGGGGCTTGCGGCGATGCAGCTGCTTTACCGGATCGCCACGCGCAGCGGGCGGACATCCGTGGCGACCATGCTGCTGGCGGGGATCGCGCTTGGCGCGATGGTCTCCGCGCTCAGCGGGATCGTCATCTTCCGCGCCACCGACAGCCAGCTGCGCGACCTGACCTTCTGGAGCCTCGGATCGCTGGCGGCGGCGAGCTGGCTCAAGCTCGCCGCCGCCGCGCCGCTGATGATCGTGGCGCTGATCGCTGCCTTTCCGCTGGCGCGCGGGCTGAACGCGCTGGCATTGGGCGAGGCGGTGGCCGCGCATGTCGGCACGCCGGTGCAGGCGGTCAAGACCCGCGCCATCCTGTGCGCGGCGGCCCTGACCGGCGCCTCGGTGGCGCTGGCGGGCGGGATCGGTTTCATCGGCATCGTGGCGCCGCATCTGCTGCGGCTGATGATCGGGCCGGACCACCGCTGGCTGCTGCCGGGATCGGCGCTATTCGGCGCGGCGCTGCTGGCGGCCGCGGACATCGCCAGCCGCACCATTGTCGCGCCTGCCGAACTGCCCATCGGCATCCTGACCGCGATGATCGGCGGCCCGTTCTTCCTGTGGATCCTGCTGTCGCGCCGGGGCGGGCTCGACCTGTGACCCTGATCGCCCGCGACCTGCACCTGCGCCTTGGCGGCCGCGCCGTCCTGCACGGCATCGACCTGACCGCCGAGGCCGGCCAGATCACCGCCATCATCGGCCCGAACGGATCGGGCAAGACCAGCCTGATGCGCCTTCTGACAGGAGAGACCGCGCCCGACGCGGGCCAGGTTGCGCTGAACGGGCAGGACATCGCCGCTCTGCCCGCCGTCGCCCTGGCCCGCATCCGCGCCGTGCTTCCGCAAGCGAGCCCGCTGTCTTTCCCCTTTACCGCCGCCGAGGTCGTCCGCATCGGCGCCGAGACAATCGGCCCCGCCACCCCGGCCCGGATCGAGGCCGCGCTGGCCCGGGTCGATCTGCCCGGGTATGGTCCTCGCCTTTATCAGCAGCTTTCGGGCGGCGAACAACAGCGCGTGCAACTGGCCCGTGTCCTGTCGCAGGTGTGGGAGCCCGACGGCCGCTGGCTATTCCTGGACGAACCGGTCAGCAGTCTCGACATCGCGCACCAGTTGACAGTCATGCGTCTGGCACGCGGTTTCGCAACGGCGGGCGGTGGCATTGTCGTGGTCATGCACGACCTGAACCTGACCGCGATGTTCGCCGACCATGTGGTGCTGATGCAACTGGGCCGTGTGCTGGCCTCGGGCAGCGTGGCCGAGGTGCTGACCAGCGCGCACCTCTCCACCGCCTATGGCTGCGACCTGCGCGTCGGCGTCGCCCCCGACCCGCCGGTGTTCGTCCTGCCGCAGGTGGTGGGGATCGTATCCCCGCCGTCGGTGACATAGACGTCGTTCGGCTCCGCCGATCAGAGTATCCGCCCCGCCGCCGCCGTTAAGGACGTTGGCAGCAGCATTGCCGGTGATCCGATTGGCCAAGGCGTTGCCGGTGCCATTGATTGCGGCCGCACCGGTCAGCACCAGGTTCTCCACATTGGCCGCAAGAATATAGGTGGCCGAGCTGTTCACCTGGTCGGTTCCGGCGCTGGCGGCTTCGATGACCGTGTCTCCACCGTCGATGGTGTAGGTGTCGTTCCCGGTGCCGGCGTTGAGGGCATCGTCGCCCGCCTCGCCGACGATCGAATCGTTACCGGCATTGCCCCACAGCGCGTTGTTGCCGGCATTGCCGCGGATCGTGTCGTTGTAGGTCGAGCCATAGAGGTTCTCGATCCTGACGAACCGGTCGCCGGTCGCTTCGCCCGTGTTGGTGCCCGGCGCAGTCAGATCTACCCGGACAGCGGCCGTCGCCTGGTCGTACTGGGCCCAGTCGACACCCGCTCCGCCATCGAGATAGTCGGCTCCGGCGCCACCCAGCACATAGTCGGTGCCGTTGCCTCCATATAGGGCGTCCGCGCCGTCTCCCCCGTAGAGCTGGTCATCTCCGTCCCCTCCGTAGAGGCGGTCGTTGCCGCCGAGGCCGAACAGCGAGTCATTGCCGGCAAAAATCCGTCGATCTGGTTGGCTGCGGCCGTCCCGGACAGGTTGTCGGCCCCGGCGGTGCCGTTGATCTGCGAGGCCAGCGACCCGTAACCGACCGACGTGCCATTCGAGAAGTTGATCGAACTGATCTGATTGGCCGCTCCGACGTTTTCGGTGACGCGGGCTCCATCCGCTTGAGTGATCGTCAGATAAAGGATGTCGCCGATCACTGCCTGCGAGACGTCGGCGGGGGTCAGGCCAGTGCTGAGGTAGAGCTTGTTCTGGGCAGTGATCTGGCGTCCGAAGCCCAGGTCATTGCCCAGCATCTCATCCATGTCGTCCGAGACGATGCCATCGTTGTAGCCGTTTCCACGGCCCGGATCGAAGGGCGTGCCATAGATGTCGACCTTATAGGTCTTGCCGTTGACGGTGTAGCTGTCGCCGTGAATGGCGGCCATCTTGTTCTGAACATAGGCCGCCATATCGGCCACGTTGGATGGCGCGGTATAAGTGAACTCCTGCACGACCAGCGTGTTTTCGCCCGGTTCGCGTACGCCGTTGAAGATCACCACCTCGTCCCGGCCGTCGCCATTCACATCGCGCAGAACCGCCGCATTCGTCAGGCTGCGGTCGAGTGACAGCAGGACATCTCCCTCCTTCAGCGCCGACAGGACGGATTCGTTGTGCACCCGGATACCGTAGGCGATGTAGGTGTGGGTCCCGGCGACGGTGAAGTTGTAGGTCTTCCAGCCCCGCTTGACCTCCGGCGCCAGGGCCGTCCCACCGTCGCTGGCGTAGACCAGCATCTCGGCTTCTTCAAACAGATGCGCGGTCTCAGCCGAGTACCGGATCACCTCGGCCGTCACCGTCTGGATCGAGCCATCTGCCGCAACAATCCGCCCGTCATCGGCGATGATGTCCTGGATCTCGGCAAACGAGCCGTCCGGCCGCAGGTACCGATGACCCGGGGTAACGTAGGTGCCGTTGGACAGGTGCAGCCAGGTGTCGGTGACGTTGTGCAGCAGCTGCGTTACGCGGCCGGGGACGAGATTGCCGGAAGAGTCGAAGGAAAGAACGAGGTCGCCAACGGTAATGCTGAAGATGTTAGGGTCAGGACCCATTGATTGTGGATCTCTGGCATGTTTCAGGAGGTGCTAG
>JAUNUO010000109.1:0-2148 GCA_030538135.1 Paracoccus sp. (in: a-proteobacteria)
ATCAGGACGTTGACGTCAAGCAGGAAGGTCACGGCGCTTCATCACGCAGTTCATTAACCAGATCAAGCGTGACCAAGGGGGCACCGGGCCGGGGCGTCTCAGAGGGATGCCATTTCGCTCCCCGCCAGCTTTCGGACGATTCAGCGAACGCCGCGCCAGATCAGAGGTCACCTCTCCGAGACTGCGCTGCTGCTGAGGGGCCATGGTCTTCGCCACGACCAGACATCATCATCAACAGCTAAGGTCGTTCTCATATCGGCATCAATTTCTATGCATCAATCATCACGCATCATATGCGTGTCGCGGATGATTCGCTCAAAGGTATGTCGAAACGACCTGTGTCAGGTTGGCGTAAAATACCCTAAGGGCCGGAGATATAACCTACAGCATAGCTGCCGCGAGCCTGTCGAAAATCTTCGTCGCCGCCTTGAGCGGATCAGTTGCCAGATGGGCATAGCGGGCTGTTGAGGCTTCTAAAACCTGACATCGCCCGGCGCGTAAAAAACCTGCCGGGCGTGTCTTGCGGTGCCTGTGCCCCTCCGCCGTCACATGGTTCGCCGGCAGAGGGATTATCTCACCGGCTGGTCACTGGACCGCCGCCGTCGCCGTTCCGTCCAGCGCGTGGCGCATCAGGAAATCGGTGACCATCGACTGTTCGCCATCGTCCAGACCCGCGCGGGCGAACATCGAGGGCAGGATGCCCTTCCACTGCAACTGGGTAAAGCCGCCGGGGTCGCGCGGCCCGTGGCAGACGGTGCAGCGTTCGTAGAACATCTTTTCGCCCGGTTCCATGTCGGCATAGATCGCCTGCACCAGATCATACATGCGATCCAGACCCAGCTTGTCATCGTCGATCGCGGCGATTTCCATGTCGGTGATGATCTCGGGCGGCTCATAGGCCAGGTTCGGGCCGTCGGGATCTTCGCATTTGCGCATTGACACAAGGCAGGTGTTCGCCGAGGTCGCCTGCGACAGCATCGAGGATCGCTGCGTCGAGGTCACGAAGTTCACCAGACCCGAGTTGCAGCGTCCCTTGCTGTCCAGCTGCGGCCAGCCGCCTTCATAGATCGACACCACGCCCGGCATGATGTCGTCGCTGACGACCGCACCGGCGATCACCGTGCCCCGGTCGTTATACAGTTCGACCAGATCGCCGTCGGCGATGCCACGGGCGGCGGCATCCTCGGTGTTGATGCGCACCGGTTCGCGGCCCTGCACCATGTAAAGGGCGCGCAGGGTTTCGCTGTTGGCCATCTGGCTGTGCAGGCGATACCAGGGATGGGGGCTGACGACATGCAGCTGACCTTCCTTGGCGTTGCCCAGATATTCATGCGGTTCCAGCCAGACCGGCATGCCGGGGCAGTCCTCCAGCTCCATCTGGGCCACGTCTTCGCAGAACATCTCGATCTTGCCGGATGCGGTGTGCAGGGGGTTCTTGTCAGGGTCGGTGTAGAAATCGCCGTGGCGGGTCCATTTGCGCGCTTCGGGCGGGGCCTTTTGCCACGCATAGCCCTTTTCCCAGAATTCCTCGAACGGGGTGTCGGCCGAGGCGCCGGTCTTGGCATAGGCGAATTTCATGATGTCCATGTATTCGGGGAACTGGTCCCATTCCATGAACTGGCCCTGCACGCCCAGATAGTCGGACAGTTCCGCAAAGATGTCGAAATCGCTTTTCGAGTCCTGATAAGGCTCGATCACCTTTTTCATCGCATAGATCTTGTCGTTGGAATAGGTGCCGCCCACGGACATGTCGTCGCGTTCCAGCGTGGACGACGCCGCCATGACGATATCGGCCCAGCGGGTCGCGGCGGTCCACCACACATCCTGCGACACGATGGTTTCGACCTTTTCCAGCGCCCGGATCAGCCGGTTCAGGTCCTGCTGGTGGGACATGAAGTTGTTGCCGGCATTGTAGATCATCTTGATTTCGGGATAGACGCGCTTGATCCCGTTATAGGAAAATTCCATGCCGGGGTTTTCCAGCATCTCGGTGATGCGGCTGGCCGGGCATAGTTCCTTGACAAAGTTTTTGCCCTGCGAAAGACCCGCGGGCGTGCCCTTGCCCGACTGCGGCATGCCGCCGCTGCCATAATGCCAGGAAAAGCCGACGCCCTGTCCGGGCTTGCCGATCTGGCCGGTCAGCGCGGC
>JAUNUO010000109.1:2248-9302 GCA_030538135.1 Paracoccus sp. (in: a-proteobacteria)
CGTTTTCCAGAACGTGATAGGCCATGCCCAGAAACAGCGCGACGTCGGTATTGGGCACGATCCGCACCCATTCGGCGTCAAGGTAATCATCCGTGGCGGTCCGCTGGGGGTTGATCGAGAGGAACTTGCAGCCGTGGTCGCGGATTTCTTCCCAAGGGGCATACATGCCGTGGTCGGCGGTGGTGTATTCGATCCGGTTGTTCTTGATCGGGTCGCAGCCGACCAGCACGAACACCTCGGTATTGTCGCGGATGACCTCCCATGCGGTCTGCGCGGAATAGACCTCCATGTCGCCGATGACGCGCGGCAGGCTGATCTGGGACGCGCCCGCCGACCAGTCGCCCTGCGTGATCGTGCAGCCGCCGATCAGGTTGAACATCCGGCCCTGCAAGACGTTCGGGCGCATCAGGCCGCCGTGGCTCCACCCGCCATAGGACGACGAAAAGATCGCCTGATTGCCGTGGTTCGCGCAGGTATCAACGATGGCCTTGGACACCAGTTTGTAGGCGGTGTCCCAATCGACCTGAACGAAGGGTTCCTTGCCGCGCAGCTCGGGCTTGGTGTCGCCGGTTTCCCAGCCCTCAAGATAGGATTTGCGCACCATCGGCCCGGCGATGCGGGTCTTGTCATAGGTGCGGTCGCGGATCCCGTAAAGCAGCATCTCGGTCGGGCGCTGATCGAGCTGCGGCACCGCATTGATGCCGACGATCTTGCCGTCACGCACCACCGCCTCGAACGGGCCATAGTGGCTGGCGCTGAACACGCGGTCGCGGAACGAATTGGGGTCGATCGAGGCAAGCGCCGTGCTGCGCATCAATGCGCCGGCGCCAACCGTGGCAAGACCGCCCAGCAGGAAACCGCGGCGGGTGGGGGCAAGGAACGTCATCTGAACCTCCGTCAACGAAATTTTCCCATCATTGCAAGGCTAGCCCGGCCGATCTTGACATGACACCGGCCATCCTGTTCGATGTTGTAAAGAATTGTAAAAACCGGGGGCTGTTTGCGCGCGCATGTGCTGATCGTCGAGGATGACCGGGTCACGCGAATGCGGCTGGCCGCCTATCTGCGCGGGCTTGGCCACCGCGTCAGCGAGGCTGGGGACGCCGCCGGCATGGAAGCGATCATCGACCGCGACCCGCCCGAACTGCTGCTGGTGGATATCAACCTTGACGGCAAGGACGGGCTGACGATCACCCGCGAACAGCGCGCAAGATCGCAGGTGGGCATTATCCTGCTGACCTCGCGCAGCGATCAGATAGACAAGATCGTCGGGCTGGAAATGGGCGCGGATGATTACATAACCAAGCCCTTCGACCCGCGTGAACTGGCAGCGCGGGTCAAGAATCTGCTGGCCCGGATCGCGGATATCGGGCAGGCGCCGCAGGGGGGGGCGCCCGTGGACCTGATCGGCAGCTGGCGGTTCGACCGTCTGCGGCGGCGGCTGGTGTCCCCGGTCAGCGTCCAGTCGCTGACAGCGCAGGAATTTGCCGTGCTTGAGGCCTTGGCCGATCACCCCGGCCTGACCCTTCCCCGCGAGCGTATCTGCGAGGCGATGGGCCGGCACGCCGACCGGGCGAATGACCGCGTCGTGGATGTCGTCATCGGCCGGCTGCGCCGCAAGCTGGGTGACGACCCCGCAGCGCCCGAATATCTGCTGACCATCCACGGGCAGGGTTACAGGCTGCTGGCCGAACCGGGCTAAATCCCGCTGCGTCTGGCGGCCGCCACCAGCGCGGCATGTGCCCTGCCCGCCTCGGCGCGCAGGCGGGGTTCGTCCAGATTTTCGGGTGCGGCCTCGATTGCGGCCAGCAGCGCACGGAACGCCTCCAGCCCGAAATTCGACGCCGCCCCCTTCAGCCGGTGGGCCGCCTTGCGCCGCGCCTCGCCCGTGGTCCCGGTGATCGCGTCAAGCGCACCGGGCAGATCCTCAAGAAAGGCCGCGACCATCGCCTGTACCATGTCCGGGCCGATTTCTGCGATGTCCTGATCCAGCGAAACGGGGGGCTGGGCGGACATCAGCCGTTCCAGCAGTTCCGCCAGTTCGCGCGGCGACACGGGTTTCGCCAGCACGGCATCGACATCCAGATCATGGCTTGCGTCTGGGTCATCCGCGACCGGATCGGCGGTCAGGGCCGCGACGGGCAGGCCGGGGCGGCGCTCGCGCAGCGCCGCGATTACCTGATGCCCCGGACGGTCGGGCAGGTTCAGATCGACCAGCGCCAGATCGAACCCGCCCGCCGCAATGACGGCATCGGCGGCGGCGGCGGTTTCGGCCTCGATCACGCGGCAGCCCATCCGTTCCAGAAAACCGCGCGCAACCATGCAGTTGACCGGGTGGTCGTCAACGACCAGCACGGTCGCACCGAACTGCCGCATCGGCGGGGGATCTGACAGCGCGATCTGGTCGGGATCGCCGATTTCCAGCGGCAAGGTCAGCGTAACGCAGCTGCCGACGCCCGGCACGGATTCGACGCTAAGCCCGCCGCCCATCGCATCGGTCAGCCGCTGCGCGATCAACAGGCCCAGACCCGCGCCTTCGCCGCCCGCGCGCAACAGCCAGTCGGGCCGGCCGTAGCCCTCAAAGATGCGCGCGACCTGTTCGCGCGTCATGCCCGCGCCGGTATCGGACACCGCAAAGCTGAATACCGGCTGCCCGGTCGCTGGATCGGCCGCATGGTCGATCAGCAGCGCGATACCGCCCCGCTCGGTGTATTTCACCGCGTTTGACACAAGGTTCGTCATGACCTGCCGGATCCGCACCACATCGCCGCGCAGCACGGGGGGCGCATCCTCGGCCAGATCGACCGACACCGCCAGCCCCTTCTGCACGGCCAGCGCCGCCAGCGGCGCGTGAATCTGGCCGATCAGGTCGCGCAGCCAGAAATGCACTGGCCGCGCCGCGCCATCAGCCACATCGGTCGCCGCGAAGTCCAGAATCTCGTTCGCGATCCCCAGCAGATCGCGGGCCGAGGTCAGCGCGGTATTCAGCCGCAGCCGCCCGTCGGGCGTCTTTTCCGCCGCCGCCATCAGTTCCAGCATCCCGATCATGCCGTTCAGCGGTGTGCGGATCTCATGGCTCATCCGGGCAAGGAAAACGGACTTGCCGCGATCGGCCTGAACAGCGGCGTTGCGGGCGGCAGCGGCGGCCTGCATCTCGTCCACCAGATCGCGCGTCGCGGTCCGCACGGCCTGTTCCATGTCATGCCGCAAATGCAGCGCCTCTTGGGCACGCAGGCGCAGTATGTTCAGCGCCTGTTCCATCCGGCCGATTTCGTCGGGGCCGGTCACTGAAAGCGGCTGGCCAAAATCGCCACCCGCGACCGACACCAGCCGCGAGGTGACGCGGTCCATCCGCGCCAGCAGACGGTGGCGGGCATAATAGCTGACCACCGCCGCCGTGATCACCGCCAGCGCGACGACGGCCAAAAGCAGCGCAAACACACGTTCGGCCTGCACCGCGTCGCGGGCGATGCGGGCAAGGTTCTCGCGTTGCGCGGCCACCTGTAATGCGTGGACCGACCGCAGCACATCCGCAAGCTGCGCCCGAAACCGGGCAAGGTCGCGGTCCAGCCGTTCGATCCCCGCGACATGGGTTGCGCTGACGGCGCCCAGCGCATCCCGGCGATATTCGGCCAAGGCGTTTCGGACCGCCGCCTGCGCCTGCGCCGAGGGCAGATAGTCCATCCGACGGCCCGCCTGCGCGATCAGCGCGGCCTGATGCTGCCGGCGCGCGACGATCTGCCCGCCCTCGCCCAGCACCGCCATCTGCGCGCCGTTGATGCGCAAAAGCTCGGCCTGCCGCGCCAGTTCGGTCGTGCGTTCGAAGGCAAAGACATGCCGGTCGGCCAATGCGTCCAGCAAGGATCGGCTAGGGAACAGCTCACCATCATGGAGGTCGGCGATGGTCGCCGTCATCCGCAGCCGCGCCAGATCCGTCTGCGCCTCGATCAGCGCCGAGATCCGGTCCCCCGTTTCGGCGATGCTGCGGGCCAGATCGGCGCGGCGCTGGCCCAGACGGATCACGGCCGCAGCACTTTGCGCCATCGGGTCAAGCGCGTTGCGAAGCGCCACGACATCGGGCGAAATATCTGGCACGGCGGCGATATCGGCCAAGGCGTCCACCCCCACCGTAATACCGTCCAGCGCGCCTTCCAGCCGGATATAAAGCGCGTCCAGTTCGGCGGCGGTCCCGGCCTGCCGCACTGCGTCGGTCAGCGTCGCGGCCAGATCGGCGGCGGCGCGGACGCGGCCTGCGGCTTCGACCACCGGCAGGGCGCGCGCCAGTGTCGCGTCGTGGATTCGGACCAGATAACGATTGACGCCGATCGCCAACAGCCCGACGATCAGCGTCAGCGCGCCCAGCAGAGCAAGCACCCGATACAGCCGAGAGTCGAAACGAGCATTAGGCATGAGATTGTTTTGCCCGACCCGCCTGCTGATATCAATCGGCCTGTCTGTGCTGCTGTGCCTGCCGGTCGCGGCCCAAGGCGCAGTCTGCGTGCTGGTCCCCCATTTCAAGGATGAATACTGGCTGAGCGTCGGCTATGGGTTGGAACAAGAGGCCCGCGCCGCGGGGCTTGACCTGTGGTTCCGCGAGGCCGGCGGATATCGCGCGCGCGAAGCCCAGATCACGCAGATCGACGACTGTACCGCGGCCGGGGCGGAGGCGATCCTGATCGGGACGGTCAGTTCGGACCATCCCGACCTGCTGGCGGCGGTCGCCCGCGCCGCGCAGACGGCACCGGTCTATGCGCTGGTAAACGCGCTTGACTCAGATGCGCTGTCGGGCCGGGCGGGCGTGGACTGGCACGCGATGGGCCTTGATCTGGGCCGCGCCATCGCTGCGGCGCACCCTGCGGGCAGCCCACCGCTGCAAGCGGTGCTGGTGTCGGGACCGCGCGAATCCGGCTGGGTCCGCCCGGTCGAGACCGGGCTGCGCGAGGCGCTGTCGGACAGCGCGGTCCGCATCGTTGATCGCCGCTTTTCGGACACCGGCCTGCGCGAGCAGTTCGAGACCGTGGCCGAAATCTTTGAAAGCTTTCCCAATCTCGACATGCTGATCGGCAGCGCCCCGGCGATCGAGGCCGCGATGGGTATCCTCGCGACACATCCCGAACGCCGCCGGCCCGAGCTGGTGGCGACCTACGTCACCCATTCCGTGCGCCGCGGGCTGAGCGACGGCCAGGTCGCGCTTGCCCCTTTCGACGATCCGGTCGGGCAGGGACGTATGGCGGTCCGCATGGTCCTGAAGGACGACTCTCCTTTCGGCGACGGCCCCCCGATCCGCCTGATCCGCCCCCGGACCCTGACGGTCGAGCGCCTGCCCCTGTCGCCGGCGGATTATTTTCCAAGCATCGAGTGATCCGGCCCATCGTTTCATTCCGGGGCGCGTGATTTTCACGCCGCATGGCGGGCGATCGTTGCTCCGCCGCGCATCGACGCGCCCTGATCTGGACTTGTCCGGTTTCGCCTCATCCGTCAGTGCGGCAAGCCGGGCGAGGATCTCGGTGCTTTGGACCGATCCGTCCAGTGCGACATGTGCTTTCGGCTGCGCTTCCCTTTTTTGGCCCTTGCAGTTGCTTCACAACGACCGTGATCTGCCATCCGCGCCATGCGCGGCGTCTTTTGGCGATATGAAAGAAAGGTTCGGCGCAAGCCGAATACCCCGCCGGCACCCAGCAATAGGCGCCCCGCACCGGTCCATCGCGGCATTCCAGGTCGGATCAGGTAACGCGCGTGCACTGTGGAACAGGGAAGCCGCATTCCACGCCCGCCACAAGCAGCTCTATACCTATTGCGAGCCGAACAGCCCGGTCGAGATCGTCAACGTCGAAGCGCCATTTCCGCCGCCGTCGCACAGCCCGCGCGGCCGGTGATCGCCGATGGCACCGGGGCGGCTGGCGCGTTGTCGGGCACGCGGCCGATAATCTTCAACCTTGACGGGATCAGCCGGGACACGCCTGTCTGTCACGGCGAAAAGATGGGCACGGGCGATGAGAGCGCCGGTCCGGCCGTGATCCAGAAGGTCACGACAACGCTGGTCGTCGAACCAGGCTGGACGGCGCGTCTGGACAAGAACGGCGTGTACGTCATCACCGCTGACGCCTGACGGCGTTAAAGATAAGGCGGGGTGCAGGCCGACACGACGACGGCCTGCACCATGCCCGGATTGCGAAAGCGGTGCGGCAGGGTCGAATCGAACAGATAGCTGTCGCCCGCGTTCAGGATGGCCGTGGTGTCGCCCACCGTGATCTCCAACTGACCGGCGATGACGACACCGCCCTCGGTCGCGACATGCTCAAGCATCTGCCGGCCGGTATCGGCGCCGGGGTCATAGCGTTCATGGAGAATTTGCAGGTTATGCGCGCGGGCATCGCCGACCTGTTGCAGCGTGATGCGCCCCCGCGTGCCGTTGCGCGCCGAATAAAGCCGCCCCGTCAGATCGCGCATCTGATCGGACCGGAAAAGAACGATGGTGCCACTGGCGGATGGGGATCGAAAAATTCCGACATGGTGATGTTCGGGCCGCCCAGAATCTTGCGCAAAGAAGACACCGAGGGACTGGATTTATTGGTTTCCACCATGGAAATCTGCCCATGCCGCACGCCCGAGGCCTCGGCCAGTTGCCGCTGCGACAGACCCGCCGCATTTCGCAGGTTTTGCAGGCGTTTTCCGACGTCGAAATCGTCCATCTGACCCGCCGTCCCGGTCTGCGGGCGCATGATTCCCTAGTTGCCGCGCACAGGGACGTGGCAAAAGGTTTGCTCAAAATTCTGCGCATGACCGTGCTGTCCCGAACAGATAGCAAAGAGGCATATCCATGACCGGTTCCGAACGGCTGTCCGTCCGCAAATCCGCCGTTGTGGCCCGTGGCGTCGCCTCGCGCGATTTACGCCATCCGCGCCGAAAACGCCGAATTTTGGGATGCCGAAGGCCGGCGCATTATCGACTTTGCCGCCGGTATCGCGGTCAACAATACCCGCCACCGCCATCCGTGCATCATGGCCGCCGTCGCCGAACAGGCGCAGGCATTCACCCATACCTGTTTCCACGT
>JAUNUO010000110.1:0-7342 GCA_030538135.1 Paracoccus sp. (in: a-proteobacteria)
CCAGCCTGATGCCCATCGGGATCAACTGGATTTTCGGCCTGCCGGTCGGCGCGACGGCGCCCCGGATCGTCGATCCGGCCCAGCAGGCATGGCTGGATGCCGCCATCGCCGCGGGCGGGGCGCCAGAGGGGATGCAACTGGCCCCGACCGTTCCCAACCCGGCCTATGCCTCGGGACGCAACGTCCTGATCGCGGTTTTCGTTCTGGGCACGATCCTGCTGGTGTCGCGCTTTGCCAAGGGATTCCTGTCCAATATCTCGGTCCTGATCGGCATTCTCGTCGGCGGTGTTCTGGCGGCGACGCTGGGCATGATGCATTTCGATCATGTGGCGCAGGCTGCATGGTTTGCACCGATCAAGCCGTTCCATTTCGGCATGCCGACCTTTGACCCGATCATGATCGCGACGATGGTTCTGGTCATGCTGGTGACGCTGATCGAATCGACCGGCATGTTCCTCGCGCTCAGCGACATGTGCCGCAGGCCGATGAAACGCACCGATCTGGCCGCGGGGCTGCGGGCTGACGGGCTTGGCACGATGATCGGGGGCATCTTCAACACCTTCCCCTATACCTCGTTCAGCCAGAACGTCGGGCTGGTCGGCGTGACCGGCATCCGGTCGCGCTTCGTCTGCGTGGCGGGCGGTGCGATCCTGATCGTGCTGGGGCTGATCCCCAAGATGGGCGCGCTGGTCGAGGCGCTGCCGACCACGGTTCTGGGCGGGGCGGGGCTGGTGATGTTCGGCATGGTCGCGGCGACCGGGGTGCGCATCCTTGGCCGCGTGGATTTCGCGGGGAACCGGCACAACCTGTTCATCGTGGCGATTTCGGTCGGGCTTGGCATGATCCCGATGGTGGCGCCGCATTTCAACCAGTGGATGCCCAAGGCGATTCACCCGCTGATCCATTCCGGCATCCTGCTGGCGGCGATTTCAGCGGTGCTGCTCAACTGGTTCTACAACGGCGCGCCCAAGGCCGACGAAGAGGAACTGCGCGCCGCCGCCAAGGCCGCCGAGGCGCATTGATGGCCCGGCGTCTGATCCGCAACACCTCGGTCGTCGTCACCATGGACGACGACCGGCGCGAGATCGCGGGCGGCGAGGTGCTGACCGATGGCGGGGTGATCCTTGCCGTCGGCACGGGTCTGGACCCTGCGGGGGCCGAGGTGGTCGATGCCCGTGGCGCCGTCGTCACCCCCGGTCTGGTGAACACGCATCACCACCTGTTTCAGACCCTGACCCGCGCCGTTCCGGCGGCGCAGGATGCGGCGCTGTTCGGCTGGCTGCGCACGCTCTATCCGATCTGGGCGCGGATGAACCCCGATGACATCCGCCTGTCGGCGCGGCTGGGTCTGGCGGAACTGGCGCTGTCGGGCTGCACCTGTTCGTCGGATCATCTGTATCTGTTCCCGAACGGCGCCCGGCTGGACGACAGCATTCAGGCGGCGGCCGAAATCGGCATCCGTTTCACCGCCACGCGCGGCGCCATGTCGATCGGCGAAAGCCGCGGCGGCCTGCCGCCCGACAGTCTGGTCGAAAACGAACCGGCGATCCTGCGCGACTGCGAACGGGTGATTTCCGCCTTTCACGACCCCACGCCCGGCGCGATGGTTCAGATCGCGCTGGCCCCCTGTTCGCCCTTTTCCGTCACCCGCGAACTGATGCGTGACGCGGCCGTGCTGGCGCGCGAAAAGGGCGTGCGCCTGCACACCCATCTGGCCGAAAACGACGAGGACATCGCCTATTCCCTGCAAACCTTCGGCATGACGCCGGGCGATTACGCCGAAAGCGTCGGCTGGACCGGCGATGACGTGTGGCACGCCCATTGCGTCAAGCTGTCGCCCGCCGAAATCGCCCTGTTCGCCCGCACCGGCACCGGCGTCGCCCATTGCCCCTGTTCCAACGCCCGGCTGGCCAGCGGCATCGCCCCGGTGCGCGCCATGCGCGATGCGGGCGTGCCGGTGGGGCTGGGCGTGGACGGATCGGCCTCGAACGATTGCAGCCATCTGGGGCTTGAGGCGCGGCAGGCCATGCTGGTCGCCCGCCTGCGCGACGGCCCCGCAGCCCTTGGCGCGCGCGAGGCGCTGGAAATCGCGACGCGAGGCGGGGCGCGGGTTCTGGGCCGGCGCGACATCGGCCATCTTGCCCCCGGAATGCGCGCCGATCTGGTGCTGTGGGACATGGGCGATCTGCCCGCCGCCGGGCATTGGGATCCGGTCGCCGCGCTGATCTTCGGCGCCCCGATCCGCCCCCGCGCCGTCTATGTCGAAGGCCGCGCGGTGGTTCAGGATCACCGTCTTGCAACGGCAGACGCCCCCGCGATCGCGACCGATGCCGCCCGCGCGGTCCGCCGGCTGATGAGCTGACACCGGCCCTGCGGCCTTTGTCGGAAACTGAAAACTGTTTCTCGGGCCGCCGCCCTTTCGGCGGACGGGAAATGCGGTCAATCTCGACCTGTTGGCATCAAGGGAGAAAACGCCATGCGCTATAGCCGCGACCTGCGGGGTTACGGGCCCCGGACGCCCGATCCGAAATGGCCGGGCGGCGCACGGATCGCCGTTCAGATCGTGGTGAACTATGAAGAGGGCGGCGAAAACAGCATCGAACACGGCGATGCCGCATCCGAGGCGTTCCTGTCGGAAATCATCGGTGCGCAGCCCTGGCCGGGTCAGCGGCACTGGAACATGGAATCCATCTATGATTACGGCGCCCGCGCGGGCTTCTGGCGGCTGCACCGGCTGCTGTCCGATGTGCCGGTCACGGTTTACGGCGTCGCCACCGCGCTGGAACGTGCGCCCGAACAGGTCGCCGCGATGCAGGCGGCCGGCTGGGAAATCGCCACCCACGGGCTGAAATGGATCGACTATCGCGACATCCCGCGCGAGGTCGAGGCCGATCATATCGCCCGCGCCATCGCCCTGCACACCGCCGTCACCGGCGCGCGCCCGCTTGGGTTCTATCAGGGCCGCACCAGCATGAACACCGTGGCCCTCGGCTGCGAGGAAGGCGGTTTCGAATATCTCGCCGACAGCATCGCCGACGACCTGCCCTATTGGCACGTCCACAACGGCAAACCGCAACTGATGGTGCCCTATACGATGGACGCCAACGACATGCGCTTTTCCAGCGGCCAAGGCTTTGGCACCGGCACAGATTTCTTCGACTATCTGCGCGACAGCTTCGATTGCCTTTATGCCGAAGGCGTGGCAGGCGCCCCCAAGATGTTCAGCATCGGGTTGCACTGCCGCCTTGCAGGGCGGCCGGGCCGGGCGCTGGCGATTCAGCGGTTTCTGGATCACGCCCGCGCACATGAAGGCGTCTGGTTCGCCACCCGTCTGGACATCGCCCGGCACTGGGCGCAGATCCATCCCTATCAGCCCCGCCAGCGCCCGTCGCAGATGGATCGCGCGACTTTCGTGGAAAAATTCGGCAGCATCTATGAACATTCCGCCTTCATCGCCGAACGGGTCCATGACGGTGAAATGGGCGCGATCCATGACAGCGCGGGCGGTATGGCGGCGCGCATGGCGCAGGTGTTCCGGCAGGCGTCCGATGACGAACGGCTTGGCATCCTGCGCGCCCACCCCGATCTGGCCGGCAAGCTGGCGCAGGCCAAACGCCTGACCGCCGATTCCACCGCCGAACAGGCCAGCGCGGGCCTTGATGCGCTGACCGATGCCGAACGCGCCACCTTCACCGAGCTGAACGACCGCTATATGGAAAAGCACGGCTTTCCCTTCATCATCGCGGTGCGCGACCATGACAAGCCCGGCATCCTTGCCGCCATGCAGCGCCGGGTTGACAATGACACGCAGACCGAACGGGCCGAGGCCGAGCGTCAGGTCATGCGCATCGCCGAACTGCGTCTGAACGAGGTGCTGAAATGAACGATATCCCGCACAAGCCCGATCCCGACACGACCGACGCCCCGCCCGCGGGCGCGCCGACCGGCGATGTGATCCAGATCAGCCAGCCGGTCGCACCCGGTCCCTATGCCGGCCCCGTCGCCGGGCTGCCGCCGCAAACCGGGCTGACCACCGACTCCGCCGTCTTTACCGAGGCTTACGCCGTCATCCCCCGCACCGTCATGCGCGACATCGTGACCAGCTATCTGCCCGGCTGGACGGGGATGCGGATGTGGATGATCGCCCGCCCGCTGTCCGGTTTCGCCGAAACCTTTTCGCAGTATATCGTCGAACTGGCCGAAGGCGGCGGCTGCGACGCGCCCGAGGACGACCCCGAAATCCAGTCCGCGATCTTCGTCACCGGCGGCGATCTGGACGTGACCATCGACGGCCAGACCCACAACCTGCACCCCGGCGGCTTTGCCTATATCCCGCCCGGAACCCCTTGGTCGGTGCGCAACGCCACCCCCGGCAACTGCGGCTTTCACTGGTGGCGCAAGCGGTGGCAACCGGCGGCGGGCGTCGATAAACCAGACCCGATCGTGGCGCAGGAACAGGACGTTGCCCCCAGCCCCATGCCCGACACCGACGGCGCATGGGCCACGACCCGCTTCATGGACCCGGCCGACCTGCGCCACGACATGCACATCACTCTGGTGACCTTCCTGCCCGGCGGCTCGATCCCCTTCGCCGAAACCCATGTGATGGAACACGGGCTTTTCGTGCTGGAGGGCAAGGCCGTCTATCGCCTCAACCGCGACTGGGTCGAGGTCGGCCCCGGCGATTTCATGTGGCTCCGCGCCTTCTGCCCGCAAGCCTGTTATGCGGGAGGACCGGGCCGGTTCCGCTATCTGCTGTATAAGGACGTGAACCGCCACGCGGGGTTGTGGCGGAATGGATGAGGGAACGGGCGGCGAATGCCTCCGCCGCCCCTTCACGCTCATTCCAGCTTCTTGAAATACCGCGCGACGGGCCAGCTTATGTAACCGGATGATTCATAGGCGGCACGCGCGGGCGCATGGCCGGAATCACCGACCGTCTCGATCATGCTCATGGACATGCCGGCCTCTCTGATCCGCGCCTCGGCAAACAGGATCAGACGTTTCCCCAGACCCTTGCCCTGAAATCGGGGCAGAATGGCGATGATACCGATTTCGCCCATCTGGTCCTGCGGATGCAGTTGCAGCCCGACGAAGCCGATCACATCCCGATCTTTCATCAGCAGCCAGAACCTTGCCTCGCCCTGATCCAGCAGGGCACCGACATCCTCGCGCTGTCGCCTCTGCCATCCGTCCGGATAGAAGGCGTCATACACGAACACCGGCACCTCTGCGCGCATCCCTGCAAAGACGGGCGTCCAGGCCGCGATGGCAAGGTCCAGAACTGCCTCGCGATGAGCCTCGGTATAGGGGATGATCCGCGTGTCAGGCATGAACGGATCATATCATCCAAGCCAGCAATGGTAAGCCCGTCACGGCAACCAGGACCCGCAGGACCCGCGTTTTCCCACGCAACACCCGCCCGCCTGTGTACAGGCTGTGTACAGGTTGTGCACGTTCGGTGCACCGGTTGTGCAGCCGAAAACCCAGTAAATGCTGGACTTTCGCGCCGTCAACCACCGAACGTTGCGCAACGGGCGCACGCTGCCGTTGCGCCTCCGATCCTACGCGGCGGGGCGCATCGGTTTTCCGGCGACATAGGTCTGCGCCACGGCGCGGTCGTCGCCGAGGATCTGTAACAGGAACAGTTCCTGCGCCAGCGTCTCGATCCGCTCGGCCCGCAGCGCCATCGCCGGGGTGGCGCGGGCGTTCAGCACCACCAGATCGGCATCGCTGCCGGGGACCAAAGTGCCGATCCGATCCGCCATCCCCAGCGCGATGGCATTGCCGCGCGTGGCCCAATGGAACGCCGCCAGCGGATGCAGGTTGACCCCGCGCATCTGGGCGATCTTGTAGGCTTCGTTCAGCGTTTGCAGCAGGGAATAGCTGGTGCCGCCGCCGACATCGGTGGCCACCCCGGTCACGACCCCCGCCGCGCGCAGCCCGGCATCGTCGAACAGCCCCGATCCCAGGAACAGGTTCGAGGTCGGGCAATGGATCGCCCGCGTTCCCGTCTCGGCCATCAGCGCCACTTCCCGCGCCGACAGGTGGATCGCATGACCCATCAGGCTGCGCGGGCCAAGCAACCCGTAATGGTCGTAAATATCCAGATAATCCCGTGCCTTGGGGTAAAGGCTCAGCGTATGGTCAATCTCGGCCAGGTTCTCGCTCAGATGCGTCTGGATGTGCAGATGCGGGTTTTCGCGCGCCAGCGCCCCGGCGGCCTCAAGCTGTTCGGGCGTCGATGTGATCGCAAAGCGCGGTGTGATCACATAGTTCAGCCGCCCCCGCCCGTGCCAGCGCGCGATCAGCGCATTGCTGTCGTCATAGGACGATTGCGCCGTATCGTGAACCTCGGGAATGGCGCCGCGATCCATCATCACCTTGCCGGCCAGCATCGCCATGCCGCGCGATTGCGCCGCCGTGAACAGCGCATCCACGCTGCCCGGATGGCTTGAGGCAAAGGCGCAGGCGGTCGTCGTTCCATGCATCAGCAGCAGGTCGCAGAACCGGCCCGCCATCGCCTCGGCATGGTCGTCATCCGCAAAGCGAGCCTCCTCGGGGAAGGTATAATTCTGCAACCAATCAAGCAGTTGCGCGCCCCAGCTTGCGATCACCTGCACCTGCGGGAAATGGATATGCGGATCGACAAAGCCGGGCAGGATCAGATGCGGGCGATGGTCGATTTCCACCGCGCCCTTGCGGCGGATGCTGGCATAATCGCCCACCGCGACGATCCGGCCGTCGTCGATCAGGATTGCGCCATCCGGGAAATAGCGGTGGTTGTCGTCGGTTTCCGCCGGGTCGGCATGAAAATCCAGCACGCGGGCGCGCAACAGGGTCAGGGTCATGGCAGGCTCAATCGTGAAGGGTGAAGATGACGGGCGCAGGTTCGGCAGGCGCCAGCAGCGTGTCCAGCAGTTCGGCCGCGGTCAACGCGGCGATGACGGCAGGGCGTTTATCGCGTGTGCGACCCGCGCCGATAGGGCAGGTCAGCCCGTGCGGCGACACCCCCTGCTGACGGGCATAGCGTGAGAAGGTCGCGCGCTTGGTGCGGCTGCCGATCATGCCGACATAGGCCGCGTCGTCCCGCCCCAGCGCCTCGACCGCCAGCAGGAAGTCCAACGCGTGATCATGGGTCAGGATGACGAAGGCGGCGCCGGGCGGGGCCGCGCGGATTTCAGCTTCGGGCAGCGGGGTCAGGATGCGGCGCACCCCTTCGGGGGCCTGCGCCAGCTCATCCGCGCGCTGGTCGATCAGCCGCGCCTCGACCGGCAGCGGCAGCAGCGCGGCAGCCAGCGCGCGCCCGACATGGCCCGCGCCAAAGATCAGCACCGGCGGG
>JAUNUO010000110.1:7442-9093 GCA_030538135.1 Paracoccus sp. (in: a-proteobacteria)
CGCACGCGGGTCAGGCGGACGCGGATCATCTGGCCCCCCGCAGCCGGTCCACCGCCATCAGCACCCGTTCGGGCGTGGCGGGCGCGTCAAGCCGGGGGCATTCGCGGTAATCCGCGACGGATGCAACGGCATGGCCGATCGCCTCGAACACGGAAATGCCCAGCATGAAGGGCGGCTCGCCCACGGCCTTGGACCGTTTGATCGTGCGTTCCTTGTTCACCGACCAATCGGCCAGCGTGGTGTTAAACACCTTGGGCCGATCCGAGGCCAGCGGGATCTTGTAGGTCGAAGGCGCATGGGTGCGCAGCCGGCCCTTGTCGTCCCACCACAATTCCTCGCTGGTCAGCCAGCCGGTGCCCTGCACGAAAGCGCCCTCGATCTGCCCCTTGTCGATGGCGGGGTTCAGGCTGCGGCCCACGTCATGCAGGATGTCGGCGCGTTCGATCTCGTATTCGCCGGTCAGCGTATCCACCGACACCTCGGCACAGGCAGCGCCATAGGCAAAGTAGTAGAACGGTCGCCCACGCCCGGTCTTGCGGTCCCAGTGGATTTTCGGCGTCTTGTAGAAACCTGCGGCGGACAGTTGCACCCGCGCCAGATAGGCCCGCTGGACCACATCGGCCCACCGCGCCTTTTCATCGCGGACGATGATGTGATTGCGCTCGAACCGGATTTCATCGGGGGTGGCGTCCATTTCGGTGCACAGGAACTCGACCAGCCGGGCCTTGATCTGGTTGCAGGCGTCCAGCGCTGCCATGCCGTTCAGATCTGTGCCGCTGGATGCCGCCGTTGCCGAGGTGTTGGGCACCTTTTCGGTGGTGGTCCTGGTGATCTTGATAAGGTCCAGATCGACCTGAAACGCATCCGCCACCACCTGCGCGACCTTGGTGTGCAGACCCTGCCCCATCTCGCAGCCGCCGTGGTTCAGATGGATAGACCCGTCGGTATAGACATGGATCAGGGCACCGGCCTGATTATACCATGTGGCGGTAAAGCTGATCCCGAATTTCACCGGGGTCAGGGCGATGCCCTTGCGGATCACCCCGCCCTTTGCGTTCCAGTCCAGCACGGCCTGACGGCGGCGGGCATAATCGCAGCTTTGCTCAAGTTCCTCGAACAGGCGCGGCAGGATCTGATCCTCGACCGGCTGGTGATAAGGGGTCAACTGGCCGTTCTGATACAGGTTCGCCTTGCGCACGGCCAAGGTGTCCTGCCCGGTCGCATAGGCGATTTCCTCGATGATCCGTTCGGCCACGATGACGCCCTGCGGGCCGCCAAAGCCGCGAAAGGCCGTGTTCGACACCGTATGCGTCTTGACCGGATGCGAGCGGACCTCGACATCGGGATAGTAATAGGCGTTGTCCACATGGAACAGCGCCCTGTCCGTGACCGGCCCCGACAGATCGGCGGAAAAGCCGCAGCGCGCATACCAGTCGCCGCTGACCGCCAGAATCCGGCCCGCATCGTCAAAACCCACGTCGTAATCGACCACGAAATCATGGCGCTTGCCGGTGGCGACCATATCCTCGTCGCGGTCGGGGCGCAGTTTCACGGCGCGGCGCCATTTCTTTGCGGCGATGGCGGCGACACAGGCGAACAGGTTCATCTGCGTTTCCTTGCCGCCGAACCCGCCACCCATCCGCCGCACGTT
>JAUNUO010000111.1:0-5291 GCA_030538135.1 Paracoccus sp. (in: a-proteobacteria)
AATGGGCGATAATCGGCCAGATAACGGGTTGTTCGCGCGGAATTTTGCGTCATAACGGGTCCTGCCTGAAAAACCTTGGCGACGGGGGAACCCCGCGGTGCCGCCAAGTGTTATTCGTGCGAGTGTCCAGCTGCAAGCGGCCGGCCCGTTCGTCGCTTTCGTGCTGCCAGACGCAGGAAATTTGAGCCAGGAGGGCTATTACATGACCTATGATCCGAATGATCCGAACCGCTCGACCCCCGCCGACGAGCCGCGCCGCGAAGTCTATGTCGAGCCGGTGGAACGCCGTGCATCGGCCATGCCGCTGATTATCGGCGTGCTGCTGGCGCTGGCGCTGGCCTATTTCGTGCTGACCCGCTTCATGACCAGCGATGAAACCGTGGTCGAGGGCGATACCACCACGGTTACCACCACAAGCGACGCTCCGGCGACGACCACCGATCCTGCGACGACCACCACCGATCCGGTGACGACCCCGGCCGCCGAAGCAGACGCTGCGGCCAGCGATGCGGCCGCCGAGGCCGAGGCCGCCGCAGACAGCGCCGCCGCCGCGGCTGACAGCGCGGCAGATGCCGCCGCTGCGGGCACCGAGGCAGCGGCCGAGACCGCCACCGACGCCGCACAGGACGCTGCCGAGGCCGCGCAGGATGCCGCCTCCAGTGCCGCGACCGCCGTCGAAGGCGCGGCCAGTGACGCGGCCGATGCCGCCGCCACCGCCGCCGACGAAGCTGCCCGCGCCGCAGGTGAAGCCGCGCAGGCGGTTGAAAATGCCGTCGATGATGCCGTGACGGTCGAACCCGAAACCACCACGCCCACCACGCCCGCACCCGCGCCGTCGAACTGATCGGGCGCAGGTTGCGACATGGGCCGCGCGGGGCTTGCCCCTGCGCGGCTTTTGCCTTTCATCACCGCGCAAGGGGCGCGGCATGAAACGATCCGAGATCAACGACCATCTGAGCCATGCGATCGACGTGATCGCCCGCGCGGGCGTGGCGTTGCCGCCTTTTGCGCGCTGGACGCCGGACGAATTTGCTGACCGAGCGACCCCGGCGATCATCGCCGCCGGTCTGGGCTGGGACCTGATCGACGACGGGCGCGGCGATCCTGGCAGGGCCGGGCTGATCCGCCTGACCCTGCGCAACGGCAGCCTGACGGAACTGGCCGGCGGTGGCGGGCGTGTCTATGCCGAACGTCTGCTGATCCTGCGCGACCGGCATTCGACCGCCATGCATACGCATCTGCTGAAAACCGGAGATCTCATCAACAGGTGGGGTGGCACTTTGACCGTGCGGCTGTGCGGATCGGATGCGCAGGGTCGCATCGACCGGCGCAAGGGCATCACCGTCGAATGCGATGGCATCTCCCGCTGGGTCGAGGCGGGCGGGTTGATCCGTCTCGACCCCGGAGAGTCGGTGGCGCTGCGCCCCGGCGACTGGCGCGCGCTGAGGGCCGAAGGCGGCGATTGTCTGATGGCCGAGATTTCCACCGTCGCCGACGATCACGCCGACGATCTGTATGCCACCCCGCGCCGTCCGGCGCTGCCGATCGCCGAGGATGCGGCGCCCGTTCATCTTCTGGTGCGCGACTACGACCTTTTTATCGGGCGCCGTTGACGGCGCGGTATCCTCGCGGCCTTGTGAAACGGCGATTCGCGATGCTAGACAATCGCGGACGTTGAACAGGGGGGTCGCCCATGAAGATCGGCGCTTTGAAGGAAATCCAGGACGGCGAGGCGCGGGTTGCCATTACCCCCTCCTCGGCGGGGCACCTGCAAAAACTGGGCCATCAGGTCTTTGTCGAATCCGGCGCCGGTGCGCGCGCGGGCTTTTCGGATGATGATTACCGCGCGGCGGGCGTGACGGTCGAACAGACGGCAGCGCAACTGACCGCAGCAGTGGATGTGCTGGCCAAGGTGCGCCAGCCCTCGGATACGGAACTGGACCGGATGCATCAGGGGCAGACCCTGATTTCGTTCTTTTATCCGGCGCAGAACCCAGAACTGCTGGAAAAGGCGCGCACGCAGGGCGTGACCGCCATCGCCATGGATATGGTGCCGCGCATCAGCCGGGCGCAAAAGATGGACGCGCTGTCGTCGATGGCCAATATCGCCGGCTATCGCGCCGTGATCGAGGCCGCGGGCAATTTCGGCCGGTTCTTCACCGGGCAGGTGACGGCGGCGGGCAAGGTGCCGCCGGCCAAGGTGCTGGTGATCGGCGCAGGGGTCGCGGGCCTTGCCGCTATCGGCGCGGCGGTCAGCCTTGGCGCGCAGGTCTATGCCTTTGACGTGCGCCCCGAAGTGGCCGAGCAGATCGAATCCATGGGCGCGGAATTCGTGTTCCTCGAATTCGACCAGCCCGTGCAGGACGGCGCGGCGACCGGCGGCTATGCCGCGCCCTCGTCACCGGAATTCCGCGAAAAACAACTTGCCAAGTTCCGCGAACTGGCCCCGCAGATGGACATCGTCATCACCACCGCGCTGATTCCGGGCCGCGATGCCCCGGTGCTGTGGACCGCCGACATGGTGGAATCGATGAAAAGCGGCAGCGTCATCGTGGACCTTGCCGCCGAAAAGGGCGGCAACTGCGAACTGACTGTGCCCGATCAGCGGATCGTCACCGAAAACGGCGTCGTCGTGATCGGCTATACCGATTTCCCGTCCCGGATGGGGGCGCAGGCGTCGGAACTTTACGGCAACAACATTCGCCATTTCATGACGGACCTGACGCCCGGCAAGGACGGCGCCGTCGTTCACAACATGGAAGACGACGTGATCCGCGGCGCGACCGTCACCCATGACGGCGATGTGACCTGGCCACCGCCGCCGCCGAAAATCGCCGCAATCGCAGCACAAAAACCCAAGGAAAAGAAAAAGGAACTGACGGTCGAGGAACGCCGGGCGCAGGAACTGGCCGAGTTCCGCGCGCAGACGAAATCGCAGGTCACGATGCTGGTCGTCGGCGCGCTGGCCATGCTGCTGGTCGGCTGGATCGCGCCCGCAAGTTTCCTTCAGCACTTCATCGTTTTCGTGCTGGCGGTGTTCGTCGGCTTCCAGGTGATCTGGAACGTCAGCCATTCGCTGCACACGCCGCTGATGGCGATCACCAACGCCATTTCCTCGATCATCATCGTGGGCGCGCTGATGCAGATCGGGTCGGGATCGGCGCTGATCGTCATTCTGGCGGCGCTGTCGGTGCTGATGGCGGGCGTGAACATCTTTGGCGGCTTCATGGTCACGCGGCGCATGCTGGCCATGTTCCAGAAATCGTAAGAGGGCGACATGGATCAAACGACTTTCAACCCGCCCGTGATCGAAACCGCAGGTCATGGCGCGCTGGCCGCATTGCCCGCCTATGGCTTTACCACCGCCGCCTATGTGGTCGCGGCCGTTCTGTTCATCCTGTCGCTTGGCGGCTTGTCCGGGCAGGAAAGCGCCAAGCGCGCCGTCTGGTATGGTATCGTCGGGATGACGCTGGCGGTCGTCGCCACGCTGATGGGACCGGGCTACGGCAACTGGCTGATTTCGCTGGTGATGATGGCCATCGGCGGCGCGGGCGGCGTCTATGTTGCCAAGCGCGTGCAGATGACCGAGATGCCGCAGCTGGTCGCGGCCATGCATTCGTTGGTCGGTCTGGCCGCCGTGTTCGTCGGTTTCAACGCCCATTTCGAGATGATCCGCGTGCTGCGCGCGCGGGCCGAGGGCCTGATGGTCGATTTTCACGGCTTCGCCGCCGTGCTGGCCCACAAGACCCCGGCAGAACTGACCATGCTGAAAATCGAGGTCGCGCTTGGCATCTTTATCGGTGCGGTGACCTTTACCGGCTCGGTCGTGGCCTATGGCAAGCTGGCCGGCAAGATCGACGGCAAGCCGAAGAAACTGCCCGGCGGGCATATGCTGAACGCAGGTGCCGCCGCGCTGTCGCTGTTGCTGGTGGTGCTTTACTGCATGTCGGTCGGCTCGGGCACGCTGTGGCTGATCGTCATCACGCTTGCGGCGCTGTTCATCGGCTATCACCTCATCATGGGTATCGGCGGCGCCGACATGCCGGTGGTGGTGTCGATGCTGAACAGCTATTCCGGCTGGGCCGCGGCGATGATCGGTTTCACCCTGTCGAACGACCTGCTGATCGTGGTCGGCGCGCTGGTCGGGTCGTCGGGTGCGATCCTGTCCTATATCATGTGCAAGGCGATGAACCGGCATTTCGTGTCTGTGATCCTTGGCGGTTTCGGCGGCGAGACCGGCCCGGCGATGGAGATCGAGGGCGAACAGATCGCCATCGACGCCGACGGCGTGGCCGCCGCGCTGAACGATGCGGACGAGGTCATCATCGTTCCCGGCTATGGCATGGCGGTGGCGCAGGCACAGGGCGCGGTGTCGGAACTGACGCGCAAGCTGCGCGCTCGGGGCAAGAACGTGCGCTTTGCCATCCACCCGGTCGCCGGGCGTCTGCCGGGGCACATGAATGTGCTGCTGGCCGAGGCCAAGGTGCCCTATGACATCGTGCTGGAAATGGACGAGATCAACGAGGATTTCCCCTCGACCGACGTGGTGATCGTCATCGGGTCCAACGACATCGTGAACCCCGCCGCGCAGGAAGACCCCAACAGCCCCATCGCCGGGATGCCGGTGCTGGAGGTGTGGAAGGCGAAAAACGTGTTCGTGTCGAAACGGGGGCAGGGGACCGGCTATTCCGGTATCGAGAACCCGCTGTTCTACAAGGAAAACACCCGCATGTTCTATGGCGATGCGAAGGACTCGATCAACAAGTTGCTGCCGCTGATCGAATGATTGCCGTAGCAGGTCGAAAAAAAGGGGGCGGGTCGGAAACGGCTTGCCCTTTTTTCATGCGACAACGCATCGCCCGAATACGCCTCTTCGGGCGCAAGGCTGTTCCGGTTAAACCAGAAATGCGCTGTTGCGACCTCTGACGGATGGCATGCGGGGCGCGATTGGACCATGATGCCGCCATGACACCTGCCGACGATCATCCGCTGCGCTATGCGCTGGTCAATGAACTTCACGCCCGGCCCTCGCCGCGGGTCAGGCCGCCCGCGACAGTGGCGTTTCTGGCGTTCAAGGAACCTCGCGATGCCGTAGGGCGCGACCGGGCGCGCGACTTTGACCATCTGGCGGAACTGGTCACGCGTCACGGCGGCCCGCGCCCAGACCCAGAATCGAGCCATTACAGCGGGCAGTTAGGACGGCACGAACTGCGTTGGGAAAGTCATGCGGAATTCGTGACTTACGCCGCCTTTACCCCCGGTCTGCCGCCGCGCCCCTTTGACCCCGTGGC
>JAUNUO010000111.1:5391-9040 GCA_030538135.1 Paracoccus sp. (in: a-proteobacteria)
TTCAGCGCGTGACCGAGCTGGAAACCTATCGTGCCATGTCCATGCTGGGTCTGTCGCGCACGCGCAGCCTGATGCGCCGCCTGAACGGCCTTGAAACCCGCCTGACCGAGATCGTGGACCACATGTCCGGGTCAGAGCCTGCGGATGCGGTGTTGCATGACCTGATCGAAGTCGCGGGTCAGTTGGAGACCGAGGCGACGCAGAACTTCTTTCGCTTTGGGGCGACCAGCGCCTATCAGGCGATCGTCGCGGAACGGGTGCAGGCGCTGCGCGAGACGCGTTATCACGGGCGCCAGACGCTGAGCGAATTCATGACCCGGCGCTATCTGCCCGCCATGCGCACGGTGAAATCGGCCGAACACCGTCTGAACGCCGCGCTGGAGCGGGCGACACGGGCAGGGGATTTGTTGCGAACGCGTGTCGATGTGCAAAGATCGGCGCAAAATCAGGCTCTTCTGGAAAGCATGGATCGCCGTGCCGATCTGCAACTGCGCCTGCAACACACGGTCGAGGGTCTGTCGGTGGTTGCGATCAGCTACTACGCGGTCGGGTTGGCATCCTATGCGCTGGCACCGCTGGCGCAATCCGTCGGGCTGGACAAGACCGTTCTGCTGGCCCTGCTGGTGCCGGTGGTCGTGGGTGGGGTCTGGCTGGGCCTGCGCCGGATCAAGGCCGGGCTAGGTTCTGACGATCACTGATTGCGGCGGCGCGGCTGGCGCGCGATACTGGGTCGGGAAATCTGGGAAAATGCGAATGAAACTGATCCTTTCACTTGTTGCGGTTCTGGCCCTTGCCGGCTGCGGCGTGCCTTTCGTGCCGTTGATCTAAGAGAACGTCATGTCGAAAAAACTTGAAATGTTTGGTCTTGCGCATTGTTCTACCTGTCAAAAGGCGCAATCCGCATTGCAGGCGGCCGGCTGGACGGTCGATTTCCGCGACGTCCAGAAAGACCCGTTGTCCGAAACCGAGCGTCAGCGAATGGTGGATGAGTGGGGCGACAAGATCATCAACCGTGCCAGCCTGACATGGCGCGGCATGTCAGATGACGAACGCGCCCTGTCTCCGGTTCGGATGATGGGCGAAAAACCCAGCGTGATGAAACGTCCCGCGATTGCGGCGGGCGACCTGCGTCTGCTGGGGTGGACGGCAAATGTAAAGCGAGCGCTTGGCGTCGAGTAAATTCAGTGCGATATGCGCAATTCCTGATGTTTTTCAGCGCCCGTTACCGGCAAGAGATGCGATCAGGGGACGTGCCGAGGTCAGATCGTATCCCGCGCGGCTTGCAGTTTCCATGATTTCGCCTTCGGACAGCCGCCCGGCCTGCGTCAGCCCCCACAGCACGGTGGATCGGTTGCCCGACCGGCAATAGGCAATCACTGGCTTTGGTCCCGAAATCGCCGCGGCGTAATCGGTTATCATCTCGGGAGTGATCTGGCCAGGAGAAAAGGGAATGTAGTGATACTGCATTCCCGCAGCCTCGGCTGCGGCGCGCATCGCCCGGCTGTCGTGATCCGGCGTGGTTTCTGCATCGGGACGATTGTTGACCAGCACCTTGAACCCGGCTTCGGCCAGTGCGGGAACGTCCTCGGGCATGATCTGCGGCGAAACGGCCAGATCAGGGGTCAATTGGCGCAGGTCCATCACGGTCTCCTCATGGCTGAGGCGATTTCGTGCATCCGGGGTGGCGCTGTCAAGCCACGCGATGATCGTGCAGCAGATCGGCCAGCGGCGCGGGCAGGGGGGATGTCAGGTCCGGCAGAACCCAGTTGGCGGCGGAAAAATCGCCGCCATGGGCGTATTCGGACGGGGTAATCAGGACGCGCAGCCCTGCGGCGCGCGCGGCGGCCATGCCGGCCTGGCTGTCCTCGATGACGATGCAATCGTCGGGCGGCAGATCCAGCCGCGCCAGGGCCAGCAGAAACACATCCGGCGCGGGCTTTTTCACCTTCACTTCGTCTCCGGCGGCGATCACCTGAAACAGTTCTGGCGCCGGGCGGTTCAGCGTGGCGGCGATCAATGCATCGACATTGGCGCGGCTGGTGGTAGTGGCGATGGCTTGCGGGATGCCATGCCGCTGCGCCCCCGCGATCAACGCCGCAACGCCGGGTCTGAGCGGCGCACCGCCAAGACGCACCAGCCGGGCATAGCGATGCGTCTTGTCGGCGTGAAGCCGGCGCAGCATGTCGTCGGGCAGATCGGCGCCAACCTCATCGGCATAGGCGCGCAACCGTTCCTTGCCGCCGGTCGTCGCCAGCAGGCGCTTATAGGTGGGCCGGTCCCAGTTCCAGTCGATGGCAAGGGCGCGGAAACTTTCATTAAAGGCGCAGCGATGCGTTTCCTCGGTCTCTGAAAGCGTGCCATCCACGTCCCAGATCAGCCCGCGGATCATGTCGCCATGCTTTCGACAAGGCCGGGCAGGGCGCCGAAATCGTCGAAGGCGGCGGTATGGGGCAATTGGGACACCGGCTTTTGCCGATAGCCGCCCGTGTAGATCAGAAAGGGCACCGGCACCGCCGCCGCGCAATCGGAATCGAATTCGCTGTCCCCCACATACAGCCCCGCCGGCGTCACCGGATCGGCGCCCAGATCGGCAAAGGCAGCCCGCAGCGGTGCCGGATCAGGCTTTTTCTGCGCCAGAGAATCTCCTGCAATAACAGAGTCAAACAGGTGGATTATGCCAAAATGCTGCAAGATCGCCTGCGTCGGCTTCATCGGCTTGTTCGTGCAGATTCCCAGCGGATGCCCCCGATCCGCCAGCACGCCCAGGGCTTCCAGCACGCCGGGATAAAGCCGCGTCAATCCGGTCGCATGATGATAGCGGGACATGAAAGCCGCGACCAGATCGCGGTGCTGTTCGGGCTGCGCGCCGGTCGCCGCGATGATCCGCGTCCACAGCAGATCAACCCCGCCGCCGACAAAGCTGCGGATATTGTCCAGGGACAACGGCGAAAGCCCGTTCTGCCGCAGGACGGCATTGGCCGCGCCATGAATATCGGGAACGCTGTCGATCAGGGTGCCATCGAGGTCGAACACTATCGGACAAGGCGCAAAACAGACTGTCATACGGATTTCCACTTGATCGAACAGCCCATCGACGGCACCTGATCGCGCGGTCCAAGGCCGGTTTCGGCGATCTGCATCATCGCCTCGTACAGGTCGCGGCGTGCGTCGGGCGGGCCGGGTTTGCGTCCCGAGGCATCCAGCCGGCCACGATACTGCAATTCGCCAGCCGCGTTATAGCCAAAGAAATCCGGTGTGCATTCAGCCCCATAGGCCCGCGCGACCTGCTGCGTTTCGTCGTAAAGATAAGGAAACGGAAAGCCGTGCCGCGCGGCTTCGGCCCGCATCTGTTCGGGTCCGTCCTGCGGATATTCCGCGACATCATTCGACGAGATCGCCACGACACCGACGCCCGCCGCCATCAGATCGCGCGCATCCCGAACGATCCGGTCCATCACCGCCTGAACATAGGGGCAGTGATTGCAAATGAACATGACCAGCGTTCCACGCGCACCACGCACGTCGGCCAAACTGTGATCGCGCCCATCCGTTCCGGGCAACACGAAGTCCCACATCGGCGCACCAAAATCACAAACAGGAGTCGAAACCGCCATGAAAACCTCCAGCTTGGTCCAGACATGCACAGCGA
>JAUNUO010000112.1:0-2358 GCA_030538135.1 Paracoccus sp. (in: a-proteobacteria)
CCATGGGGGCATCAATGCCGACACTGGTTCCCGAACTGACGGTTACGGATTTCGACGCCTCGCTGCGGTTCTATCGTGACCTGCTGGGCTGGCAGGTGCTCTATGACCGGCCCGAGGATCGCTTTGCCTATCTGCATCGTGACGGGGCCGAACTGATGATCGACGCGCTGTCGGTGGGCCGCAATTTCGACGCAAGCCTGACCGCCGCCGACCGCCCCTTTGGCCGGGGGATGAATCTGGAAATCACCCTGCCCGCCATCCAGCCCCTGCTGGACGCGCTGGCCAAGGCGGACTGGCCGCTGATCCTTGCGCCCGAGGAAAAATGGTATCGCGCCGGAGACGTGGAAACCGGTCAGCGACAGTTCATCGTGGCCGATCCCGATGGCTATTATCTGCGGTTCTGCGAACATCTGGGCACCCGGCCAGCGGGGCTCCATGCCCTATGACTGGCAGGAAAGCCCCGATGGCGCGCGGCTGACGGCATGGCCCCATCGGTCGCTGCCGGTGCGGGGCTTCGTCTGGGTGATCGGCGCAACGGCCGTGGCGCTGTCCCTGCCGCTGATCGCGGTGGTCGGCACGGCGGTTCTGTGGGGCCTGCTGCCCTTCGCGGCGGTTGCACTTGGCGGGCTGTGGTTTGCCATCACCCGCACCTATCGCAGCGGTCACACCCAGGAAATCCTGTCGCTGAGCCGCGAACATGTCACCCTGACCCGCCGCGATCCGGGGCGCCCCGACCGGCAATGGCAGGCCAACAGCTATTGGGTGAGGCCGCTGCTGCGCCCCGGCCCGGTGCAGGATTACCTGACCCTGACCGACGGCCAGCGCGAACTGGAACTGGGCGTCTTCCTGACGCCCGAGGAACGGCGTACCTTGCACGGCCAGATCCTGCGCCGTCTGGCCGATCTGCGCTGAACTCGTCTTTGGTTTGAAAGCGAATTTCCACCGCAAGATGCAGGAATGGGGGCGTGTGCGCCCCCTGCCGCGCGTGGCCTATACTGCGGCGCCAGCCATCCGGGTCATGGTTCCGTCCCGCCGCACCGCCGTGTGCCAGATCGCCATCACGGCATGTCCGACGATCAGCACGGCCAGTAACCAGCCAGCCTCGCCGTGCCAGTTGCCACCCAGATCGACGGCCCATTGAACAACGTCTCCTTCCGCGCGGGCGGGAAAGACCGGCCAGCCAAAGACCACATAGGCCCTGTCACTCCCCCATGCCCGGATCAGCGCCACGGCGGGAACCAGAATCATCAACGCATACAAGACGACATGCCCGGCCTTTGCCGCCAGCCCAGCTAACCCGGCCTCGTGCGGCGGGCGGCGGTGCAGGTTCGCAAGTGCCCAGATCACCCGCAGCACGATCAGCACGAACAACACAAAGCCAAGGCTCTGATGGCTGCCCGCGATCATCCCTGTCAGCGCGGCATCGCGACCCAGCATCACTTTGATCGCCATGCCCAGAAACTGCCAGATCATCAGACCGGCGATGGACCAGTGAAAAAAGCGCGAGACGGCGCCATAGCGCGCCGGACTGTCCATGATCTGCATGGCGTTTTCCTTTTTGATTGCTTCGTTGGGGCCGCTTATGCCCGTCCAAAACCAAATCAAATGGAAACAGTCGAGATTATTCGATCACGAAGCCGTCAGAATTGCCGCGACACAGCGTCAGTCCTTGCCGTCATCCTCGACATGATCGGGCAGGCCGTCATGCGAGGTCGAGGCGTAGTCTTCCAGTTCTGCCTCAGTCATGCTGTCATACATCTCGCGCGAGGCGCCTTTCAGGTCGCCAACACGGGTCTCGCCGCGCTTGGCGGACAGGGCTGCACCGGCGGCGCGTTGCTGTGCTTTGGATTTCGCGGGCATGGCGGTTTCCTCCTGACGGGCCAACGCGTCAACACGGCAACAAGTTCAGCCCATCAGCCGCGCCTTGACCAGCGGCCCAGCCGCGCCGAAATCCATCTGCCCGGCATGGCGCGCGCGCAATTCGCCCATGACCCGGCCCATGTCGCGGATCGAGGACGCGCCCAGATCGGTCACGACCTTGGCGATCGCCTCGGCCACCTCGGCATCCGACAACTGACGCGGCAGATAAGCCTGAATCACCGCGATTTCGGCCAGTTCCTTTTCCGCCAGTTCAAGCCGCCCGCCCTCTTCATAGGCGCGGGCCGATTCCTGACGCTGCTTGACCATGCGCGACAGGATGGCGATCAGATCATCATCGCCCAGTTCCGCAGGCTCGCCCGCATCGGAACGGGCAGCGATCTCGCGATCCTTCAGGGCGGCGGCGATCAAACGCAGCGCGGACAGGCGGGCGGTGTCGCGCGCCTTCATCGCCTCTTTCGTGTCGGCCTGCAAACGGCT
>JAUNUO010000112.1:2458-4032 GCA_030538135.1 Paracoccus sp. (in: a-proteobacteria)
ATGACCGATCCGTCCTATGCCGGCCAGGTCGTGACCTTTACCTTTCCCCATATCGGCAACACCGGCGTCACCCCGGAGGATGACGAAGCCGCCGATCCCGTCGCCCCCGGCATCGTCGTCCGCTGGGACCCGACCGAACCGTCCAACTGGCGCGCCACCGGCGATCTGACCGGATGGATGGCGCGGCGCGGACGCATCGGCATCGGCGGCGTCGATACCCGCCGCCTGACCCGCGCGATCCGTCAACAGGGCGCGCCGCATGTGGTGCTGACCCATGACCCCGAGGGCAATTTCGACATTGCCGCCATGGTGGCGCAGGCGCGCGACTGGAAAGGTCTGGTCGGGCTGGATCTGGCGAAAGACGTGTCCTGCGCGCAAAGCTATCGCTGGACCGAAGGAGCCTGGGAATGGGGCGAGGGATTTCAGACGCCGACGCCGGACAAGCCCTTCAAGGTCGTCGCGCTGGATTACGGTGCGAAACGCAATATCCTGCGCGCGCTGGTCGCGCAGGGGGCCGAGGTGACGGTGCTGCCCGCAACCGCCACCGCCGACGAGGTTCTGGCCCACGACCCCGAGGGCGTGTTCTTGTCGAACGGCCCCGGCGATCCTGCGGCGACGGGCGAATATGCCGTGCCGATGATCCAGACTCTGCTGGACCGCGACCTGCCGATTTTCGGCATCTGTCTGGGCCATCAGATGCTGGCCCTGGCGCTTGGTGCACGGACGGTCAAGATGAGCCACGGCCATCACGGGGCCAATCATCCGGTGCGCGACATGGAAACCGGCAAAGTCGAGATCACCTCGATGAACCACGGCTTCGCGGTCGATTCGCAATCCCTGCCCGCCGGGGTAATCGAAACCCATGTCAGCCTGTTCGACGGATCGAACTGCGGGTTGCGTGTCGAAGGGCGGCCGGTGTTTTCGGTGCAATATCACCCCGAAGCCTCGCCCGGCCCCAACGACAGTCTGTATCTTTTCCGCCGCTTTACCGAAGCGATGCAGGAACGCCGCAAATAATCAGGCAGGCTTAACCGCATATTAACCCGTAACATGCAGCGATGGGGCGAGAAAAGGAATCGCCCCATGTCCCTGAACAAGAGCGTGAAACGCGCCGAAAACGTTCTTTCTTTGCGCCGCCCGATGGCGCCGCCTCAGATAGAACCCGTCGTGCCCACGACGATGGCGCCACGGAACCGGCAGCCGTTGGGACAGCTGCTGCTTGAGGACGGGGCGGTGTCCTCGGGCGATCTTCTCAAGGCGACGGTGCTGCGCACGCGCGAAGATGCACCCTTGGGCGAAATTCTTCTGGCACATGGCTGGGTCACGGAACCGGCGCTGACCCGCGCCCTGTCGCGGCAATGGCGCACCTCGGTCATTGATCTGGAACAGACGCCCGCCGATCCGCGCCTGATTGACGCGGCCGGGGCCGATTTCTGTCTGGCACAGGGCATCGTGCCCTGGCGCCGGGTGGCGGGCGTGACCTGGGTCGCCACCTCGCGCCCCGAGGATTTCGATGCGCTGCTGCCCAGTCTGCCCGGTGATTTCGGCGTCATCCGAATGCTGCTGTGTTCGCG
>JAUNUO010000112.1:4132-7602 GCA_030538135.1 Paracoccus sp. (in: a-proteobacteria)
CGGCCCGCTGCCGGTGATCTCGGTCATGGTGCCACTGTTTCGCGAAAGCGACATCGCCGACAGTCTGGTGGCCCGACTGACACGGCTGACCTATCCGCGCGAATTGACTGACATTCTTCTGGTGGTCGAGGCGACCGACGAGATGACCTGCAACGCGCTGGAAGGTGCGACACTTCCGCGCTGGATGCGGGTGGTCAAGGTGCCCGACGGTCCGGTGCGGACAAAACCGCGCGCCCTGAACTATGCGCTGAACTTCTGCCGGGGCAGCATCGTCGGTGTGTGGGATGCCGAGGATCGCCCCGACCCCGACCAGTTGCACAAGATCGCGCGCGGCTTTCATTTCGCGGCAAAGGACGTGGCCTGCCTGCAAGGCGCGCTGGATTACTATAACCCGCGCACCAACTGGATGGCGCGCTGTTTCACCATCGAATACGCGGCGCTGTTCCGGGTGCTGCTGCCGGGTATGGCGCGGATGGGACTGGTCGTTCCCCTGGGCGGCACCACTCAATTCTTCCGCCGCGACGTGCTGGAACAACTGGGCGCGTGGGATGCGTGGAACGTCACCGAGGACGCCGACATGGGCGTGCGTCTGGCGCGCCACGGCTGGCGGGCCGAGGTGCTGGACACCACCACGGATGAAGAGGCCAACTGCCGCGCCGTGCCGTGGGTGAAACAGCGCTCACGCTGGATCAAGGGCTACGCGCTGACCTGGGGCGTGGCAATGCGCGACCCGATGACCTTGTGGCGGCAGATCGGCACCAAGGCCTTTGTGGGGATGCAGGTTCAGTTCTTCGGCTCGGTCAGCCAGCATCTTCTGGCCCCGGTGCTGTGGAGTTTCTGGCTGCTGTCCTTCGGTCTGCCGCATCCGCTGACCGCCGCCTTCCCGCCCGAATGGGCCGGCGTCGCCGCGATCAGCCTGTTTGCGCTGTTCATCACGGCCGAACTGCTGAACATCGTCATCGGCCTGTATGCGGTGCGCAAGCAGAAGCACCGCCACCTGCTGCCCTGGGTGCCGACGATGCATTTCTATAACCCGCTGGCCTGCTTCGCCGGGTGGAAAGCCATCTACGAGGTCGTCGTGGCACCGTTCTATTGGGACAAGACCACCCATGGCCTGTTCGAGGCCGAGCCGCCGGAAGGCGCGAACGACCCGGCCCTGCCCGGCACGGTGCCGGTGCCGATGCTGGGCCAGATCGGCGGGCGCGCGCTCTCGGATATCGCGCAGGCCCCATCCGCGCCGGCCGACGCGCGGACAGAAAACCCCGCGCCCGATCAACGGCAGGTCGCCACGGGCTGACGCCCTCATCTCTTGTTCAGAAATATCCTGGGGGTGCGGGGGCAAGGCCCCCGCGACGGCCGCTCAGTCCTGCTGGCGGATGATCTTTGCCACGCTGTCGAACAGGCCCGGTGCCGCAGCGATCATGTCGCCCGACGCGACCGGGTTTTCCCCCGGCGTGATGCCGTCCACGAAGCCGCCCGCCTCGCGCACCAGAATGATGCCCGCCGCCACGTCCCACGCCTTGAACCCGCGTTCCCAATAGGCATCGACCCGCCCCGCCGCAAGCCACGCCAGATCCAGCGCACCGGCCCCAAGGGCGCGGACACCGCCCGACTGCGGACCGATCCGGGCCATGTCGCGCAGCCCCTGCCCCAGAAAGCCCGAGCGTGCGCCGATGGGAACACCGGTCGCCAGCACCGCCTCGCCCAGCCGTTTGCGGCCCGACACGCGCAGGCGCTGATCGTTCATCCACGCACCGCCGCCCTTCTCGGCCACGAACAATTCGTCCTTGGCCGGATCAAAGATCACCCCGGCGACCACCTCGCCTTTGTGTTCCAGCGCAATCGACACGCACCAATGCGGCTGGCCATGCAGAAAGTTCGTCGTCCCGTCCAGCGGATCGACGATCCAGCGCCGCGTCGGGTCTTCGCCCGCCTCCTCGCCGGTTTCCTCGCCGATCCAGCCATAGTTGGGACGCGCGCCGCGCAAGTCCTCCTTGATGATACGTTCCGCCTCGCGGTCGGCCCGGCTGACGAAATCGCCCGCGCCCTTGACGGAAACCTGAAGGTTCTCGACTTCGCGGAAATCCTTGACCAGACTGCGGCCCGCCTTGCGCGCGGCCTTTATCATCACGTTCAGATTGGCGCTTTGCATGGCCTGCTCCTGTTCTTTGGGGCCTCTTACGGCGGCACGGCCGAAAATCCAAGCGCGACCCGATTTTTCGCCGAAAAATCGTGGCCCGGATCAGCGCAGCATCCGCAAAGGCTCGGTCCGCGCCAGCCGCAGCACATGGGCGATGTAGGGCAGACCCAGATCGTCCTCGCGCACCGCCGCGTAAAGCCGCCGCAGCATCCCGCCCTGCCCCAAAGGCAACAGCGCGATTTCCGGGTTCGCCATCTCGCGCCGCAGCACCCAGTCGGGCATCACCGCCACCCCGCGCCCCGATGCCACCAGCATCACCGCCACCGCGGTCAGTTCGACCTGCCGCACCGCGCGCGGCTCGACCCCGGCGGGGGTCAGGAACTGGCTGAACACATCCAGCCGCGCCCGGTCCATCGGATAAGCGATCAAGGTCTCGCCCGCCAGATCCTCGGGGTCCACCCAGCCCTTGGCCACCAGAGGATGCCCGGCCGGCACCATCAGCGTCGGCGCATAATCGAACAGCGGCTGAAAGCTGATCCCGGCCGCATCCTCGGGATCGGAGGAGATCACCAGATCAACCTCCTCGCGGGAAAGGGCGGGCAGCGCGGCAAAGGCCAGCCGCTGGCGGATGTCCACGTCAACGTCGGGCCAGGCGCGGCGGAACATGTCCAGCACCGGTAACAGCCAGTCGAAACAGGCGTGGCATTCCATCGCGATATGCAGCCGCCCGATCCGGCCCATCTCGACGCCCTTGAATTCCGCCTCGGCAGCCTCGATCAGCGGCAGCACCGTTTCCGCCAGCCGCAGCAGGCGCAGCCCCGCCGCCGACAACCGCATGGGTTTCGCCCGCCGCACGAACAGTTCGACCCCGGTCTGGTCCTCAAGCCCCTTGATCTGATGGCTCAGCGCGCTTTGGGTGATGTGCAGCACCTCGGCCGCGCGGGCCAGACCGCCCTGTTCATGGATCGCGCGGACGGTGCGCAGATGGCGCAGTTCCAGATGCATCTTGAGCCACCTTCATAACCTTCTTGAGAAACATGAATTTGTCTCACGGTCGGCAGCGTGGCACAAGGGCGTCAAGCAAAAGGAATCGCACCATGACCACGCCGCGCATCAGCTTTGAATTCTTCCCGCCCAAGACACTGGATGCGTCCTTCCGGTTGTGGGAAACCGCGCGGGCGCTGGCGCCGCTGTCGCCGGATTTCGTTTCGGTGACCTATGGCGCGGGCGGCACCACCCGCAAGCTGACGCATGAGGCGGTGACGACGATCAACCGCCATTACGGCCTGAACGTCGCCGCACATCTGACCTGTGTCGAGGCGACGCGCGA
>JAUNUO010000112.1:7702-8973 GCA_030538135.1 Paracoccus sp. (in: a-proteobacteria)
GATCGACGGCGGCGCGGTCAACCCGCCGCCGGGGTGTTCTGATCCGAAGGCCCCTGCGTGCCCGCATTCAACCGCGGAATCAGCCGTGCACGCGGGGCCGCCGCATCGGCCAGATGGCCGGTCAGCAATGCCGGCCCCGGATAGGGGAGCGGCACCGTGCCATGCAGGGCTTCGGTGGGATTACGCCCGGCCATGCGCGGCGCGCGGGCCAGAAACAGCTTGCCCCAGTTACGCCATGTTCCCATGCTGGGTGCGCGGACGTCGCATGGGAAATGATCGCGCCAGCCGTCGGGCAGTGGCAGACCGACCGCCTGCGCCCGTTCCAGCATCCAGACCAACGGGATATTCGCCAACGGTCGCACGAACTCCAGGCCCGACAGTTGGCCGCCGATATCGGGGTGACTGCCGGTAAACCACATCTGTTCGATATGACCGGCCCGGCTGGTGTCGTCCCACAGCTGCGGCGCAAAGATCGCCCGCGTTTCATCCAGCGCCAGCGCCTGATAGCCGTATTCGACCCCCGCCCCCAAGGACGCATCGTGGAACCGGAACTGCGGTTCGGTCAGCATCCACAGCAATGGCAGCCGCAGCCCCAGCGCCATCACCGTATCAAAACAGCCCACCATGCGCACCGGCGCCTGCGCGTGACAGCGGCGGCGGCGGAACAGGGCGGCCTCATCGCTCATGTCTGTCTGCCGGTAATAGCGCCACGCCAAGCGGATATTGCGTTCAGTTGCCGCAACGGGTTTGAGCAGGCCGACACGCCCGATCATCCCCGCCAGCGAGCGAACCGCAAAGGCGCCGCGTGAATAGCCCAGCAGGAACACGGTATCCCCCGGCTCATAGCCCGAAGCCAGCCAGCCATATGCCTCGGAAATCCATGTCTCAAGACTGCGGCCCATGGCCAGATCGCCCAGCGTCCGCCAGTGGTCCCATTGCTGCCCCGCCGTATAGCGCAGCCGCAGCCGCGGACCCGGCACTGGCCCCCGGCGCCCGCACAGCAAGGCGTGGATCTGACCGATGGACGATCTTTGCCCCTCGGCCAGCGAAGCAAAGGTGCCGTCCATCAGCACGACGTGAATCAGCGGCGGGCGTGTTCGTTCCATGCCGGTCACGCTAGCACGGCAGGGTTACGAAAAAATTAGGTCAGGGACATCACGGTCGCGTGACTCATCAGGCCAAAGCCGTTGAACCGTGTATTAGTTACGGTGGAATAGGCCCCGGCGCCGTGAAAGATGACGTAATCGCCCTCGGCAATATCGCCGGGCAGC
>JAUNUO010000113.1 GCA_030538135.1 Paracoccus sp. (in: a-proteobacteria)
CGCATGCGCCTCATCATTGCCGCGGCGGATCGAGGGAACGGCGTCGATGGCCGACATTTCCGACACCGCAGTCAACGCCCGGATCGAGGTTTCGACCGTCGCCCCGAAATCCGGCCCATCCATCGTCGCGGCGATATTCAGCGATCCCAGATTGCAGGAAATATCTGTGCCGAGATGGGAATAGGACAGGTCCTCGTTGTAATCGCTGGCCTCGTTGACCTGTAGAATCTCGGAACAGAGGTTCGACATGGAAATCCGCCCCGCGACCGGGTTGGCGCGGTTCACTGTGTCCTCGAACATGACATAGGGATAGCCGCTCTCGAACTGGATTTCGGCGATGGTCTGAAAGAATTCGCGGGCGTTGATCTTGCGTTTCCTGATGCGCTTGTCGTCCACCATTTCGTGGTATTTCTCGCTCACGCAGATTTCCGAGAACGGCACGCCATAGACGTTCTGGATGTCGTGGGGCGAGAACAGATACATGTCCTCGTTCTTTTTGGCCAATTCGAAGGTAATGTCGGGGATGACGACGCCGAGGCTCAGCGTCTTGATCCTGATCTTCTCGTCGGCGTTTTCGCGCTTCGTGTCCAGAAACCGCAATATATCGGGGTGATGGGCGTTCAGATAGACCGCCCCCGCCCCCTGCCTCGCGCCCAACTGGTTGGCATAGCTGAACGAATCCTCCAGCAGTTTCATTACCGGGATCACGCCCGAGGACTGGTTCTCGATCCCCTTGATCGGCGCCCCGGCCTCTCGCAGGTTGGTCAGCATCAGCGCCACGCCGCCGCCGCGTTTCGACAGTTGCAGCGAGGAATTGATGGCGCGGCCGATGGACTCCATGTTGTCCTCGATGCGCAGCAGGAAACAGGAAATCAATTCGCCCCGGGATTTCTTGCCGGCGTTCAGGAAAGTCGGCGTCGCGGGCTGGAACCGGCCCGAAATGATCTCGTCCATGAAACGCAGCGCCAGCGTCTCGTCCCCGCGCGCCAGCGTCAGCGCGACCATGACCACCCGGTCCTCGTAGCGTTCCAGATAGCGCTGCCCGTCGCGGGTCTTCAGCGTGTAGGAGGTGTAATACTTGAACGCGCCGAGGAAGGTCGGAAAGCGAAATTTGCGGGCATAGGCCTCGTCCCAGATCCGGCGCTGGAAATTGCGGGAATACTGGTCGAGGACCTCTGGCTCGTAATAGCCTTCCTCGACCAGATAGCCGAGCTTTTCGTCAAGCGAATGGAAAAAGACCGTGTTCTGGTTGACATGCTGCAGGAAATATTGCCGCGCGGCCATGCGGTCGGCATCGAAGCGGATGCGCCCCTCGGCGTCGTAAAGGTTCAGCATCGCGTTCAGCGCGTGGTAATCCAGCGCGGGTTTCACGGCGTCAAGCATTCGGCCCCCAGGAATTCGTCCAGCCCGGCGCGGACGCGGGCGATATCGGTTTCGGCCCCGGCCAGCTCAAATCGATACAGCACGGGCACATTGCATTTGGCGGCGATCACATCCCCCGCGCAGGCGAAATGCGCGCCGAAATTGCGGTTGCCGCCGGCGATGACGCCGCGCAGAAGCGCGCGGCGGGCGGGATCGTTCAGAAAATGGATAACCCCCTTGGACACCGCCCCCCGGCCCAGCCCGTCCGCGAAACTCGGGCAGACCAGCACATAGGGCCGGTCGGGCGCGGGCAGCGGGTCGCCGGGCGAGACCGGGATGCGCAGCGCGTCCATCCCCAGCCGCGCCACGAACCGCGCCGTATTGCCCGAGGCCGAGGAGTAATAGACCAGCATGGCGTCAGGACAGCCGCCCGATCATGTCGGGGCGGAAGCCCGCCCAATGCGCCTCGCCCGCGACGACGACGGGCGCCTGACGGTAGCCGAGGCCGGTCACCATCTCCATGGCGTCGGCGTCCTCGGTCAGGTCGATCACGCTGTAAGGGATGCCACGGGCGTCCAGCGCGCGGGTGGTGGCGGTGCATTGCACGCAGGCCGGTTTGGAATAGACGGTGATGGTCATTGCCTGTTGTCCCCAGTTCTTGTGGTTGACGGAGGAGCAGGCGCACGAGTGAGGCCGACCGGAGGGTTCGCCGCAAACCACGCCCGCGCCCACCGCGCGGTTCGGTCGTCTTGTCCTGGCAGGTCTCCTGGCTCGCGGGTCGATGCTCGGCCGGCCTTCCCGGACCTCGCGGTCCAGTGGTGTTCCAGCTTCGCTCGCCGCTTACAGTTGCGGGGGCAGCGCCGGCATCGCACCGGCTTCCCTTTTCACCTTCGAGTCGCCCCGAAGGAACCAAGACACTAGAAGTATGTATCCTCCGGATAATGACGTCAATATATAGAGATCGCGATTCTTGTGGAAAACCCGTCCAGCTCGGCACCCCCCAATGCAAGAGGCGAACTCTGTGCCCATGCCAGAGAGAACCTTCGAGCAGGATTGTGAAGAATCAGGCCGCTGTGACGTCCTGCGAATTATGACGACGTGACGAATACCGAAAGCGATCCGCCTCAGCTTTACTGCTACGTATCCGGAGAGGGACGCATGGTGGAAAATCGCATAGAGGGCCTCTTGACTCCGCTCGGCCAGCTCACGCATCCTTGATCCGCTCAGGTTCCGGCGTGGTGCCGGATGAAAAGGGAACACGGGACCAATCCGTGGCTGCCCCCGCAACTGTAGGCGGAGAGCGAGGCCGAACACGCCACTGGGAAACCGGGAAGGCCGGCCAAGCATCGACCCGCGAGCCAGGAGACCTGCCCGAGCCGTCACCCATTCCGGGCGCGGGGCGCGCCATGGAAGCGGCCATCCCGCAGCGGTGCCATTCACCCGTCTGCGGGCGCAGTTCCGCAGGCGACCGTTTGTCACCGGGCCACAAGCCCGAACCGAAGGTTGCGCGATGCGTCTTGCCGTTCTTCTGTCTACCGTCCTGCTGCCGTTTTCCGCGACGGCACAGGAACCATATGTCCTTGATGAGATCATCATCTCGGGCGGCTTCTCACCTATCGAGGCGCAAGCCTATGGCCGCGCCAACACCGTCATCACCGCCGACGAAATCGAGGCGCAGGGCATCCGCACCGTGCAGGACGCGCTGCGCAGCGTGCCGGGCGTTTCGGTCAGCAGCACCGGCGCCAGCTATACCCAGATCCGCATCCGGGGGGCCGAAGCGAACAACACGCTGGTCCTAATTGACGGCGTGCGCGCAGCGGCGGGCGACAGTGAATATATCCTGACCGGGCTGGAAACCGCGAACATTGACCGAATCGAGGTCCTGCGCGGGCCACAATCGGTATTTTGGGGCAGCGATGCGGCCGCAGGCGTTATTAACATCATCACAAACCGAGGTGGCATAGGCCAGCAGGCGGCCGGAATGGTCGAGTTCGGCAATGGCTGGGCGGCTTCGGCCCGGACAAGCACGCGCACTGAACGGGGCGGGCTATCCTTCACCGCCAGCACCCGCGATGACAAGGGCTATGATTATTCGGACACGCCCGGCGGCGACAAGGATGGCATCCGCCGCCACACGCTGACGCTGGCGGGCGACCACCTGGTCGGGGAAGGCGTCCGGCTTGGCTTCAGCCTGCGGGGGTCGAGGGAACGCTATGACTACGATGCGACCTCGTGGACGGCCACCACGGCGGAAGAATATGTCATTGATTCGTCTGACTTCGCCGACCGCAAGGAATTCGGTGGCCGTATCTTTGCCGAAATGGAAACGCTGGACGGCCGCCTGCTCCACCGGTTGTCCTACGACCAGTCCCGGTTCCAGATTTCGCGCAACGACGGCCCCTGGGACAAGGCGCGCAGCGACGCGTGGAAATACCGCGGCATCTATGGCCTGGACGGCACCGTAGCCGAGGCGCGGCAGACCGTCGCCCTTGGCCTTGAACGCCAGCGGGACGAGAATAGCATCGCCAGCGACCAGCGCCGCCGGTCGAACTCGGTCGCGCTGGAATACCGGGGTCGCTTCGACCGACTGGAGGTGCAGGCGGGCCTGCGCCACGATGCCAATGACGTGTTCAGGGACGCGACCACCTGGTCGGCGGGGGTGTCCTACCTGATCCCCGACCGGGGCCTGCGGCTGCACGCCTCCGCCGGGACCGGAGTGGTCAACCCCAGCTATCTGGAACTGTTCGGCGGCTGGGGCGCGGTCGGCAACCCGAACCTGCGTCCCGAGGAGAACCGCGGCTTCGACCTTGGTGTCGAGACGATGGTGCTGGACGGCCGCGGCACCATCGACGTGACCTATTTCCACGAGGATCTGGAAAACGAGATCACCTACAGCGGCACGCCCCTTTCCAACGGCACCAACTATTACAATCAGGACGGCACCAGCACCCGCCGCGGGATCGAGATCGCGGGCCGGGTGCAGGTCACCGATGTGCTGAGCATCGGCGGTTCTTATACCTACCTGCGGGCGAAAAACCCCGACGACAGCGTCGAAATCCGTCGCCCCCGCCACGAATTCGGCCTGAACGCGGAATACCTGTTCGCAGACGGCCGCGGCACCCTGGCCGGAGAGCTGCGCCACGTCAGCGGCAACTGGGACACGCAATGGTTCGGCGCCAACGAGACGAAGGAATTGCCCGACTACACCGTCGTCAACATCGCCGCCGGATACGACCTGACCGACCGTGCCCGGCTGACCGGGCGGATCACCAACCTGTTCGACAAGGATCATTCCGACGCCTGGGGCTATGTCTCGCAGGGGCGCACGGCTTGGGCGGGGGTCGAGGCCAAGTGGTAAGGGCCGCCCTGATCCTGCTGATGCTGGCGTTGCCGGCGGGGGCTGCGCCGCCGCAGCGGGTGGTGTCGATGAACCTCTGCACCGATCAGCTTGCGTTGCTGGTCGGGGCGCCGGGGCAGGTCGTGTCGGTCAGTTGGCTGGCCGCCGATTCGCGGGTGTCGCTGATGCCCGACGCGGCGCGGGCGGTGACGCTGAACCACGGGCTGGCCGAGGAAATTTATCTGCTGCAACCCGATCTGGTGCTGGCGGGCACCTATACCACGCGTGCCACGGTGGACATGCTGCGCCGCCTTGGCCTTAGGGTCGAGACGATGGCCCCCGCCGCATCTATCAGCGATGTGCGCGGGGGGATCACGCATATGGGCGCGCTGCTGGACCGGCCCGAACGCGCGGCCGAGGTGTTGGCCGGTTTCGACGCCGCCCTTGCCGCGATCCCATCCGGCAGCGGAGCCAAAGCCGCGACCTATGGCGCGAACGGCTGGACCGCAGGCGGGCAGACGCTGGCGGGCGACGTGATGCGCGCGGCCGGCCTGCGGCTGCTGGCCGAACGGCTGGGGCTGGACTACGGCGGGTCGCTGGCGCTGGAACAACTGGTGCTGGCCGGGCCCGAGCTGGTCATCACCGCCAGCCGCTATGCCCTGCCCTCGCGCGCCGAGGAAATCCTGCATCACCCCGCGCTGACCGCCCTTTCGGCCCGGCGCGTGACCGTGCCCGACCGCAACTGGGTCTGCGGCCTGCCTCATATTGCCGATGTCGCGCGGGAACTGGCGCGGTGAAGGTGCTGGCCCCGCTGACGCTGCTCTGCGCGGTGCTGTTTCTGGGGTCGCTGCTGACCGGTCCAGCACCCGTCGGCTGGGGCGACAGCCTGCGGGCGCTGGTTGGGGACGACGGCGCGCTGACGCTGGTGATGCGCGAAATTCGCGCGCCGCGCGCGGTGCTGGCGATGCTGGTCGGCGCAAGCCTTGGCCTGTCGGGCGCGGCGATGCAGGGTTATCTGCGTAACCCCCTGGCCGAGCCGGGGCTGATCGGCGTGTCCTCCAGCGCGGCCTTGGGCGCCGTGATCGCCTTGCAGACCGGTTTCGCCGCCGCCTTTGCGCTGGCTCTGCCGCTGGCGGCGCTGGTCGGGGCGGTGGGGGCCGTCCTGCTGATCCTGCTGCTGGCGGGGCCGGGCGGCGGGTCGCTGGCGCTGATCCTGGCGGGGGTGGCGATCTCTGCGCTGACCGGGGCTGCGACGGCGTTGGTGCTGAACCTGTCGCCAAATCCCTTTGCCGCCAACGAGATCGTGTTCTGGATGATGGGGTCGCTGGCCGATCGGTCCTGGTTGCACGTCGCCATCGCCGCGCCAGTCATGGCCGGGGGGGCGGCGGCGCTGGTGGGGATCGGCCGCGCCCTCGACGCGCTGACGCTGGGCGAGGATGCGGCGGCCTCGATGGGGATCGACCTGCGGCGGCTGCGGCTGCGGCTGGTGCTGGGCGTCGCCGCTATGGTCGGTGCGGCGACGGCGGTGGCGGGCGCCATTGGCTTTGTCGGGCTGGTGGTGCCGCATCTGCTGCGCGGCGCCGTCGGCGCGCAGCCGGGCCGGCTGCTGGCCGCCTCGGCCCTTGGCGGGGCGGCACTGGTGCTGGCGGCGGATATCGCTGTGCGGCTGATCCTGCCCGGTCGTGACCTGAAACTGGGCGTGGTCATGGCGCTGATCGGCGCGCCGGTGTTCCTGCACTTGATCTGGCGGCAGAGGCGCGGCGGATGAAGGTGGTCATGGACAAGCTGACCGTCCGCCGGGGCGCGCGCGTGGTGCTGGACGGCGCCAGTCTGACGTTGGAACCAGGCGAATTTGTCGGGCTGATCGGCCCGAACGGCGCGGGCAAGACCACACTGATGCGTGCCGCGATGGGGCTGATCCCGGCGGGTGGCCGATCGTCGCTGGCCGCACTGCCGCCAGGACGGCGGGCGCTGGCCGCCGCCTGGCTGCCGCAGTCGCGCGACGTGGTCTGGCCGGTTTCGGCCGAAACGCTGGTCCGGCTGGGTCGGATCCCCCACCGCCGCCCCGACGCCGCCCGGCGGCCATTCGCGCGGCGATGGAGCGCATGAGCGTCACGGCCCTTGGCAACCGTCCGGTCACGGAGCTTTCGGGCGGCGAACAGGCCCGCGTTCTGATCGCCCGCGCGCTTGCGCAGGAAACCCCGGTGCTGTTGGCCGACGAACCCATCGCCGGGCTGGACCCCGCCCACCAGATCGGCGCGATGCAGACCTTTCGCGCGCTGGCGGACGAAGGCCGCGCTGTCATGGCCTCGCTGCACGATCTGGGCCTTGCGGCGCGGTTCTGCACCCGGCTGGTGATGCTGGACGTCGGCCGGATCGCCGCCGACGGGCCTCCCGCCGACGTGCTGACGCCCGAGCTGCTGGCCCGCGTCTTTGGCGTCACCGGATATTTCGCCGAGACGCCCGACGGTCCGGTGTTCCAGCCGATGCGGGTGCTGCGATGAAGGTGACCCTGAACCACCCCTGGCTGATCGCCGATCTGGGCACCGCGCACCGGGTGCTGTCCTTTGCCCCGCATCGCGCCGGCTTCGTCACCGCGCGGCGGATCCTATGGCGGCAGGTGCGTGATGCCGACCTGCCCGCAGACCTGGACGCAGGGGAATGGCTGGCGGCGCAGATGGCCGCTGCCGGGCTGGCCGATGCGGTGGGCATGCTGACCTCTCGCGACGTGGTGCGCTGGTGCCGGGCCGCAGCGGGGCCGGTTACCTGCGTCGCGACGGTCGGCCTTGGCAATGCCGAGCGGGTCGGTCACCGCCAGCCGCCCCGTCCCGGCTTGGGCACGATCAACATCGCCGTCCATCTGGCCGACGGGCTGACCGACACCGCCTTGCTGGAGGCGATGACCATCGTGGCCGAGGCGCGCACCACCGCCGTCATGGAAACCGGGCTCTTGCTGCCCCAAGGTCGGGCGACAGGCACTGGCACCGACTGCATCGCCGTCGCCGCCCAAACAGGCGCGGGCCGGTTTGCGGGGTTACACACCCCGTTGGGCGAGGCGATCGGCGCGGCGGTCTACGACGCCGTCGCCACCGGCTGCGCCACCTGGATGAAGGAGCAAGGATGAACCCGATCGATATCCTTTTCGCTGCGCTGGACGAGCCCGCGCATGGCTGGTCGATGGGCAGCTTCGGTGCTATCGCCGAATTCCACCGCGATCCCGAGGAGCCGCTGCTGATCGACGCGCCGGGCCTCAAGGCGACGGCAAGGGGGGCGATCCGGCTGGACCCGACAAGGGCGCGGGCCGTCGCCTATGAGACGCTCTCGCCCAAGGCCGGGCGCTGGTCGCAGTCGGTGGCGTTGTGCCTGCCTCGCCGTCTGGCCATGACGGCGAGGCGCAGGGTGCTGACGCGGCTTGGCCCGGACACCGATGCGATCCGCGCCGGAGATCGCGGCGGTATCCTCTACGACATGGGCTTGGCGCAGATGCAGGTGGATTTCTGCATCCGCACCGCCGATCCCGCGCTGATCGCCGTGCTGGAGGCCGCGGCGGGCCGCGATGTCCTCGACCCCGGCAACCCGGCGATGGGCGCGATCTTCGCCGCCCATCCGCATCGCGTCGCGCTGACGCCGCTGGGCCGGATCGAGGTGTTCCAAAAGATCGGCGGCCCGGATACCGGCGGCGTCTCGCCACCCGGTCCGCACACGCATGTCCTGCCCAAGCTGCTGGCAACCGGGCGCACCCATTCGGCCAACGCGCCGATTCCGGTCGGGCTGATCCCCTGCGCCGGGTTCCATCCGCAAAGCCCGATCAGCACCCCTATGGGCCTGCCTCGCCCCTTCGATCTCTTGGCCTTCGCGGCATTCCAGCACCTGCTGCTGCTTTGGGGCGCGCCCGAACATGTCGCGGTCAAGCAGGCGGCCTTTTCCGCGTTGCGCGGCGGGCGCGACCTGCCGCTGGCCGACCGCCCGCGCAGCCGCATCGGCCGCACCGCACTGCGCATAGCGATGCGGCAATGGCAGGCGCAGGGGAACCCGCTGCCCGCGGGCTGGGCCGCGTTCGACCGCACCACCCCTGCCTCGGTTGAGGCTGAGCCGCATGAGCAGGGCCATTGACCACACCCTGCCGCCCGCCCTGGCAGCGGCGGCCACGACCGGCGGCTGGGGCGGTGGCCCAGATTCCTAGGCTCCAGACTCATTAACTTTAGAGCCAGAACAGGACGGTTGCGGCGAG
>JAUNUO010000114.1 GCA_030538135.1 Paracoccus sp. (in: a-proteobacteria)
GGTGCCGGGGGAAAACATCTGCATGTTCGGCATCCGCAGCGTCGATCCCGCCGAACATGCGGCGATGCAGGACACCGACATCACCGTGAACGACATGCGCGTGCTGGACGAACAGGGCATCGTCGCCCCGCTGCGCGCCTTTCTGGAACGGGTGCGCGCGGCCGATGGGTTGCTGCATGTCTCGCTGGATGTGGATTTTCTGGACCCGTCCATCGCGCCGGCGGTCGGCACCACCGTTCCCGGCGGCACCACCTTCCGCGAGGCGCATCTGGTGATGGAACTGCTGCATGAATCCGGCCTAGTCACCAGCCTCGATCTGGTCGAACTGAACCCCTTTCTGGACGAGCGCGGCCGCACCGCGAAACTGATGGTCGATCTGGTCGGCAGCCTGATGGGCCGCAAGGTCTTTGACCGGCCGACGCGCAGCTATTGACGCGCCGCCCCGCGCGGGGCAATCAAGGGGACTGCGGCGCGGGCGTGGCGGAATGGTAGACGCATGGGACTTAAACTCCCTGGGGCGATTGCCCGTGCGGGTTCAAGTCCCGCCGCCCGCACCAAAGCAATGCCTCATGGCGATGCACGGCGTCGCAAATTGGGCGAATATCATCAGGAACTTGGCCGACCCATCGTCGCACGGCGTCTTTCCGGGAATCGGGGAAGCGGGCCTGTGACATGGGGACTATCTGGGGGACTGATGGCAAAGAACAAGCTGACAGCAGTGGGGCTTAAGAAGGCCGGTGACGGGAAACTGTTCGTTGATGGGGGACTGTCGCTGGTTAAAAGCGAGAACTCAGGGAAATGGGTATATCGCTGCTCTCACCTGGGGAAACGCCGTGAAATGGGATTGGGAACTTGGCCGACGATCTCGCTGGCCGATGCCCGCACCCGCACCACGCTTGTTCGGGATGGACGCCACGTTGCCGCTGCCACCCAGAACCGCATCCAGCGGATCGAGGCGCAGGGGGGCTTGACCGAGGCCGACGCCGTAGCAGGCCGCAAGAGGGTAAAGCGGTGCTTTATCTGCCGGCCCCACCTTGTGGCCGTTCCAGAACATCGCGCCCTGCGGGACGCCATTCAGGAAGGCTTTCTTCTGGTCGTGCAGGCGGATCATCACAGCCCCCCGCGGCTGAACACCGCCGCGCCGGGGTTGGCCGCGCTGAACGCCTCGGCCTCGGCGTCGGTGGCGAAGCTGACCACAACGGCATTGGCACCATTCGCGCCATCTTTGCCGTCGATCCCGTCGCGTCCGTCTGTCCCGTCACGACCTGCCCGACCGATCAGCGAGGCCAGCCATTCAGCCTCGCCACCTTCGAAGCCATTATCCAGGGCGACCTCATAGGCTGACAGGCCATCCGGCCCCGGCGGTCCCGGAACAGTGCTGTCTTGCCCGTCGCGTCCGGGCGCACCGTCAGCGCGGTCCCGCCCGGGCTCGCCCTGCGGCCCCTCTGGTCCCTGTCCCGGCGGCGGCAGGTCCACCGCCACCGCGACACCCGCTGCATCTTCGCACACCACCTGCCCCGTTACGCCCGGGGGCAACGCCGCGGGCGGCATGTCGGTGGCCACCGGGCGACCATCTGCGTCATAAGACACGATCTGCCCCGGCTGGCCTGCGGGGATGCCAGCACCCGGGATGCCGATATTCTCCAGCGTGGCAACGAACGGGGACTTGCCCGGCTGGATCTCGGTCCAGGGCTGCGCCATCACGATCAGGAACGTGGACAGCACAAAGAACACGAAGATGCGGATCACGACCGTATTCCCGGCGCGGCGGATGTTGCGGCCCGGCTCGGCGGATTCGGCGGCGGCGATGGTTGCGACCTTGACACCGCTCATCGACAAGATGACCACCACGACGCCGGTGAACAGCGTCGCCACCCCGTGCGGGAAGAACCCCTTATGTGCGGTCAGGTTGCTGAAAGTCGCGGTCGAGCCTGGCCAGAGGGCAAGCACATAGGCGCCGGCGACCAGCAGAAAGACTACGATGACGAAAGCTTGCGACAGGGTGTTGTGGGGCAACAGGCCGGTATCTTCGGCAAAGGCAATGAACAACACACGGTCGAGGATCTTCTGCGCGACAGCGATAGCGTCCAGCGGGGCTATAGCGGGGTGGCCCCCGAACCGCCCCGATCAGCTTCAAGCGCAGTGCCTTGTAGTCCTCATAGAGACTGTCGGTAATGTCTCGGTCTTCGGCGCGGCTTTCCTGCCTGAAAGGGCGGGGCTGTGCCGTGGTGATCGCAGGTCTGCGCAGGTTGAATTATGGCCTTGGAAAGCCATATGTTGTCGATGCGCGCTGACCAGATCCTGCACCCGACGCCTCAGGGGCTGTATTGTCTGCCCGGCGATTTCTACATCGACCCCATGCAACCCGTGGCGCGCGCGCTGATTACCCATGCGCATGGGGATCACGCCCGGTCCGGGCATGGCGCGGTCATGGCCACGCGCGAAACGATTGAAATCATGGCGATCCGCTATGGCGCTGATTTCGCGGGCGAAACGCAGGTGGCGGATGGTCCGTTGCGCATTGGCGATGTCGAGGTCTGTTTTCATCCCGCAGGTCATATCCTGGGCAGCGCGCAGATCGCGGTGACTCCGTCCACAGGGCCGAAGATCGTCGTGTCGGGCGATTACTGCCGCCGCCCGAACCCGGTCTGTGCGCCCTTTCAGCCGGTGCCCTGCGATATTTTCGTGACCGAGGCGACCTTTGGCCTGCCCGTCTTTCGTCACCCCGACCCGCTGGACGAGATGGCCCGCCTGCTGGCCAGCATGGCGGAGTTTCCCGACCGCCCGCATCTGATCGGCGCTTATGCTTTGGGCAAGGCGCAGCGGCTGATCGCGCTGGCGCGGCAGGCCGGCCATGAGGCCCCGATTGCGATCCACGGCGCGTTGCAGCGGCTGTGCGATTATCACGTCGCGCAGGGGGTCGAGCTGGGGACGCTGATCCCCGCCACGGCTGCGGATGTCGCTGCGCAACTGGTCATCGCGCCGCCATCCGCCTTTGCTTCTCCCTGGGTGCAGCGCTTTCGCGATCCGGTGATCGGCTTTGCCTCGGGCTGGATGCAGGTCCGCGCGCGGGCGCGGCAGCGCGGGGTCGAACTGCCGCTGGTCATCAGCGACCATGTGGACTGGCCGCAGGTGACGGCCACGATCCGCGAACTGGCCCCGCAAGAGGTCTGGATCACGCATGGCGCCGAGGACGGGCTGATACGTTGGTGCGAACTGGCGCAGATTCCCGCGCGCCCGCTGCATCTGGTCGGTTACGAGGACGAGCCGGAATGAGGGCCTTCGCGCAATTGCTGGAGCGGCTGGCCTTTACCCCGGCGCGCAATGCCAAACTATTGATCCTGCGTCATTATCTGGATAAGACACCAGACCCCGACCGGGGTTGGGCGCTGGCCGCACTGACCGGCGATCTGAAGCTGCGGGCGGTCACGCCCACGCTGCTGCGCGGGCTGGTGGCCGAGCGCGTTGACCAGCAGCTTTTTGCGTTGAGCTATGATTTCGTCGGTGATCTGGCTGAAACCATCGCGCTGATCTGGGACAGCGAGGGCGACGATGATATGCCCCTGCGCGAGGCGGTCGATCTGCTGGCGATGACCGGCAAGGCGGCCCTGCCTGCCGCGATTGCGGCCGTGCTGGACCGGCTGGGACCATCGGAACGGCTGGCCTTCCTGAAGCTGGCAACCGGAAATATGCGCGTCGGTCTGTCGGCGCGGATGGCGCGGATGGCACTGGCCCAGATGGGCGCGCCGGATGTTCCCGACCTTGAGGAAATCTGGCACGGCATCGCGCCGCCCTACCCGGAAATGTTCGGCTGGATTCAGGGTGGCCCGCGCCCCGACAGCGCGGCCAAGGCGCCCTTCCGGCCGGTGATGCTGTCCACGGCGGTCGATCTGGAACAGTTGCGGGCCTTAGATCCCGCCGATTATCTGGGCGAATGGAAATGGGATGGCATCCGCGTGCAGGCGGTCAGCGACGGCGGGGTGCGACGGCTGTATTCGCGGACCGGAGAGGATATTTCCGCCGCCTTTCCCGATGTCATCGCAGCGATGAATTTCGACGGCGCGGCGGATGGCGAACTGCTGGTGCGGCGGGATGGCGCCGTGGCGACGTTCAACGAGCTGCAACAGCGGCTGAACCGCAAGACGGTGACCCGAACGATGCTGGCCAGCCATCCGGCGGGGCTGCGGCTTTACGATCTGCTGATCTGGCAGGGCGACGATCTGCGCGACCGCCCGCTGGCCGAACGCCGCGCGGTGCTGGAGACAGTCGATTTCGGCAGCGACCGCATCGACGTGTCCACCCTTCTGGATTTCGACGGCTGGGATGATCTGGCCGCCCTGCGCGCCAACCCGCCCGATGCCGTGATCGAGGGGGTGATGATAAAGCGCCGCGACAGCGCCTATCTCGGCGGCCGCCCGCGCGGGCCTTGGTTCAAATGGAAGCGCGACCCGATGAATGTGGACGCGGTGATGATGTATGCGCAGCGCGGCCACGGCAAACGGTCGGGGTTTTACAGCGATTTCACTTTTGGCCTGTGGGATGGCGAGGGACTGGTGCCGGTCGGCAAGGCCTATTTCGGTTTTACCGACGAGGAATTGCGCGCCCTTGACCGTTTCGTGCGCCAGAACACCACCGAACGATTCGGCCCCGTCCGCGCCCTCGCGCCGAAGTTGGTACTGGAGGTCGCATTTGAAGGGGTGAACGCCTCGACGCGCCACAAATCTGGTGTCGCGATGCGCTTTCCCCGGATCAGCCGTATCCGCTGGGACAAGCCCGTGGCCGAGGCCGACCGGCTGGAAACCCTGAAGGCGATGATCGCATGATGCCGCCCAAATTCAGCGACTGGTTCGCTCGGCAGGGCTGGACCCCGCATCCGCATCAGATCGCCCTGCTGCACGCGACCGGCGACAGCCTGCTGATCGCGCCGACCGGCGGCGGCAAGACGCTGGCGGGGTTTCTGCCCTCGCTGATCGAACTGGCGGAAGGATGGGACGGTCTGCACACGCTCTATGTCAGCCCGCTCAAGGCGCTGACCCATGACATCGCGCGAAATCTGGCGCGTCCGGTCGCCGATCTGGCCATCCCGGTGCGCATCGAGGACCGCACTGGCGATACCGGGGCCGCGCGGCGGGCGCGCCAGCGTGTCGATCCGCCGCAAATCCTGCTGACCACGCCCGAAAGCCTTGCGTTGATGCTGTCCTATGAACGGGCGCCGGTGATGTTTGGCAACCTGCGCCGGGTGGTGCTGGACGAGTTGCACGCACTGGCCGAAAGCAAGCGCGGCGATCAGCTGATGCTGGGGCTGGCGCGGTTGCGCAGGCTGGCACCGCAGCTGCGGGTGACGGGGCTGTCTGCCACCGTGCAGCAGCCCGCCGCGCTGGCCGAGTTCATGGGCGGCGCCACGGTGATCCACGCCGATCCCGGCCCCGCGCCCGACATCGCCATGCTGCCGACGCGCACAGCACCGCCATGGGCCGGGGGCGGCGGGCGTTACGCCGTGCCCGATGTGCTGGACGCGGTGCGCGACGCGCGGACCACGATCATCTTCATCAACACCCGCGCCCAGGCCGAGCTGTTTTTTCAGGCGATCTGGGCGGCCAATGATGACAATCTGCCCATCGGTCTGCATCACGGCAGCCTGTCGCACGAGGCGCGGGCGCGGGTCGAGGCCGCAATGGCGGCAGGAGAATTGCGCGCGGTGGTGGCGACGGGCAGCCTTGATCTGGGCATCGACTGGGGCAACGTCGATCTGGTCATCCAGGTCGGCGCGCCCAAGAACGTCAAGCGTCTGGTGCAGCGGATCGGGCGGGCGAACCATCGCTATAACGCGCCCTCGCGCGCGCGGATCGTGCCGGCCAACCGCTTTGAAGTGATCGAATGCGTGGCCGCGCTGCAAGCCGTGGCCGAAGGGGATCTGGACGGCGACGGGCGCGGGCCTGTCGCGGCATCGGGCGGTCTGGACGTGCTGTGCCAACAGATCCTGCTGACCGCCTGCGCCGGCCCTTTCGCCGCCGATGCGCTGTTTGCCGAGGTCACGACGGCCGGCCCCTATCGCGCCCTGTCGCGCGCCGATTTCGATGCCTGCGTGGATTTCTGCGCCACCGGTGGCTATGCGCTGCGCGGCTATGACCGCTGGCAGCGGCTGGTGCTGGGCGACGGTTTGTGGCGGCTGCGCGATCCACGCAGCGCCCGGCTGATCCGCATGAATGTCGGCACCATCACCGCGCCGGAAATGCTGCGCGTGCGCCGCCGTGGCCGGGGTGGCGCGCCGCTGGGCGAGGTCGAAGAAGCCTTCGCAGCGACCCTGACGCCGGGCGATACCTTTCTGATCGGCGGCCAGACCGTGCGCTATGACCGGCTGCGGGATATGGTGGTCGAGGTCACGCCCCAGCCCGGCCGCGACCCCAGGATCGCGGTGTTCAACGGGTTGAAGCTGGCGACATCCACAGAACTGTCCGCCCGCGTTCTGGCGCTGATCGGCGACCGCGCGGCCTGGTCCGCGCTGCCGCCGGACATCCGCGACTGGCTTGACCTGCAAGACCGCATCTCGGTGCTGCCGCGTCCCGGCACGCTGACCTGCGAGACCTTTCCCCGTGCCGGACAATGGCATTTCTGCGCCTACAGCTTTGCCGGCCGCAACGCCAATCAGACGCTGGGACTGCTGCTGACGCGCCGGATGGAGCAGGACGGGCTTGGCCCGCTGGGCTTTGTGGCGACGGATTACGCGCTGCTGATCTGGTCGGTGGACCCGGTGCGCGACGCCGCGCGGCTGTTGTCGGGCGACGCGCTGCGCGATGGTTTCGCCAAATGGTTGTCCGATAACGCGCTGATGAAGCGCAGCTTTCGTTCGGTCGCGACCATCGCCGGGCTGTTGCAGCGCAACCTGCCGGGTCAGCGCAAGACCGGCAAGCAGGCCACCTTTTCCAGCGATATCGTCTATGACACGCTGCGCCGTTATGACCCCAACCATATCCTGCTGCGCATTACCGAGCAGCAGGCGGCGACCGGGCTGGTCGATTTCGGCCGGATCGAGCATATGCTGGCGGCGCGGGATCAGGTCGTGCTGGCCCAAGCCCCGCATGTCACGCCGCTGGCCGCGCCCCTGCTGCTTGAGGCCGGGCGCGTGCCGATCCGGGGCGAAGGTCGGCTGCGCATCGCCATGGCCGAGGCCAACGCGCTGATGGCCGAGATGCAGGCGGGCGGATGAGCGGGTTCGATTTCGATTTCCACGGGCTGCGGCTGACCGCGCTGTCATCGGGCGCGCTGCTGTCCGGTGACCACGCGACTTTGATCGCCGCCGATCTGCATCTGGGCAGGTCGCTCCGCTCGACGCGCGATGGCGGGTTGCCGTTGCCGCCCTTCGAGACGATCGACACGCTGACACGGCTGGAAACCGAGGTGCAGCGGCATCGCCCCCGGCGGGTCGTGCTGCTTGGCGACAGTTTCGACAGTGACGCGGTGCGGATGCATCTGCCCTCGGCCGCGCTGTCCGGTCTGGACCGGATTGCCGCGGCCACCGACCTTGTGCTGGTCAGCGGGAACCATGATCCCGGCGCGGGCCTGCCGGCGCAACTGTGGCTGGGCGAGGTTGCGTTGCGTCACATTGCCGGGGAAGGCCCTGATATTTCCGGGCATTATCATCCCAAGCTGCGGATCGCCGGTGCCTCGTTCCCAGTGTTCCTGATCTCGCACCGGCACATCGTCCTGCCGGCGTTCGGCACCTACACCGGCGGGATGTTCTGGTCGGAACCGGCTTTGCAGCGCCTTATGCCTTCGGGGATTGCAATTGCCGCGACGCATCGCCCGTTTGCCATTCCACTGGCTCACAAGCGCGTCACATGATCTTCCTTCCGCCAAGGGAGGTCGTTTTATCAACGCAATCTGAAATTGATCGCATCTTCCTTGATCGAGGAGCGTCTCAGGTCTGCCTAGGCTCAGGACCCATTGATCTTGCGGACGCGGCCTGATTCATGCTCCGCAAGGAAACTTCGCGTGGCCGCCGCGCATATTCCGCAGGGTCGAAGCCAATGGTCAGATGGATCGAGTGACCATCCGGGCCTATGATCTTGCTCGTTTCCGCCAGGCGGCGTTGTGGTAGTCGATGACGAGGGGATACCGCGCTGCCCTCGACGCCCTCGACGCTGCCCATGAAGCGGGTCGGCGCGAGGGACTGGAGCAGGCTGCAGAATTAGTTGCGCTGCATATCGAATTGATGGCGGCAACTGGCGAGGTATGGCCGAGAACAACCATTACTGACCGCATAGCCGCGCGGAGCAGCCCCATGACTGACCGGACCACCTCCTCACAGCCGCCGCGATGCTGGACAATCCGGGCGTGAAGCGGAGCGAATACCCTGCATGGTCTGCGGCGAGTGTGGCGCGAAATATGGTCGCCGTCAGGCCGGGATCTGCACTATGCATTATGGCCGCTGCGACGTCTGTGGACGGGATGAATCGTGAGCGAACCCCGAGATTGGAGGCACCTGCGGGACGGCTGGAAGAAGGAGAGGGGGATGATGGGTAAGCCGTTTCCGGCTATCGTTCGTCCGTGTCACGTTCAGGAGGTTTTCGGGATTCACAGGTCCACCCTTTACCGCTGGATGAACGAGGGTATGCTTGAGCTTCACAAGCGCGGGCGCATGTCTTTTGTCCGGGCGGCAGACATTGAGCGCATCGCTGTTCGGATGGGGCACCAGTTGGGGGACCGGCGCGGCGTATCTATAATTGTCGTTAGACATCAATGGCGATCACTGCGCGCCGCCCGCACCAGTCAGGGGAACGCATGACAGATACGCTTGCCGGGGTGCCGG
>JAUNUO010000115.1:0-1962 GCA_030538135.1 Paracoccus sp. (in: a-proteobacteria)
TTATAGGACATCATCGGGTTATAGACGTTCAGTTCGAAATGCCCCTGCGACCCGGCGAAACCGACCGCCGCGTCATTACCCATTACATGCGCACACACCATGGTCAGCGCCTCGGCCTGGGTCGGGTTGACCTTGCCCGGCATGATGGATGAGCCCGGCTCGTTTTCCGGCAGGATCAGCTCGCCCAGACCCGAGCGCGGGCCGGACCCCAGCAGGCGCATGTCGTTGGCAATCTTGAACAGGCTGGCGGCGACGGTTTTCAGCGCGCCCGAGAAAAACACCATCGCGTCATGGGCTGCCAGCGCCTCGAACTTGTTGGGCGCGGTGACAAAGGGCAGATCGGTGATTTCCGCGATCTTGGCCGCAATCGCCGTGTCCCAGCCCTTTTTCGTGTTCAGCCCGGTGCCGACGGCGGTGCCGCCCTGCGCCAGTTCATAGATCTGCGGCAGGCACATTTTGACCCGCTCGATCCCCATCTTCACCTGATGGGCATAGCCGCCGAATTCCTGGCCCAGGGTCAGGGGCGTCGCGTCCTGCGTATGGGTGCGGCCGATCTTGATGATGTCCTTGAATTCCTCGGCCTTGGCGGCCAGCGCGGCATGCAGTTTTTCCAGACCGGGGATCAGCACGTCGCGGGCGACCATGCCGATGGCGACATGCATCGCGGTCGGAAAGGTGTCGTTGGACGACTGGCCCATGTTGCAGTGATCGTTGGGGTGAACGGGGGATTTGCTGCCCATCTCGCCGCCCAGAATTTCGATGGCGCGGTTCGAGATGACCTCGTTCGCGTTCATGTTCGACTGCGTGCCCGAACCCGTCTGCCAGACGACCAGCGGGAAGTTGTCGTCGAACTTGCCCGCGACCACCTCGGATGCGGCCTGCACCATCGCCTTGCCGATCTTTTCGTCCAGCTTGCCGGTCGCCATGTTCACCTCGGCGGCGGCCTGTTTGATGACGCCAAGGGCGCGCACGATGGCGACCGGCTGACGTTCCCAGCCGATGGGAAAGTTCTGGATCGACCGCTGCGTCTGCGCGCCCCAGTACTTGTCGCCGGGCACCTCAAGCGGGCCAAAGCTGTCGGTTTCGGTCCGGGTGGTCTTGCTCATCGCTTCTCTCCCTCAGGGTTTCGCTATGATTTACTAGCGACTGAGAGGCAGATTCGCAATTGGTATGCGATGGTATGCTAAACAGGGCGTTCTTGCCGGAATACATAGACCTCGGCCGGCGGCAGGTTGGCCCAGATGCGGCCGCTGCGCTTATGGCTCAGGCCGAACCGCCGGCGCACGTTGTCCGACAGCGGCGGGTTGGGGCCATAGGTGATCTGCACGAACGGCGCGCCGGGGCGCATCATCTGCAAGGCGGTGCCGACGATGGCGGTTTGCAGATCGTCGGGCAGGGCCAGCACCGGTACACCGGAAATCACCGCGTCCAGATCGCGGCGCCCCACGTTGACCATTTCCTGCGCGGGCAGGTTGTGAACGCGCGTGCCGGGAAACAACTGCCGCAGCCGGTCGCAAAAGGCGGCGTTCAGTTCATAAAGCTCAAGCGCGGCGGGCGGCAACCCGCTGTGCAGGATCGCCCGCGTGATGGTGCCGGTGCCCGCACCGATCTCGGCCACGGCGGGCATGTCGGGGCGGACGACTCGCGCCATCTCGCGCGCGGCGGCGCGCCCGGTCGGGACAACGGCACGGATTTCAGAGGGGCGGCGGATGAACTGGGTCAGAAACAGGCCAAGATCCGACATGGATGATCCTTTTGCGACAATGTCGCAGCAGGGTTATCGCAGGCCGGTGACAGGGATATGACGGGCTATTTCCGCCATTTGTCCAGGCTGACGACCTCGCCGCCGCCGGAGGGCGGTTCGTCGGGGGCGTCGTCCGTGTCGTCGGGCAGGTCGTCGTCCTCGTCGTCGTCATGGTCCTGCGTTTCAAAGCGCAGGCCGAATTCGACCGACGGATCGAC
>JAUNUO010000115.1:2062-8785 GCA_030538135.1 Paracoccus sp. (in: a-proteobacteria)
CGCGCGACCCCGCGCAGCACCTCTGCGATCAGGCCCTGCATGGCCCGGTGCATCATGCTGCCATAATCGATTCCGCGCGTCATCCTGTCCCCCGGCTGAATGTGTCGGCGCCAGCATAGGGATGTGACCGGGTTTGAAAAGGGGGCGATTTGCCGTTTATATGTACGCACATAATGAAGCCGAACAAGCTGCGAACACGGCGGACAAAGGTGGAACGCGGGGCCTCGGCCTTGATCGGTGGCGGGCGGTGCCGAAAGGTATTGCATCGGGCGGGGTTTGCGCTTTTGTTGGCGGCATATGCCAAAAGCGTTCCGACATGCTGCTGATTACCATCTGGCCAATCTTCGCGATCATCCTTCTGGGGTTTGTGCTGGCCCGACGCGGCTTTCCCTCGGCCGAATTCTGGCCGGCGGCTGAACGCATCAATTATATCCTTCTGTTTCCGGCGCTTTTGGTGTCCAGTCTGGCCACCGCGCCGATCGGCGATCCGGCCATGCTGCGGCTGGGGGCGGCCGCTGTCGCAACCATCCTGATCGCTGCCGCCGTCCTGTGGCTGGTGCGCCGTCGCCACCCGATGCCAGCCGCGCGGTTCGGTCCGGTCCTGCAAGGCGCGGTGCGGTTCAACACCTATCTCGGGCTGGCGATCATCGCTGCGGTTGCCGGTGCCGAAGGGGTCGAGCGGGCAGCGGTCTATCTGGCGATCGGCGTGCCGCTGGTAAATGTGCTGTCCATTCTTGCGTTGACCGAAGGCGCCTCGGGGCAGGCGCCGCGCGCCATCTTGCGAACCGTCGCTACCAATCCGCTGATCCTCGCCTGCGTCGCGGGCCTTGCGCTGGCGCTCAGCGGGGTTGGGCTGCCGTACGGCATGGACAGGTTCGTGGCGCTGATCGGGCAGGGTAGTCTGCCTTTGGGGCTGCTGTGCGTCGGCGCGGCCCTGATGCCCGGTGCGCTGCGGCAGGACATGGTGGGGCTGATCGGCACCTCGGCCATCCGTTTGCTGGCGATGCCGGCTCTGGCTGTCCTCGCCGCGCGCCTGTTCGGACTGTCCGGGCCCGAAACCTTGGTTCTGGTCGTCTTTTCGGCCATCCCGACCGCGCCCACATCCTATGTGCTGACCCGGCAGTTGAACGGCGACGGTCCGTTCATGGCCGGTATCGTGACCGCCCAGACCATCGCGGCCGCCGCGACGATTCCGCTGATCCTGTGGGTTCTGAATGGGTTATAGGGAAAAGGTGCAGGATTCTGTTGCCAGGTTCCTGCGGACCCCGCCTTAAGCTGCTAGGCGTAAGGACTTAGGTTTCGGTTACCCGAGCTGCTTACGCAGCCAGAGCGACCGGAGCACGGTTGTCGTTGGCAACTGTACATTTTGCACCGATAACGGTGGTAGCTCACCGAGACAAAGCAAACAGCTTTAGACGTTCGTCGATCCTGTTTCGGCCCCATGGTCCCCCAACGAGGGTGATCTGGTGGAGCCGCCGGGTACCGCCCCCGGGTCCGATCCGCTTATTACCTGCGCGTTTATGTCCATAGTCCGGGTTGCCCCGAACAGCTCCAACATAGGCGGCGGCGGTGATGCGCGCAAGGGGCCGGAGTGGTGGAACATTTGCCGGAGACACACGTTATCGGGTGCATGATCCGTCATGCCTGATCGACACAGAAAGGAAATGCGATGTCTTTTGTTAAAATCTTTGCTGTTGCCGCGATTCCGGCAACCCTGCTTTCCGGCGCCGCGATGGCCGACGAAGTGCCGCCCGTGGGTGCGATGAAACTGTCTCAGGTCGTCGCCATGGTCGAGGAACAGGCCGGCACGCAGCTCGCCTTCATCAAGGAAGTCGATTGGGATGACGATGGATATTGGGACGTGGAATATCGCACCACCGCAGGTGACAAGGTGGAACTCAAGCTGGACCCGGTGACGGGCGCGGCGCGATAAGATGAAAAGGGCGCCCTATGGGGCGCCCTTCGCCGGTCCGCTCAGAACCCGGCCTTGATCCGTTCGAACTCGGCCAGTTGGCGCTGGCGCTGTTCGGGGTCGTTCGGGGTCTGCGCCAGAATCGGAACGTCGATTTCGGACAGGCCGATCTCTTTCAGTTCCTCGGGGCTGATCGTCTCCATGCCTTTGACGTTGGTCGAGCCATAGCCGATCTTGTCCAGCAGCCCACGCGCCGCAGTCGGTGCGATCCAGGCGTTGATGAAGTCATAGGCTTTGTCCTCGCTGCCGGGACCGTTTTTCAGGTTCACCCAGCCGCAGAACCACGTCGAACTGCCCTCGGTCGCCTCACGTTGAAAACCTACGTCGTAATTGTCGTCGCGCAGATAGACGACACCATCGTTCCACGACCAGGCCACATCCGCCGCCCCGGATGCCATCAGCTGCGACATTTGCGTGGGGTCCGACCAATAGGCGGCGACGTTCTGATGCGCCTGACGCAGCCAGTCGGCGGCCTTGGTGAATTCTTCGTCAGAGACGTCGTCCCAGTCGGTGGTGCCGGTGGCCAGATAGGCCAGCGCCCAGACATCATCCGACGAATCGGGCAATGAGGTGCGGCCCTGATACTCGGGGTTCACGAAAACCTGCAACGTGGAAACGTCCTCGGCCGGCACCCGCTCGTTGGAATAGGCAACGGCGGTCACGCCCCAGTCGCCCGGAATATACCAGACGCCCTCGTCATCCTTGATGACGTTGGATTCCAGAAAGCGCGGGTCGATGTTTTCGAAATCCGGGATGCGCGAAATATCCCAAGGCTCGATCAGCCCGGCATCGCGGTATTTGGACACCATCTGGCTGCACGGATGGGCGACATCGGCGCGAAAGCCCGAGGCGAGCTTTTGAAACGCCTCGTCGTCGTTGCCGTAAAAGGCAAAGGTCGGGCCGGTGCCGTGTTTGTCGATGTAACCCTGATAAATGTCGGGCTCCTCGAACCCGGCCCAGTCAAAGACCGTCAGTTCGGGATCGGCGGCAAAGGCGGGCGCGGTCAGCGTGGCCAGCGCGGATGTCAGGGCGAAATGGCGCAGTTTCATGGAACCTCCGTGTATGGTTTTGGATGACGCTAGCGGCGGTCCGCTCATCGTGCAAGGGCGGGCCGCCGCCGCCTGCCGCTGTGTCAGCGCATCCGCAGCGCGCCGTCCAGCCGCACGGTTTCGCCGTTCATATAGCCGGATTCGACGATAAAGGCGGCAAGGCGGGCGAATTCCTCGGGTTCACCCAGACGTTTCGGAAACGTGACCTCGGCGGCCAGCGCGTCCTGCACGTCCTGCGGCAGGCTGCGCAGCATCGGGGTGCCAAAGGTGCCCGGCGCGATCGAACAGATGCGGATGCCGCTGCGCGCCAGATCGCGGGCGACGGGCAGGGTCATCCCGGCGATGGCGGCCTTGGATGCGGCATAGGCGGCCTGTCCGGCCTGTCCGTCAAAGGCGGCGATGCTGGCGGTGTTCACGATCACGCCGCGTTCGGGGCCTTCGTTCTGGGCCATCGCCTCTGCCGCCAGACGCAGCACATTGAAGGTGCCGATCAGGTTCACCTCGATCACCCGGCGGAACGTATCCAGCTTGTGTGCGCCCTCGCGGCCTACGGTTTTTTCGCCGATGACGATGCCGGCGCAGTTGATGCAGGCATCAAGGCCGCCCATGTGATCGCGCGCGGCCGCGATGGCGGCGGCAACGCTGGCCTCGTCCGTCACGTCGGTTTCGTGAAAACCCGCCCCGATCCCGGCGGCGAAATCCGCCCCCTTGGCATCGCGGTCCAGCACCATGACCTGTGCACCCTGAGCGCGGAAATATTCGGCAGTCGCGGCCCCCAGCCCCGAAGCGCCGCCGGTGACGATGGCACGCGCGTTTTTCAGTTCCATGTTTCCCTCCCTTGAATGAATTACCAGCGCCCCGAAGCGCCCCCGCCCGAGGATCGCCCGCCGCCGAAACCGCCGCCGCCGCGACGCCGCGACGGCGACGACACCGGCGCGGATCGTGTTTCGCGCGGGCTGGTCCAGCCGCAGCGGGCGCAGCGGCGCCAGATCACCTGCCGCCGTGTCGGTGCCCCGCCAGGCAGACTGTCTGACCGGCTTTCGCTTTCCGCGATCAACCCGGTTCCGCCGCAGTTGGGGCAGGGCTGGCGGGCCTGCATGATATTGCCGATCAGACCGCGCCCGATCTGCACGATGACAAAGCCGAAAAAGGCGAACACGCCCGCCGGGATCAGAAAATCGCCGATGCCGCGCCGTGGCTCGGGCGGGGTCTCGCCTGCCGCATGAGGGCGGGCGATCATCTGGATCACGTCCAGCGTGCCCTCGCGCAGCCCGCGCGACATGGCGCCAGTGCGGAAATCGGGCAGGATGGTGTCGTCGATGATACGCCCTGCGATCCGGTTCGCCGATGCCGGATAGCCCGCGCCCAGTTCGATCCGCACCTCGCGGTCGCCGGTCAGCATCAGCACCATGAACCCGTCGTTCCGTTCGGCATCGCCGACGCCCCAATGGTTGAACAGCCGCGTAGCAAAGGGTTCCAGCCCGTCCGCGCCGCCGTAACCCGCGCGGTCGGTCAGCGTGACCACGGTGCCCTGAACGCCGGTGCTGTCATGCAGCGCGATCAGCGCCTGATCCAGAACCTGCGTGTCCTCTTGCGTCAGGACACGCGCGAAATCGTTGATGCTGGTGTGCTGCCAGTCGGGCAGATCCTGCGCCCCCGCAGGCAAGGCCAAGGCCAGCAGGACGATCAGCGCGCGGATCATGCGCCAAGCATCTCTGGCCCGCCGGTGATCTGCGGGTCGGCCGTGCCGATGATGTCGGTATCCTTGCCCGCGAAATCCACCGCGTTCAGCACCGTCTGGATGGCGGCGATCCGCGCCCGGCGCTTGTCGTCGGACCGGATCACCGTCCAGGGTGCCAGCGGCGAATGGCTGCGCGACAGCGTATCCTGAATCGCGACGGTGTAGTCATCCCATTTCGCCAGCCCGTCCACGTCGATGCCGGACAGTTTCCACTGTTTCAGAGGGTCTTTCTCGCGGTCGAGGAAACGCCGCAATTGTTCGGCCCGGCCCACGTTCAGCCACAGCTTGACCAGAATGAGCCCGTCATCCACCAGCGTCTGTTCAAAGGCGGGCAACTGCCGGAAAAAGGCATTCCGCTGTGTCTCGGTGGAAAAGCCGAACACCCGTTCGACCACGCCGCGGTTATACCAGCTGCGGTCGAACAGGGCCATTTCCCCTGCGGCGGGCAGCCAATCGACGTAACGCTGAAAATACCATTGGCCGGCCTCGCGCTCGGTCGGTTTGGGCAGGGCGACGATATAGGCGCTGCGCGGGTTCAGGTTTTCGCGCATCACGTCGATCGTGCCCCCCTTGCCCGAGGCGTCGCGCCCTTCAAAGATCACCACCAGACGCTTGCCGGTGCGGTTGATCTCGAACAGCATCCGCACAAGCTGCAATTGCAGCGCGTCCATGCGGTCGCCGTATTCGTTCTTGTCCATTTCCCGGTCATAGGGATAGCCGGGGTCCAGAATCTGGCGCTTGCCGCCGTTCTCGATGGCCTTGCGCACGTCCTTGGGCGCGTGCTTTTCAAGATATTCGGTGATCTTGCCGACATAGGGCATGTCATGCGCGGCCATGTTCACTCCTCTCCGATCCGGGTCATGTCGAACCAGGTCGTCTGGTAAATCTCGTTGATCCAGTTACCGTAAAGCAGATGTGCATGGCTGCGCCAGCGGTTCGAGGGCGGGCGCGACGGGTCGTCGCCGGGGTAATAGTTGCGCGGCACGTTGATCGCTTTGCCCGCCGCCACGTCGCGGTCGTATTCTTCCTTCAGCGTGGTGGAATCGTATTCCAGATGGTTGAAGATATACAGCGCGCGGTGACCCGCGTCCTGAACCAGACAGGGGCCGGTGTCCTCGCTGCCCAGAAGAGTGGTCAGGCCGGGCGCGGCGTCCACGTCGTCCTGCCGGACCTCGGTCCAGCGGCTGACGGGGACCAGAACATCATCGGAAAAGCCGCGCAGATAGGGGCTGGCGGGGGCCATGTTGTGATGCCGGAAACAGCCGAACGCCTTGTGCGGCAGGCTGTGTTTCGGCAGGCTGTGGAAATGCCACGCCATCGCCATCCCGCCCCAGCAGACGCCCATGGTCGAATGGACATGGCTTTGCGTCCAGTCGAACACGCGGGTCAGTTCATCCCAGTAAGTCACCTGTTCGAACGGCAGTTGTTCGATCGGTGCGCCTGTGATGATGAGGCCGTCGAACTTTTCGCCCGAGGCCTCGACCTCGCGGAAACTGCGGTAAAAGCTGGCCATGTGGTCGGCGGCGGTGTTGCGGCTTTCGTGATCGGACATGCGGATCAGTTGAAAGTCGATCTGCAAGGGCGTCGCACCGACCAGCCGGGCGAACTGGTTTTCCGTCTGGATCTTTTTCGGCATCAGGTTCAGCAGGCCGATGCGGATCGGGCGGATGTCCTGCGTCGCCGCCCGGCCCGGCGTCATCACCATCACCCCCTCGTTCGAGAGGATGTCAAAGGCGGGCAGGTCGGATGGCAGGGTGATGGGCATTGGTTCAGTCTTTCTTGCGGTCGATGGTGCGGGCGATCAGATCGGTGAAATCGGCGGGGCCGCGCACCTCGGCGACTTCTTCGGCCAGAATGGTGACGCCGCGCCGCGCCATGGCCGCGTAACGCGGCTGACGATGCGCCAGCGCGCGCCAATAGGTCCAGCGGATGAAATCGTCGGGGTTCACCTGATCTGCGGT
>JAUNUO010000116.1:0-2665 GCA_030538135.1 Paracoccus sp. (in: a-proteobacteria)
GGCCCCGGCGCCGTGAAAGATGACGTAATCGCCCTCGGCAATATCGCCGGGCAGCGCGACTTCGCCCGGCAGACGGTCCACCGAATCGCAGGTCGGCCCAAAGATGGCGCGCCCATGCGGCTCGGCGTCGCGCACAGTCCCCTCGGGCGTCCGCACCTCGATCCGGTCGAGGTTGCCGACGATGGGCAATTCGGTCAGCCCGCCATACACGCCGTCGTTCAGGAACACGCTGGTCCCGTCACGCACCGCTTTGACCCGCGCAATCAGTGAAAACGCGTCGGCGCACAGCGCCCGGCCCGGCTCGCACACAAGGGTGGGGGCATCCGCGCCGAACACCTCGGCCGTGACCGCGCCGATCCGGTCAAAGATGGCGTCCAGATCGGGTTCGACCCCATGCACGCGATAGGACGGAAACCCGCCGCCCACATTCAACCGTGCCGCGCGGACGCCGGCCTGATCGCAGATTTCCCCCGCCACGCGGATATAGCTTTCCCACGCGCCCGGATCGACGCATTGCGTGCCGGGATGGAAGGTCAGTGAGGGCGTATAGCCGCGATCCGCAACCGCCCGCAGCAGAGCCGCCGCCAATTCGGGCGAGGCACCGAATTTCGACCCGAAATCATAGGCCGCACCCAGCACCGGCAGTTTGAAACGCGGCGAAATTTCGACCGCCTTGCCTTCCACTGCGACCGGCACCTGTTCGAACAGCTTGTCCAGTTCGGACCGGCTGTCCACCGACCATGCCAGAATCCCCGCGCGCACCGCATGGGCGATTTCCGACCGCGCACGCACCGGGTTGTGGTAATGCCGCGCCGCGCCGGGGGCCAACCGGCCGATCAGGTCGATTTCCGCCGGCGAGGCCACATCAAAGCCCTTCAGCCCGGCAGAGGTCAGGTTCTGGATCACCACCTCCTCGGGGTTGGACTTGACCGCATAGGTCACCAGCCCCGGAAAACCCTCGATGAACCGCCGTGCATTTTCGTGCAGCACGGTCGGCGCAAAGGCCATGACCGGGTTTTCCGGCTGCATGTGCCGGATCAGGTCGGCGGGATTGTCCCAGACGGTCTTGTTCTGTCCCATGCTTGGCCCCTTGCGTATTCCACAGCCTGAAAGATGCGCCATATGGCGGCTGATTTCATCAATGAAAAGCGTGATTACATCTGGAAACCCGGTTAATCTGCCAAAAGTTCCGTCAGAATGGAGTCCGCCATGGATAATCTTGACTACGCCATCCTGACACATCTGGCGCAGGATGCACGCATTTCGGTCGCGGTTCTGGCGCGCAAGCTGCGGGTGGCACGGTCCACCGTTCAGGCGCGGCTGGAGCGGCTGGAATCCAGCGGCGCCATCGCGGGCTATACCGTCCGTCTGGGCGAATCGGTACGCGCGGGGCATATCCGCGCCACCGTCCTGATCGCGATCGAGCCGCGCGCCCTGCCCGCCGTGTTGTCCCGTCTGCGCGCCATGCCGCAGGTCGAACGCATCCATTCGACCAGCGGGCGCGTCGATCTGCTGCTGCAACTGGCCTGCGCCTCGACGACGGAACTGGATGACGTGCTGGACCGGATCGGCGGCGTCGAAGGCGTGCGCTCGTCCGAGAGCCTGATCCACCTGTCCACCAAACTGGATCGCACGACCTGACCGCGCGTTGCACCGCGCAACGGGCGCGCAACGCAGCGTGCGTTGCAGGGCGTTTCAGCCAGCGTTTACAGGGAAAACGGCTGTGCAACACGTGCACCACCTGTACACAGGCTGTACACAGGCGGTGCACCGGACGGCATCATTCCGATGCACCGGGCCGGTCTGCGCATAAGGAAAAACGATCGACGAACTCCTGCGCCGCCGCGAGATCGCCGGAACAGGCGATCAGGCCGGCATCGGCCAGCATTTTCAATGGCGCGGTGCCATATACTGCCGCCGCCAGCGTGTTTCCCGTTCCCGACAGCACGAAAGGCGTGTCGGGCCTGTTCACGGCGATTGTTTCCAGCCGCCCCCCGGCCAGCCGCATCTGAAATGCCTCGGCCCCCAGATCGAACCCGGCCAGCGCCACGCCATCGCGGTGCCTCAGGCACACCCGCATCGAGATCATCAGTGCCGAAGGGCTGATGAACCGGCGCGGATCGTGCCCCGGTATCGTCAATGCCCAATGGCACAGCGATTCCAGCACCGGCAACAGCCCGCGCCCGGCATCGGTCAGCCCGTAAATGCCCAACCGCGTCTCGTGGTGCAGAACCCCGACCCCGGCAAGCTGACCCAACCGCGCGGTCAGCACGCTGGCCGTGATCCCCGGTATCCCCACGCGGATCGCCTGAAACCGCTTGGGCGCGAACATCAGTTCACGCACGACCAGCAAAGCCCAGCGATCCCCGATCAGGTTCAGGGCATGGGCGGCCAGACAGCCTTCGTCATAGCGGATTTTTGCCGTTTCAGTCATATTTTCATACTAACAGTTGCTTTTTAATACTTCAAGAGTCACCATGATCCATCACCGCGATTCGAGGAGGATCAAGATGACCTATTACACTGGCAACGTTCAGGCCGTGCCGACCGCCAACAAGGACGTCTATCGCGACCACGCCCGGCAGGCTTGGGCCATGCTGCAAAAGGCCGGCGCGACCCGCATGGTCGAATGCTGGGGCGAGGATGTGCCACCGGGCAAGCACAC
>JAUNUO010000116.1:2765-4113 GCA_030538135.1 Paracoccus sp. (in: a-proteobacteria)
GATATGTTCGCCCCCAACGGTGCGCTTGGCGCGCTTGAGGCATGGGGCGAGGATGTGTCGCGCGGCAAGCGGACCGACATGTATCGCGCCGTCGATGCGCAGGATGACGAAGTGGTGGTTTTCGCATGGACGGCATGGCCCGACCGTGCAACCTGCGACAAGGCCGCCGAAAAGATGATGCAGGACATGGGCGACGGCCCGATGCCCGAGATGCCCTTTGACGGCAAACGGATGATCTGGGGCGGCTTTGCCACCCTGTTCGATTCCGCCGCACCCTGAACCTCGACCGAAAAGGAGATCAGACATGGGACAATTTCACGGCAACCCCTGCTGGTATGAACTGACCACCGGCAAGGGCGATCTGAAGGCCGCCGAAGAGTTCTATACCAAGGTTCTGGGCTGGCAGGTCAGCCCTGCGGATGTTCCCGGTTTCGATTATCACCTCGCCCGCGCGGGCGGGGAAATGGTGGCGGGGCTGATGGAAATGCCGGACGACGTGTCGGACATGCCGCCGATGTGGATGATCTATTTCGCCGTCGATGACGTGGATCAGACCGCCAAGGACATCACGGCGGCGGGCGGTTCCATCTTCCGCGAACCGGCCGACATCCCCGGCACCGGACGCTTTGCCATTGCCGCCGATCCGCAGGGCGCGGCATTCGGCGTCCTTCAACCCGACATGAGCCGGATGAGCGAGGCCGACCGCAAGAAGGCCGAAACCACCGGCGCCTTCGATCAGGCCAAGCCGGGCCACGGCAACTGGAACGAACTCATGTCCACGGACCCTGCGGCCGCCCTGGTCTTTTACACGGGCCTGTTCGGCTGGACCAAGGGCGAGGCGATGGACATGGGCGAGATGGGCACCTACCAACTGCTGCGCCACAAGAGCCGCGACATTGGCGCGATGATGGGGCTTGGCGATGCGCCGGTGCCCAACTGGCTGCCCTATTTCGGCGTGAACGGATCGGTCGGCGCGGTGATGGAAACGATCCGGGCCGAAGGCGGCCACGTCCACCACGGCCCGCAAGAGGTGCCGGGCGGCGCCTGGATCGCCATCGGCCACGACCCGCAGGGCGCATGGTTCGCCGTGGTCGGGCCGGAAAAGTGACGCCCTGGACCATCGCGGCCAGCGCGGTGATCGAACAGCAGGGGCATGGCCGCAGGCCCCTGCCCGCGATGATCGCCCATCGAAGCGAGGAAATGGAATGAGCCTGACCATCACCACCTATGACTGGGTGCCCGATTTCCCGCGCGATCTGGTGCGCGACATCCGCGCCCGCTGGGCCTGCGAGGAAGCCGGGCTGCCCTATCGCATCGACACCGTTCCCCTGCGCGAAAAGACGCCCGA
>JAUNUO010000116.1:4213-8566 GCA_030538135.1 Paracoccus sp. (in: a-proteobacteria)
TGACCGCCTATCTGGCCCGCGCCACCGCCCGCCCGGCCTTCCGAAAGGCGCTGGCCGATCAGATGGCCCATTTCGCCGAGTGATCGCCCCTTGGCCTTGCCCTTGCCAGCCGTTAATCCGGACGGCAAGCAAGGGGATGACCGATGACCATGGACAAGAGTTTCGACGCCAAGACCGCCGAGGCGCGGATCGCCGCCGATTGGGAACGCACGAATGCCTTTGCGGCGGGGGCCAATGCCCGCCGGGCCAAGACATTCACCGTGATGATCCCGCCGCCCAACGTCACCGGCAGCCTGCACATCGGGCACGCGCTGAACAACACGTTGCAGGATATTCTGGTCCGCTGGCATCGGATGCGGGGCTTCGACACGCTGTGGCAGCCGGGTCAGGATCACGCCGGCATCGCGACCCAGATGGTCGTGGAACGGCAGATGGCCGAAAAGGGACAGCCGGGGCGGCGCGAGATCGGGCGCGACGAATTTCTGCGCAAGGTCTGGACGTGGAAGGCCGAATCCGGCGACACGATCATCAACCAGTTGAAACGGCTTGGCGCATCCTGCGACTGGTCGCGCAACGCCTTTACCATGTCGGGCGCGCCCGGTGCGCCTGCGGGCGAGGATGGCAATTTCCACGATGCGGTGATCCGTGTCTTTGTCGATCTGTATGACAAGGGCATCATCTATCGCGGCAAGCGGCTGGTGAACTGGGATCCGCATTTCGAAACCGCCATCAGTGATCTTGAGGTCGAGAACCGCGAAACCCCCGGCCATATGTGGCATTTCAAATATCCGCTGGCCCGCGGCGAGACCTATGAATACGTCGAGCGCGACGAAAACGGCAATGTGACCCTGCGCGAGACGCGGGACTATATCTCTATCGCCACCACGCGCCCCGAAACCATGCTGGGCGACGGTGCGGTGGCGGTTCACCCCGACGACCCGCGCTATGCCCCGATCGTTGGCAAGCTGTGCGAAATTCCCGTTGGTCCCAAGGACCAGCGGCGCCTGATCCCGATCATCACCGATGAATACCCCGACCCCGCTTTCGGCTCGGGCGCGGTGAAAATCACCGGCGCGCATGATTTCAACGATTACGGCGTGGCGATCCGCAACAATATTCCGCTTTACGCGCTGATGGATACCAAAGGCGCGATGCGCGCCGATGGCCTGCCCTATGCGGAATCCGCCGAAATCGCCACCCGCGCCGCGCGTGGCGAGGATGTGGGCGATGTGTCCAATGTGAACCTCGTCCCCGAGGAACTGCGCGGGCTGGACCGCATGGATGCCCGCGCCGTGGTGGTGGACGAGATCACCCGCGAGGGGCTGGCCGTCACCTGGCTGCACAAGTCCATCGACAAGGAAACCGGGGCCGAACATCTGGAACGCCGCCCGCTGGTGGACAGCAAACCGATCATGCAGCCTTATGGCGACCGCTCGGGCGTGGTGATCGAACCGATGCTGACCGATCAGTGGTTCGTGGATACCCAGCGTATCGTCGGCCCGGCGCTGGATGCCGTCCGCGATGGTCGCACGCAGATTCTGCCTGAGCAGCACAAGAAGGTGTATTTCAACTGGCTGGAAAATATCGAGCCGTGGACCATTTCCCGCCAGTTGTGGTGGGGGCATCAGATTCCGGTCTGGTATGGTTTCGATCTGGTGGCCGAGGGTTTTGCCGATGACGAAGGCGATGGCGCGCTGGATGAAGTGGAACTGTTCCGCCTGCTGGCCGACGGCATGGTGCATCGCGGTGAAATCCATCGCGCGGCGGCGAATTTCCATGATGTGACCGAACTGTTCCGCGACGCTATCGCCGGCCTGCCGCAACCCCTTGAAATCAGTCGCGTTGTAGAGGTAGCGGATCGCGAGGCGGCGCAGGAAATGCTGGCCCGCGCCCTGGCCGATTACAATCTGACGCAGGATCCGACGCATCTGGTCTATCCGGTCTGGCGCGACCCGGACGTGCTGGACACATGGTTTTCATCGGGGCTGTGGCCGCTTGGCACTTTGGGTTGGCCGGAAAACACCCCTGAATTGCAACGCTATTTCCCGACCGATGTTCTGGTCACCGGTTTCGACATCATCTTTTTCTGGGTCGCCCGGATGATGATGATGCAGCTTGAGGTGGCGGGGGATGTGCCCTTCCGCACAGTCTATGTCCACGGTCTCGTGCGCGATGAAAAAGGCGCCAAGATGTCGAAATCAAAGGGAAATGTGATCGACCCGCTGACCCTGATCGACGATTTCGGGGCCGATGCGCTGCGCTTTACCCTGACCAGCATGGCGGCAATGGGACGCGATCCCAAGCTGGGACCGAAACATGTCGAGGCGAACCGGAACTTCGTCACGAAAATCTGGAACGCCACGCGCTTTGCGGAAATGAACGGCGTGCGCGGCGGGGGCGCGCGACCCGATCCGCAGCATACCGTAAACCGTTGGATTATCGGCGAAGTCGCGCGGATTCGGATGGCGACGGACGAGGCGCTGGCGGGCTATCGGTTCAACGATGCCGCGACCGGGCTTTATGCCTTTGTCTGGGGCAAGGTCTGCGACTGGTATGTGGAATTCGCCAAGCCCTTGTTCGACGGGGATTTTGCCGAAGAAACGCGGGCGACGATGGGCTGGGTTCTGGATCAGTGCTATACCCTGCTGCATCCGATCATGCCCTTTGTCACCGAAGAGCTGTGGGCGTTGACCGGGGACCGGGCCGGGATGCTGATGCATGGTGACTGGCCGGAATACAGCGCTGAATTGATTGACGAAAATGCCGATCGGGAAATGAACTGGGTGATCGCGGTGATCGAGGGCATCCGGTCGGCCCGCGCGCAGATGGGCGTTCCCGCGGGCGCGAAGCTGGACCTGATCGTGACCGAGGCAGACGCCCCGGCCCGCGCCGCACTGGCCGCGAACGCGCCGCTGATCGAGCGGCTGGCGCGGGTCAACGCGCCGGTCGATGGCGCGGCGGGTAAAGGCATGATTTCGGTCGCCGCCACCGGCGCGTCATTCGCGCTGCCCATCGGGGAACTGATTGATATTGATGTGGAAACTGCGCGGCTGGAAAAGACGGCCGCCAAGGCCGAAAAGGATGCCGGCGGGTTGCGGGGGCGGTTGTCGAACCCGAAATTCGTCGAAAACGCCGAAGCCGAGGTGATCGAGGAAACCCGCGCCAAGCTGGCCGCGCTGGAGGATGACATCGCCCGCACCCGCGCCGCCCTGGCCCAGCTTGCGGCGATGTGAGGATGGCCCTGCCGGAGCCTCCGGCGGGGATATTTACGGACCGAAGATGCCCGCCCGCCTGTTGCCTGCAACGGGCGGGCGTTGCTTTTGGGTCCGGGCGCAACAGGCGGCGATTCCGGCCAGCAATTGCTGGATTTTGGGCTGCACAACCGATGCACCGCCGATGCACGGACTGTACACAGCCTGTACACAGGGCAGCGGGCGTTGCGCGGTTTTCGGGGCGAAACAGCCCGTCGGCGCTTAACCCGCGTCGTCCTCGATCCGGTCGGCCAAGGCTTCGGCGCGGGCGGCGAGTTCGTTCATCGCCTCGTGCAGGTCGGCGGGGATCACCGGGATTTCCACCCGTTCGGGATTGGCGCGCAGCCGGTTCAGTTCGCGTTCGGCCTTTTCCGCCCGATCCTCGAACTGCGCGGTGCGGTCGGCCAGCATCAGCCCGGCCAGCAGCAACAGGCGCTGTTCCGGTATCCGGCCCGTCTGCGACAGGATCTGCTGTGCCTCGGCGTCCAGCGCGGCGGCGGCGCGGCGCAGCAGTTTTTCCTCGCCGTCCTGCGCGGACAGGGTGTAATCGCGTGGGCCGATAGTGAATGTGACCTCTGCCATGTTCAGCCCCTTTCGCCGTTTTTCGCGCCCAGCAGGCGTTCAAGTTCGGCCATGATGTCGCCAAGTTGTGCGATTTCGGCCTCGCGCGCGGCGCGCAGGGCCTGAATTTCGGCCTCAAGCGCGGCGATGCTGGGATCATTGCCATCCTCGGGGGTGGCGTCGATCAGGGCGCGGTTGGCGGCGGCAAGTTGGTCGTTCGCATTCGCGAGGCGGGCGATTTCCGCCCCGGCCTCGGTCAGGCGCGCATCATCATGCGGCGCGGTGTCGGGCCGTGCGCGCAGGTCGTCCAGTTCGGCGGACAGGCGGTCGATTTCGGCCAGCGCCGCATCCAGTTGCGCGATCAGATCGGGATCGGCGGCAGCCGGTGCGGGGGTCGCATCAGGCGCGGCCTGCCGCAGACGCCCGCTGTCCAGCAGATAGTCGATCCGGTCCAGCGCCGCGTTCAGGCGGCGTTCGGCTGTGGCTATGTCGCTCATCCGGGTGTCCTTCGTCGTGTCAGGACAGGTTGTGACATTCAAAA
>JAUNUO010000117.1:0-2391 GCA_030538135.1 Paracoccus sp. (in: a-proteobacteria)
CTCGCCCCCGTTCACCGACAGCGGTTTCAGGTCGAAATACAGATCGTCCAGCGGGATCGTGCCGTGGTTGACCACGATCTGATCCACGCGGCGTTCTTTGGCCACGCCGCCGTAATCGCTGCCGATCTGTGCGACGATCTGATTGCCATCGCGCCGTGCCGACTCCAGCCGGAAGGTGACGGTGAATGTTACGTCCAGTTTTTGCAGCGACCGCATATAGGGGACAAGGTTCATCGCCATCACCTCGGGGGCGAAGCTGCGGTCGGGGGTCATCACCTCGACTCGCGCGCCGGCCCTGGCCAGAACTTCGGCCGCCTGCAACCCGGCGTGATCGCCCGCGTCGTCGAACACCAGCACATCGGTGCCGGGCTTTACATCGCCCGAAATGATGTCCCAGGACGATACCACCAGATCGTTGCCTTCGGTCAGCACATCGGTATGCGGCAGGCCGCCAGTGGCGATGATGACCACATCGGGGTTTTCGGCCTGCACATCGCCGACCTCGGCCCATGTGTTGAACCGGAACCGGACGCCCAGCTTTTCGCATTGCGCCATGCGCCAGTCGATGATCGAGATCATCTCGCGCCGGCGTTCGTTCTGTGCGGTCAGGCGGATCTGTCCGCCGGGGTTGGCGGCGGCCTCGAACACGGTCACATCGTGACCGCGTTCACCCGCCACCCGCGCGGCCTCAAGCCCGGCGGGGCCAGCGCCGACGATCACCACCTTGCGCCGTGTCTGCGCGCGCGGAATGTCGTGCGGCATGGTTTCCTCGCGCCCGGTCGCGGCGTTGTGAATGCAGAATGCCATCCCGCCCTGATAGATGCGGTCGAGGCAATAGTTCGCGCCGACGCAGGGTCGGATGTCATCTTCGCGCCCGGCGATGATCTTGCGCAGGATATGCGGGTCGGTCATGTGGGCGCGGGTCATGCCGACCATATCCACCTTGCCCGAAGCAATGGCGTGGCGCGCGGTCGCCACATCGGGGATTTTCGCGGCGTGGAAGGTTGGGAAATTCGTGGCCGCGCGGATTTCTCCGGCGAAATCCAGATGCGGCGCGTTGGCCATGCCCTGAATCGGGATCACATCGGTCAGGCCGGGGTCGGTGTCGATATGGCCGCGGATCACGTTCAGATAGTCGATCAGCCCGCTGTCGCGCAGGCGGCGTGAAATTTCGATCCCGTCATCCGCCGTGGTGCCGCCCGGCAGGCGTTCATCGGCGGTATAGCGCACGCCAAGAATGAAATCATCGCCCACCCGTTCACGCATCGCCCGGAACACGTCCAGACAGAACCGCATCCGGTTATCCAGATCGCCGCCATAGGGCCCGTCCAGTTCGTTGGTCAGGGGCGAGGCGAACTGGTCGATCAGATGGCCATAGGCCTCAAGCTCGACCCCGTCCATGCCGCCGGCCTTCATCCGTTCGGCGGCATCGGCGAAATCGCGGATGATCCGCTCGATGTCCCAATCCTCGATCTTCTTGGGAAAGGCGCGGTGGGCCGCCTCGCGGTGATGCGACGGGGCCAGAACCGGCAACCAGTCGCCCTTGTCCCACCGGGTGCGGCGGCCAAGGTGTGTCAGCTGAATCATGATCGCCGCGCCCTGTTCGTGAACCGCATCGGTCATCTCGCGCACCCAAGGCACGATTTCATCCTTGTAGGCCAGCAGGTTGTTGAACACGGGCGGGCTGTCCCTGGATACCGCCGCCGATCCGGCCGTCATCGTCATCGCCACGCCGCCCCTGGCGCGTTCGACCGTATAGGCGCGGTAACGGCCCTTGGGCATCCCGTCCTCGGGGTAGGCGGGTTCGTGCGAGGTGACGATGATGCGGTTGCGCAGGGTCAGGTGTTTCAACTGAAACGGCTGAAGCAGAGGATCGTTCGACATCCGGGCTGATTCCTTGGGCTGATGACGACAGGTTAGGGCGGAATGTTCACTTGCGTCAAGAAATATAACACATCTGTCAGGCATCCCGACGATGATGGACAGGCACCGGCCCGCGTTCTAATCTGGGGCCATGGATCAGGTGACACAGGAAAGCGGCTGGCGCGGATCGCCCGACGGATGGCTGGACGCGGCGCAGGCCGTGCTGCTGGAAACGGGTGTCGATGCGGTCAAGGTGCAGGGGCTGGCGAAACGGCTGAACCTGTCGCGGACCAGCTTCTATTGGTTCTTCAAGGACCGCGAGGCACTGCTGGACGCCCTGCTGACGCGCTGGCGCGACAAGAACACCGGGGCGATCGTCCGTCAGACAGAAGCCTATGCAGAATCCCTGCCCGAGGCGATGCTGAACGTCTTTGACTGCTGGCTGGACACCGGGTTGTTCGATGCCCGGTTCGAATTCGCCGTGCGCAGCTGGGCCTTGCAATCGGATGCCACGCTGGCCGAGGTGCG
>JAUNUO010000117.1:2491-8516 GCA_030538135.1 Paracoccus sp. (in: a-proteobacteria)
GGTTTCGGAATAGCATCGCCGATCAACAAAAAACGGGGAGTTGAAATGCTGTCGTTACTTCATACGCGCCTGGCCATGTCCTCGGCCATCGTGCTGGCGCTGTCGCTGGGTGCTGCGCAGGCCGAAACGCTGCGTTGGGCGCGCAGCGCGGATGCGCTGACGCTGGACCCTCATGCGCAGAACGAAGGGCCGACCACGACCCTTCTGCACAACATCTATGAAACGCTGATGCTGCGGAATCTGGACGGCAGCCTTGCCCCGCGTCTGGCGACCGAATGGTCGGTGCATCCCGACGATCCGTCGATCTGGGTCATCAAGCTGCGCGAGGGGGTCAAATTCCACGATGGCGCCGATTTCACCGCCGAGGATGTCGCATTCTCGCTGAACCGGGCGCGGTCGGAAACCTCGGATTTCAAGGCGCTTCATGCCGCCGTCGCCGATGTCGAGGCGGTGGATGACCATACCGTCCATGTCAAGATGAACGGGCCCGCGCCGCTGTATCCGCAGAACCTGACCAACACCTTCATGATGGACAAGGGCTGGACCGAGGCGAACAACGTCGTCAACGTGCAGAACTTTGCCGCCGGCGAGGATAACTTTGCCGCCCGCAACACGAACGGCACCGGTCCCTATCAACTGGTCAGCCGCGACCCCGAGGTGCGCACCGTCCTGTCCCGGTTCGAGGGCCATTGGGCCGAGACGCCCGCTGTGACCGACATCGTCTATACGCCCATCAAGGAAGCCGCGACCCGTATCGCCGCCCTGCTGTCGGGCGAGGTCGATTTCGTGCAGGACGTGCCGGTGCAGGACATCCAGCGTCTGGAACAGACCGACAGCGTGACCGTGACCACCGGACCGGAAAACCGGTCGATCTATTTCAGCTATGACATGGGGTCCGACAAGCTGCGTTCCTCGGATGCGGCGGACAACCCGTTCCAGAAACCGCAGGTGCGCGAAGCGTTCTGGCTGGCGCTGGACCGCGATGCGATTCAGCAGGTGGTGATGCGCGGGCAGTCCGATCCGTCGGGCGTCGCCCTGCCGCCCTTTGCCAACGGCTGGACCGAGGAACTGGATGCCTATGACGCGCCCGATTACGACCGTGCCAAGGAACTGCTGGCCGAGGCGGGCTATCCCAACGGGTTTTCGGTCGATCTGAACTGCCCCAACGACCGTTACCTCAACGACGAGGCGATCTGTCAGGCTTATGTGGGCATGCTGGGCCGGATCGGCGTGCGGGTGAACCTGATCGCGCAGTCGCGCAACCTGCATTTCCCCGCCGTCCAGAACGGCGAGACGGATTTCTATCTGATGGGCTGGGGCGTGCCGCCGTTTGACAGCCAGTATGTGTTCGACTTCCTGATCCACACGAAAACCGATCAGCTTGGCGGCTGGAATGCCTCGAACTATTCCAATGCCGATGTGGATGCGAAGACCGAATCGCTGTCGTCGGACGTGGATGAGGCACATCGCAATGCCACCATCGCGGAAATCTGGAAACAGGTTCAGGACGACCGGGTTCTGCTGAACGTCCACAATCAGGTGCTGGCCTATGCCACCCGCAAGGGCGTGAACATCGCCGTTCATCCCGAAAATCAGCCGGTGATCCCCGCCGTCACCTTTGACTGACCTTTGACAGCCGGGGTTGCTTTCGCGCAACCCCCTTTCCCTCCGAGGCATTCATGCTTGCATTTACGATCCGGCGGCTGGCGCAATCCGTTCTGGTGATGCTGGTCGTGGCACTGGTGGCCTTTTCGCTGTTCCGTTTTGTCGGCGATCCCGTCGCCACCATGCTGGGGCAAGAGGCATCCGTCGCCGATCGTGCCGCGCTACGCGATCAACTGGGTCTGAACGATCCGATCCTCGTGCAGTTCTGGAATTTCATCAGCCGCGCCGTGCAGGGTGATTTCGGCATTTCCTATCGGCTGCGCGAACCCGTTCTGCCGCTGATCCTGTCGCGCCTGCCCGCCACTCTGGAACTGGCGCTGATCTCGGGGACGGTGGCGTTCCTCGGCGGGGTCGGGCTTGGCATCTATACGGCGTTGCGCCGCAAGGGGTGGCTGTCGAACGTCATCATGACCGTCAGCCTGATCGGCGTGTCGCTGCCGACCTTCCTGATCGGGGTGCTGCTGATCTGGGTGTTCGCGGTCGAACTGAAATGGCTGCCCTCCTTTGGCCGGGGCGAGACCGTGCGGCTTGGCTGGTGGACGACCGGCTTTCTGACGCCGTCGGGGCGCGCCTCGCTGATTCTGCCGGCGATCACGCTGGGACTGTATCAGATGACGCTTATCATGCGGCTGGTCCGGGCCGAGATGCTAGAGGTGCTGCGCGCCGATTACATCAAGTTCGCCCGCGCCCGCGGGCTGTCGCAGCGCGCGATCCATTTCGGCCATGCGCTGAAGAACACGCTGGTGCCGGTCATCACCATCACCGGACTGCAACTGGGGTCGATCATCGCCTTTTCGATCATCACCGAAACCGTGTTCCAGTGGCCGGGGGTCGGCGCGCTGTTCATCAACTCGGTTCAGGCGGTCGATGTGCCGGTGATGGCGGCCTATCTGATGATGATCGCGCTGGTTTTCGTCGTCATCAACCTGATCGTTGACATGCTGTATTACGCCGTCGATCCGCGCCTGCGCGCGGACCGGGGCGCGGCGCATTAAGGGGGACGCGATGTCTCAATCCCGCCTTTTCCGCATCTGGGACAGCGATGTGATGTGGTCGTTCCGGCATTCGCCGGTGGCGATCGTCGCGGCTGTCGTGGCGCTGACCATCATTCTGGCCGCAGCCCTTGCGCCCTGGGTCGCGCCGCACAATCCGTTCGATCCGTCCAGCCTGAACCTGATGGACGGGTTTTCCCGCCCGATGCAGCCGAATGAATTTACCGGCAACACCTATCTGATGGGCACCGACAATCAGGGCCGCGATATTCTGTCCACGATCCTCTATGGTGCACGGATTTCGCTGTTCGTGGGCTTTGCGGCCGTCGGCTTTGCCATGGTTCTGGGCATTGGCCTTGGGCTGATCGCCGGGTTCCGCGGCGGCTGGGTCGATAACCTGCTGATGCGGATCGCCGATGTGCAACTGTCCTTTCCCTCGATCCTGATCGCGCTGCTGATCTTTGGCATCGCGCGCGGCTTCATTCCGCCCGGGATGCGGGATCAGATGGCGATCTGGGTGCTGATCGTGTCCATCGGCCTGTCCGACTGGGTGCAGTTCGCCCGCGTCGTGCGGGGTGCGACCATGGTCGAAAAGAACAAGGAATACATTCAGGCCGCCCGCGTGATCGGCGTTCATCCGGCCCGCATCGCGATCACCCATATCCTGCCCAACGTGATGGGCCCGGTGCTGGTCATCGCGACCATCGGTCTGGCGCTGGCGATCATTTCCGAGGCCACCTTGTCTTTCCTTGGCGTCGGCGTGCCGCCCACGCAGCCGTCGTTGGGCACGCTGATCCGCGTGGGACAGCAATACCTGTTTTCCGGCGAGTGGTGGATTTTGCTGTTCCCTGCGTTGACGCTGCTTGCGCTGTCGCTGTCGGTCAACCTGCTGGGCGACTGGCTGCGCGACGCCCTGAACCCGAGGCTGCGCTGATGCCCGAATCTGCAAGAAACGCACCATTGCTGTCCGTGCGCGATCTGGTGGTGGAATTCCCCACCCGTCGCGGCATCCTGCCGGCGCTGGACGGCATCAGCTTTGACATCAGCGCCGGCGAGGTTCTGGGTGTCGTCGGCGAATCCGGGGCGGGCAAATCGCTGACCGGCGCCGCGATCATCGGGCTGTTGGAACCGCCGGGCCGTGTCGCCGGCGGTGAAATCCGGCTGAAAGGCGAACGCATCGACAATCTTGCGCCCGACGCGATGCGAAAGATCCGCGGGCGTCGGATCGGCATGGTGTTCCAGGATCCGCTGACCAGCCTCAACCCGCTTTATACCGTGGCGCGGCAGTTGACCGAGACGATTCGCACCCATCTGGCGGTGTCGTCGGGTGAGGCACGGCAGCGCGCCATCGCCCTGCTGGACCGGGTCGGCATCCCGGCTGCGGCGCGGCGGATCGACGATTACCCGCATCATTTTTCCGGCGGGATGCGTCAGCGCGTGGTGATCGCGCTGGCTTTGGCCGCCGAACCGGAACTGGTGATCGCCGATGAACCCACCACCGCGCTGGATGTATCGGTTCAGTCCCAGATCATCGACCTGCTGAAAGAGGTGACGGCGGAACGCGGCGCCGGGGTCATGCTGATCACGCATGACATGGGCGTGATCGCTGAAACCGCCGACCGGGTTGCGGTGCTGTATGCCGGGCGGATCGCCGAGATCGGCCCGGTCCATGACGTGATCGAACGACCCGAACATCCCTATACGCGCGGTCTGATGGGGTCGATCCCGACGCTGGCGCAGGAATCCGACCGTCTGGTTCAAATTCCGGGGGCCATGCCACGGCTGAACGCGATTCCGCCGGGTTGCGCCTTCAACCCGCGCTGCGACCGGGTATTCGACCGCTGTCTGGTGGACCGCCCCGACCTGCTGGATCGCGGGGCAGGTCGCAAGGTTGCCTGCTGGCTCTATGACGAGGTGAGCGATGGATAAGCCGCTGTTGCAGGTTCAGGGGCTGACCCGCCGGTTCGACGTGTCCAAACCCTGGCTGAACCGCGTGATCGAGCGCGAGGACCGCGCCTTTCTGACCGCCGCCGCGGATGTAACCTTCGAGATCAACAAGGGTGAGACCTTCGCCCTTGTCGGTGAATCGGGGTCAGGGAAATCGACCATCGCCAAGATGCTGGTCGGGCTGGTCAGACCCAGTGCGGGCCGGATCATCTTTGACGGCAACGACCTGACCGCCGCCAGCGCGCCCGAGATGCGCCGCCTGCGCAGCCGGTTCCAGATGATCTTTCAAGACCCTTTCGCCAGCCTGAACCCGCGCTGGCGCGTGGGCCGGATCATCGCCGAACCGATGCGCACATTCGGCACCGCATCCGGCGCGGATGTGGGGCGCGAGGTCGGGCGGCTGCTGGATACCGTGGGCCTGTCGGCGGCAGATGCGGCGAAATACCCGCACGAGTTTTCCGGCGGCCAGCGCCAGCGGATCGCCATTGCGCGCGCTCTGTCCTCGCGCCCGGAATTCATTGTCTGCGACGAACCCACCTCGGCGCTGGACGTGTCGGTTCAGGCGCAGATCCTGAACCTGATGCGCGATTTGCAGGACGAATTGGGCCTGACCTATCTGTTCATCAGCCACGATCTGTCGGTGGTGCGCCACATGGCCAGCCGCATCGGCGTGTTGTATCTGGGCCGGCTGGTCGAGGTGTCGGGCGGCAAGGAACTGTTCCGCGCGCCGCAGCACCCCTATACCCGGATGCTGCTGGATGCGGTGCCCGATCTGGCCATGTCGGGCCAGCGCCGCACCCCCGTGACCGGCGAAATCCCCAATCCCATCGACCCGCCGCCCGGCTGCGCGTTCCACCCGCGCTGCCCGCTGGTCATGGACCGTTGCCGGGTCGAGATGCCGCCGCCGGTCCCTACGCCGGGGGGCATGTCGGCCTGTTTCGCCGCGCCTCTGGTCGGGGCCGAAGCCGGGGTCGATCAGCCCGCGACGGTCTGAAACGCCGCATACAGGCCGGCCAGCAACGCAGCCTCGGCATTGCCGGTGGCGGCCTGCACGCCCTGCGTGGTCAGCGCCCGTGCATACAGCGGCATCAGCGCCGGATCGCCCAGGACCACCACCCGTTCGCCCAGCCAATAGGGCTTGGCCGCCGCCAGTTCCAACCCGATCAGCAGCCCGGCCAGTTCTGCCCGGCTGGTCGTGGTGGCCAGCCGTCCATAGGCGCGATGCGGTTGCGCCAGCGCCGCGTCCAGGGCGGCGTCAAAGCCGGTGTCGCCGGTTGTCCCACCATTCCGCGGGGACAGGTGATCCAGAAGATCGCCGGTCGGAAAGCAGGCGAAATGGCAGATTTCCTGCGCCGAAATCCGTGCCCATGTGGTCGTCGCGCCGGGCTGACAGATCACCCCGTCGAAACCGGGACTGGCGG
>JAUNUO010000118.1:0-4890 GCA_030538135.1 Paracoccus sp. (in: a-proteobacteria)
GGGTGCCGACAGGGGCCTGACCGGAAATGCGCACGATCATCAGGCCCTTGCGCAGGTCGGTCTTGTGCTTCATCCGGGCGGTGACTTCCTGTCCGACATAGCATCCCTTGCGAAAATCGACGCCGTGCAGCCGTTCGAATCCGGCTTCGAGGATATAGGTTTCGTTCGGGATCAGCTCGATCAGGGTTTCGGGGATGCAATGGGCCACCCTCAGCGCATCCCAGTTGGTCGCGTCATCGCCCGAGGCGCCATAGTGACGCCAGCCCATGGCCGGGTGGCGCGGGTCGGTTATGGCGCCCTCGGGGGTGGGGCCAGTGCCGGCGGCCACGGTCATGTCGGTCAGCGACAGATCGACGTTGCTGCGCAGCTTGTACATGGTCAGGCGGCGCAACAGATCGCCCGCCAGCCGGGCATCCACGTCGATCAGCAGGCTGTCGCCCTGCGGGACGATCAGGAAATCGGCAAGATACTTGCCCTGCGGCGTCAGCAGCGCCGCCCAGCAGGGGGCGTGGCGCACGTCATTCGTCACCAGGCCTTGCAGGAATGCCTCGCGGTCGGAGCCGGTGACCCGGATGATCTTGCGCGACATGATTATTCTTCCCCGAACTGCAAGGCGACAAGGCGGGCATAGGTGCCGCCACGGGCCATCAATTGCTCATGGTTGCCCTGTTCCGCAACCTGTCCATTGGTAATGACCACGATATTGTCAGCCTTGCGGATGGTGGACAAGCGGTGCGCGATGACCAGGGTGGTGCGCCCCTGCGCCAGATCGTCAAGCGCCTGTTGCACCAGCCTTTCGCTGGCCGTGTCCAGCGCGCTGGTCGCCTCGTCCAAAAGCAGGATCGACGCGTCGCGCAGCACGGCGCGTGCGATGGCGATGCGCTGACGCTGGCCGCCCGACAGGTTCGACCCGCGCGGCCCCGCCGGGCTGTCCAGCCCAAGCGGCAGGTGATCGGTGAATTCAGCCACATGCGCGGCGCGAACGGCACTGCCCACCGCATCCGGCCCGGCGTCGGGGCGACCCATCAGGATGTTTTCGCGCAAGGTTTCGTCGAACAGCGCCGGTTCCTGCGATACGGTGGAAAACTGGTCGCGCAACACGCCCAGATCGAAGTCGCGCACCGGCACGCCCCCCAGGGTGATCTGCCCCCGGTCAGGATCGACCATCCGCGTGACCAGATTGAACACGGTCGATTTGCCCGCCCCCGAGGGGCCGACAAGGGCCGTGGTTTTCCCCGCCTCGGCGGTGAAGGACAGGCCGCGCAGCACCGGCTGGCCGTCATAGGACATCCACACGTCATCCAGCCGCAGCCCGGTATCGGGCGGCGAATCGTGGCGTTGGCCGGAATGAACCGTGGGCCGGGTGTCGAACACCTGATATATCCGTTCCAGCGAGGCTGCGGCGATCTGCCAGCTTCCGGCCAGCATGCCAAGCCGGCGCAGCGGCTGAAACGCCAGCGACAGGGCAGTGAAAAAGGCCATGAATTCGCCCACGGTGCGCTCGCCGCGCGTGACCTCGGCCCCGCCAAGGGCTAGTACGCCGACAAAACCAAGCCCGGTCACGATGTCGATCATCGCCGGGATGGTGGCGCCGGTGGCGGCCATCTTGATCTCGTAATCGCGGATGCGGCCGACGATGGCGGCATAGCGGCCGGTCTGTTCGGCCTCCATCCGGTTCAGGCGGATGGCGCGGATGCCGTGCATCACCTCGTCCAGCCGGGTGGCGCGGGCGCTGGCCTGTGTGCGGCTGGCGCGCATCTTGCGGCGGATATAGCGCTGGACGACGATGGTCGGCAGGATCAGCAGCGGCGCCCCCACCAGCGCCGCCAGCGTCCACCACGGGTCGATGAAGATGGCGACCCCGAACAGCGAGGCCAGCGCCACCACGTCGCGCCCGGCCCCGGTGATGAGCGTGGACCAGATGCCCTGCACGGCGATGGTGTCGCCCTGCACCCGTTCGATCACCGCGCCGGGCGGGTTTTCCTGAAAGAAGCGCTGATCCAGCGTCAGGATATGGCGCAAAAGGTCGGTCTGCATCGCCGTGGAAACCGACAGGGAAATCCGCGTCAGCAGCGACCGGTTGATGATCAGCGTCACCGCGCGGATCACGAACAGCGAAAAGATGATGCCGCCCACCCACCAGATCGCGCCGGTATCGCCGCCGACGAACACCCGGTCGAACAGCGGCTGCAACATCCATGACAGCACCGCCAGGGTGGAACCCTCGATGGTCATGAACACGAAGGCCAGCGCCATCAGCCGCCAGTGCAGGTGCAGATAACCGCGCCACAGGCGTCCGAACAGGTTTTGCGGCTGATCTCGGGTCACGCTCATGTTGCTGTCCTTGCCCGATAATCCGACAGGCTGGCAAGGGGTCGCAAGGGCAGGAGCCTCTGGCGGGGATATTTATGGGACCGAAGACGCGGGCCGCTTGACCTTGGGTGCGCCCGGCGGGATGACGGCGTGACAGTTACAGGAGCCGCCCATGTCCCTTGCCGGAAGCCGTCCGATCATCGCCATTCCCGGCCCTTCGCCGGTGCCCGACCGGGTGCTGCGGGCGATGCATCGCGTGTCGCCCGATATTTACGGCGACCATCTGGCCGCGGTGAACGCCGGTCTGATTGATGGGCTGCGCTGGCTGGCGGGGACGGCGGGAACGGTGGTGCCCTATATCGGCAACGGCCATGCCGGGTGGGAAGCCGCAAGCGCGAACCTGTTATCGCCCGGCGATGCGGTTCTGGTGCTGGTGTCGGGGCGGTTTGGTGAGGGTTGGGCCGAATTGCTGCGGATGCAGGGCATGGCGGTCGAGGTGATGGATTTCGGCGCGACGGCGCCCGATCCGGCGCGCGTGGCGGAACGTCTGGCGGCGGATACGGCGCGGGCGATCCGGGCGGTTTGTGTCTGCCAGATCGACACGGCCAGTTCGGTGCAGGCCGATATCGCCGGGTTGCGGGCGGCAATGGGGGATCATCCGGCGCTGTTCGTGGTGGATGCGATTGCGTCCCTGGGATGCGCGCCGATGCGGATGGACGATTGGGGCGTCGATGTGCTGATCGCGGCCAGTCAGAAGGGGCTGATGTGTCCGCCCGGCTGTTCCTTCCTGTGGTTGTCGGATCGCGCGGCGTCGATGCCCGCGACCGTGCTGACGACGCCGTGGTGGGACATGCGGCCCCGCATGAACGCGCAGGCCCTGTGGCAGTTCTGGGGCGGCACCCCACCGGTGCAGCATATCTTTGGCTTGACCGAGGCCATCGCGATCATGCGCGAAGAAGGGCTTGAGGCTGTCTGGGCGCGGCACCGGGCCTTGGCCGAGATGGTGGCGGCGGCGTTCGGGTGCTGGTCCGCGGGCGGCGACATGGCGCTGAACGTGGCCGATCCGGCGGCGCGGGCGGCATCAGTGACGGCGGCGCGGCTGGCGGGTGCCGATGGTTTGCGCGGCTGGCTGGCGGAAAAGGCGGGGCTGACGCTGGGCATCGGTCTGGGCGCGGCGGACCCCGCGAATGCGCTGCGGGTGGCGCATATGGGCGATGCGGGGGCGGTGCAGATGCTGGGCGTGCTGGGAGCAATGCAGGCGGGCATGGCCGCGCGTGGGATCGCGCACGGGCCGGGCGCGCTGGATGCGGCGGCGGGGGTGGTTGCCCGCCGCGCCTGATCGGTCAGTCGGCGTGGCCGTGATCCGTCAGCCATTTCTGCATCATCGCGATCTCGCCTTCCTGCGCGGTGATGACCTCTTGGGCCAGTTTGCGGATCTCGGGGTCGGTGCCGTGTTCCAGCACAACCTTTGCCATGTCGATGGCGCCCTGATGGTGGGGGATCATCCCGCGCACGAAATCGACGTCGGCATCGCCGGTGAACTCGATCATCATCCCCTCGTGCATCCTGTCGTTCACCGCCTGATAGGCGGCGGTCGAGGGGCTGGCATCGGGGGACTGATGGGCCGAATGGTCCACGCCCTGCGCATGGGCGGCGACGGCGAAGGTCAGCATCAGCGGGGCGATGGCGGTGAGCATGAGGCGGGCCATGATGTTCTCCTTGAGGGTGCGTGCGGGACAGTCTGCCCGCAGCAGCATAAGAGGCGCAAATCACGCCTTGGGCATCGTCAGGATCGTCACGAAGGTGTCGCCATAGCGGCGCTGGTCGATCTGGCTCAGCGGCGCGGGCGGCAGGGGCGGGCGGCTTTCTTCCCAGACCACGGTGGCGCCGGGGGCGATCCAGTTGCCGGCCAGGGCGGATTGCAGCGCCGCTTCGCCCAGGGATTGACCATAGGGCGGGTCGAGGAAGATCAGATCGTAAGCCACGCCACGGTTGGGGCCGAGGCTGGTCGCGTCGCGGCGCCACAGGTCGGTCGTGCCCATGGCGCGGGCGCGTTCGATATTGGTGCGGATCAGGGCACGACCCGTCGCGCCGTCCTCGACGAAGGCCACGCGGGCGGCGCCGCGCGACAGTGCCTCTAGCCCAAGCGCGCCGGTGCCCGCGAACAGGTCCAGCACCCGCGCGCCCGGCACCGGGTCGGGGCGGGCGCTGTTGGTCAGCAGGTTGAAGATCGCCTCGCGCACCCGGTCTGTCGTGGGGCGCAGGTGGGCGGTGGCATCGCCCGCGCCGACTTCGGCCAATTTGAGGCCGCGCAGGGTGCCGCCGACGATCCTCATGCCCAAAGACGGGGGATTTCACATCCCCCGGACCCCCTGTGGGATATTTTCGGACCGAAGATGCTCATAAAAGGGTCTTGAGGTCGGGTGTGGTGGCGATCAGGTGGGGGTCGGCGGTGCGGCCCGCCTCGATCAGGCGCTTGCCGATCATATAGGCGCGGGCGTCGTTCAGCGCATCGACGGCGATCAGTTGCGGGCCGCGGAAATACCAGACCGAGCCTTCGCCGGGCTGCACGCCGGG
>JAUNUO010000118.1:4990-8362 GCA_030538135.1 Paracoccus sp. (in: a-proteobacteria)
TAGCCGCCGCCGATCACCACCATGCGCGCGCCGGGGGACAGATCGGGGCGCAGCCGGTCCACATCGGCCAGATCGCGGATGGTGTGAACGCCGGGCAGATGGCCGCCGATGGATTCCGGCAGGCGGCGGGGCCGCGCGCCAAGGCACAGCGCCAGCGCGTCATAGGCGACAGTCCCGGCATCCGTCGCCACCTGCTGCGCGCCCGTGTCGATGGCGGTGACGCGGGTGCCGGTGCGCAGCTCGATCCCGTTTTCATCCCACCATTCCGGCCCGCGCAGGGTCAGCCGGTCAAGGCCCATTTCGCCCAGCAGATAGGCCTTGGACAGCGGCGGGCGCTGATAGGGCGGCGCGGGCTCGTCTCCGATTACCGTCAGCGGCCCATCATGCCCAAGCGCGCGCAATTTCGCCGCCATGGAAGCCGCCGCCTGTCCTGCCCCGACGATCACGATACGCATGTCTGCCCCGCTGGTCTGATCCGTTCCGGCAACCTATAGTCGGCGCGGATATGTTGCAATCGCAGGAGGACGCGATGACGATCAAGGCGAATGACCGGCTGCCCGAGGGGTCGGTGCTGAAACTGGGCGCGGATGGGCCGGAACAGGTGGCGCTGGCCGATCTGACCAAGGGCCGGGTGGCGATCTTTGCGGTGCCGGGGGCGTTTACGCCGACCTGCACCAATGCGCATATGCCCAGCTTTGTCCGCACCGCCGATCAGTTCCGGGCCAAGGGCGTGGACCGCATCCTGTGCATCACCGTGAACGATCCCTTCGTGGCCGCCACATGGGCCAAGGAAACCGGTGCCGACACGGCTGGGATCGAAGTGCTGGCCGATGCCGACGGCAGCCTGACCAAGGCCATGGGCCTGAATTTCGACGCCCCGCCCGCCGGGCTGTATGGCCGTTGCAAACGCTTTGCCGCGCTGGCGACCGATGGCGTGTTCGAGGTGGTGCAGATCGAGGACAGCCCCGGCACCTGTTCGGTATCGGCGGGCGAGGCGCTGCTGGAACACGCCTAAGTCCCGCGCGGCTTGGCCCGCAGGGTCGGGTCGGCCAGGGTCGGATCCTCGGGCCAGAGGTGGCGCGGATAACGCCCGCGCATGTCCTTGCGCACATCGGCATAGGAATTGGCCCAGAAACCGGGCAGGTCCATCGTGACCTGCACCGGACGGCCCGCGGGCGACAACAAGGTGATCCGCAGCGGTCGCCCGCCGACGATGGGATGGCGCGTCACGCCGAGCAGTTCCTGCAAGCGGACCTCGATCGAGGGATCGGCGTGGTCGTAATCAATCGGCACCTGCCGACCCAGTGGCGTGCTGAAGGCCGCCGGAACCTCGGATTTCAGCCGCTGTTGCCCGTCCCAGCCGATGCGGGCCAACAGGGCTTCGCTCAGGTCCAGCGCGCGCAGATCGGCGCGGGTCCGGGCGCGGCCAAGCCAGGGCAGCAACCAGTCCGGATCGGCCAGCAGACTGTCATCGTCGCAGGGTGGCAGGCCATCGGCCAGCGCGATCCGCGCCCGAAGCCGTGCCGCCTTGGTTGTCCAAGGCAATCCGTCCTGCCGCAGCCCTTCAAAGGCTGCCCGCGCTGCGGCATCTTCGGGCGCGTCCGTCCAGATGCGATCCGACAGAACCAAGGCCCCCAGCCGTTCCTGCACCCGCGCCAGCACGCGCCCCTCGCGCCGCGACCATTCGACGGTCCGGGCGGCTTCGATCAGATCCGCGAACAGCGTCCGAACCTCGCCTTCGGTGATCGGCGCGGCCATGCGCACCCGCGCCTCGCGCGCATCGCCATCCAGATCAACCGCCACGATCAGCCGCTGCCCCGCCAAAGGGTCTGCGGCATCCAGAACCGCGCCCTTGCCGCCCGAGAGAACGAAACGCGGCTCATCCCCTTTGCGCCGCAGCCCGATCCGGTCGGGATAGGCCAGCGCCGCCATCGCACCCGGCGACATTGTTTCCTGTTTGTCCAAATACGCCGGGGGGTGCGGGGGGCTGGCCCCCCGCCCGTCGCGGGACGCAATCCGGCGCAGCCGTTTCGCCTCGTCCCGCGCCTGCGCCAAACCGCCCGGATCGGCAGGCCAAGGGTGGCGGTCGGCATAGGCGCGCCCGTCGCGCAGGGCCAGCAGGCGCAGGGCCAGATCGGCGGGGGCACCGCGCAGGGGATCGCGCCCGGCGATCAGCGCGGCCAGATCGGCGGCATCCGGTCCGGCCCGCATCAGCATATGCGCCAGACGCGGATGCAGCGGCACCCGTGCCAGAGCCTGCCCGTGCGGGGTGATCCGGCCGCCCTCGTCCAGCGCGCCCAGATCGGCCAGCAAGGCCCTTGCCTCGGCCAGCGCGCCCTCGGGCGGCGGGGTCAGCAGGGCCAGATCATCCGGTTCCGCCCCCCAGACCGCCAGTTCCAGCGCAAGGCCCGCCAGATCGGCCACGGCGATTTCCGGCGGGGCAAAGGCGGGCAGGGCACCCTCCTCGGCCCGCGCCCACATGCGGTAACAGATGCCCGGCGCCACCCGGCCCGCGCGGCCCCGGCGCTGATCGGCCTCGGCCCGGCTGACCCGTTCCGTGACCAGCCGCGACATGCCCGAACCGGGGTCGAACCGCGCCCGCCGCGCCCGGCCCGCGTCCACCACCACCCGCACCCCGGGGATGGTCAGCGAGGTTTCCGCGATCGCGGTCGCCAGCACGATCCGCCGCCGTGTTCCCGGCGGGGCCAGCGCCGCCCGCTGCGCCCGCCCGTCCAGCGCGCCATAAAGCGGCAGCACCTCGGCCCCGGTTCCGTCCAGCATCGCGGCGACGCGGCGGATTTCGCCCTCGCCCGGCAGAAAGGCCAGCAGGGTGCCGCCGGTGTCGCGCGTCTCGGCCTCGGCCTGAATAATCAGCCGCGCGGCCTCGGGGATCAGGCGGCTGCCGGCAGGCAGGGGTCGGTCCAGCCAGCGGGTCTCGACCGAAAAGGCCCGCCCTTCCGACCGGATCACCGGCGCATGGTCCAGCATCGCGGCGACGGGTTCGGCCTCCAGCGTCGCCGACATCACCAGCACCGCCAGATCGGGGCGCAGCAGCGTGCGCGCCTGCCAGACCAGCGCAAGGCCCAGATCGGCGTTCAGGCTGCGTTCGTGAAATTCGTCGAAGATCACCGCGCCGATTCCCTCCAGCGCCGGGTCGGACTGGATCATCCGGGTCAGGATGCCCTCGGTCACGACCTCGATCCGTGCGCCCGGCACCGCCTCGCCCCGGATGCGATAGCCGACGGTCTGGCCGGTTCTTTCGCCCAGGGTCTGCGCCATGCGATCCGCCGCCGCGCGGGCGGCCAGACGGCGCGGTTCCAGCATCACGATGCGCCCCGCAATCCGATCCAGCAGGGCCAGCGGAACCCGCGT
>JAUNUO010000119.1 GCA_030538135.1 Paracoccus sp. (in: a-proteobacteria)
ACATCCCCAGAAAATGTTGAAACTATTGCAACGCATAATAAATTGTGGCGCCCATCGGCCATGCCCTATGCAGGAAAGGCGCGTATGCCGCGCAGGGAGGGATAAAGACATGCTCGAACGCATCTTCGCGGTTCGGGAAGGGGGAAGTTCGATCCGCCGCGAGATCATCGCAGGCATTACCACCTTTCTGACAATGGCCTATATCATTTTCGTCAACCCCGACATTCTGGCGACCACCGGGATGGATCGGAACGCCGTCTTTGTGGCGACCTGTCTGGCGGCGGCGGTCGGCTCGATCATCATGGGGTTGTGGGCCAACTGGCCGATCGGCATGGCGCCGGGCATGGGGCTGAACGCGTTTTTCGCCTTTACCGTCGTCGGTGCGATGGGGTTCACCTGGCAACAGGCGCTTGGCGCGGTGTTCATTTCGGGGCTGATCTTCCTGATCCTGACGGTGACGGGCATCCGGCGCTGGCTGATCGCGGGCATTCCCGCCTCGATGCGCAGCGCGATTGCGGCGGGGATCGGGATGTTCCTTGCGATCATCGCGATGAAATCGTCAGGGCTGGTCGTCGCCAGCGAGGCGACCTTCGTCACCCTGGGCGATCTGACGGCACCGGGCACCCTGCTGACCATCATCGGCTTTTTCATCATCGTGGCGCTGGACAGCCTGCGGATCACCGGCGCGATCCTGATCGGAATCATCGTCATCACCATCGCCGCCATCGCACTGGGCATCAGCCAGTTCGGCGGGGTCGTGTCGATGCCGCCCTCCATCGCGCCGACATTCCTGCAACTCGATCTGATGGGCGCGCTGACCCACGGCATCTTTCAGGTGATCCTGGTCATGGTTCTGGTCGAGGTGTTCGACGCCACCGGCACGCTGATCGGCGTGGCCAAGCGCGCCGGCCTTCTGGTCGAGGGGCCGACCCATACCAACAAGAACCTTGGTCGCGCGCTGTTGGCGGATTCGACCGCGATCACCGCCGGTTCGCTGCTGGGCACGTCATCGACCACCGCCTATGTCGAAAGCGCGGCGGGCGTTCAGGCGGGCGGGCGCACCGGGCTGACGGCGGTGACGGTCGGCGTGCTGTTTCTGCTGGCCATGTTCTTTGCGCCGCTGGCCGGATCGGTGCCGGCCTATGCCACCGCGCCGGCATTGTTGTATGTCGCCACGCTGATGATGCGCGAACTGGCCGAGGTGACATGGGACGACGTGACCGAGGCCGCGCCCGCCGCCCTGACCGCGCTGGCCATGCCCTTTACCTATTCCATCGCCAACGGTCTGGCCTTCGGCTTTATCAGCTATGCGCTCATCAAGCTGCTGACCGGCCGCGCGCGCGAGGTTCATCTGGCGACCTGGATCATCGCCGGCTTGTTCGTGGCCAAATACGCCTTTTTCGGCGGGCACTAGACCCCCACAGCCGAACAAGGGGCGCGGCCGGCGTTCAGCGCCCGGCCGCGCCCAGATGCCGCGACAGATCGGCCGCGCCCTGCATGACGCAATCGGCCAGCGCCGTGATCCGCCCGTTTCCCATGCGGGTCAGCGGGCCTGACACCGACATGCCCGCGACCGCCCGCCCGGTCAGGTCAAAGACCGGCGCCGCGATGCAGCGCATCCCCGGCGTGCGTTCCTCGTCATCCAGCGCGAATCCGCGCGCCCGCACCTGTTCCAGCGCCGCCATCAGATCGGGCAGCGCCGTCAGCGTCTGTGGCGTGAACCGCGCCAGACCGGCGCCCAGATGACCACGCAATTCATCCACCGTCTGATGGGCCAGCAACGCCTTGCCGATGCCCGATGCGTGCATCGGCGCCAGCGTGCCGGGCGGAATGCAGGCGCGGATCATCTCGGGCGTTTCGGCCTGTGCCAGAAACAGCACCGACCCGGTCCGCGCAACGCCCAGATTCGCCGTCTCGCCTGTCTCGTCCACCAGCGCCTGAAGGATCGGGCGGGCGCGTTCGACCAGCGCGTTCCGGCGCACGAAGGCCGACCCGATGCGAAAGGCTTCGGCGCCGACGCTCCAATGCTGGGTCATCGGGTCCATTTCGGCAAGGCCGCGCCCTTCCAGCGTCACCAGAACACGGTGCAGCGACGATGTCGGCTGGTCCAGCCGCGCGGCCAGCCGGGTCAGGGTGATGCCGCGCCCTTCGTCGGCCAGCGCCGCCAGAACCTCGATCCCGCGCCCCAAAGCCTGAAGCGCGCTGCCGTCCGAAACGCTGTCCTTGCGCGGGCGGCCGCGCCGGCGAGGGGGTTCCTTATCGTTCATCTAAAGACTGTGTTCGGCTTTGCTTAACAATCACGGCGGGACCGCGGGAAAATCATCTTGTTGAATCCAATCAGAAATTCGAATTATCCGCAAGAAGGGAAATTATTTCAGTAAAATTGCGCGGTCGCGCGGACATGCCTTACCCTGAACCAAGCCCAGACATGCCGGACAGACCGGCCGCCTTGATGGGGAGGAGAGGACATGAACCAGCAGAACCCGATTTTCATTCCCGGACCGACGAACATCCCGGACGCCCTGCGCAAGGCCGTGGACATGCAGACCATCGACCATCGCAGCCCCGTGTTCGGGCGGATGCTGCATCCGGCGATCGAGGGCGTCAAAAAGGTGCTGAAAACGACTGCGGCGCAGGTGTTCCTGTTCCCGTCCACCGGCACCGGCGGCTGGGAAACGGCGATCACCAACACGCTGTCGCCCGGCGACAAGGTTCTGGCTTGCCGCAACGGCATGTTCAGCCACCGCTGGATCGACATGTGCCAGCGTCACGGGCTGGATGTCGAATTCATCGAGGTGCCGTGGGGCGAGGGTATCCCGGCCGACCGGTTCGAGGAAATCCTGACCGCCGACAAGGATCACAAGATCAAGGTCGTGCTGGCCACCCATAACGAAACCGCCACCGGCGTGCGATCCGACATCGCCGCCGTGCGCCGCGCCATCGACGCGGCGGGGCATCCGGCGATGCTGTTCGTCGATGGGGTCAGTTCCATCGGCTGCTATGATTTCCGCATGGACGAATGGGGCGTCGATATTGCCGTCACCGGATCGCAAAAGGGCTTCATGCTGCCGCCGGGTCTGGCCATCGTCGGATTCTCGCCCCGCGCGATGGCGGCGCTGGAAACCGCGCGCCTGCCGCGCACCTTCTTTGACGTGCGCGACATGGCCACCGGCTATGCCCGCAACGGCTATCCCTATACCCCGCCGGTCGGGCTGATTGCGGGGCTGAAAGCATCCTGCGACATGCTGCTGAACGAGGGGCTGGACAGCGTCTTTGCCCGCCACCACCGTCTGGCCGAGGGCGTCCGCCGCGCCGTCGCCGCATGGGGGCTGGAACTTTGCGCCACGCGGCCGGAGTTTTATTCCGACAGCGTCAGCGCCATCCGCCTGCCCGACGGCATCGACGGCAACGAGGTCGTGTCGCGCGCGCTGGACGCCTATGGCGTGGCCTTTGGCACCGGCCTTGGCGACGTGGCCGGCAAGGTGTTCCGCATCGGCCATCTGGGCAGCCTGACCGAGGTGATGGTGCTGGCCGGCCTGTCAACGGCGGAAATGGTGCTGGCCGATGTCGGCGTGCCGGTGCAACTGGGCAGCGGTGTCGCCGCCGCGCAGGACCATTTCCGCATGACCACGGCGGAACCCCGCCGCAAGGCCGCGTGACATGACGCAGATGCTGATCCCCGGCTATGACGACATGCTGGCCGCGCACGAGCGGATCAAGCCGCATATCCGCCGCACCCCGATCCGCACCTCGGATTATCTGGATGACCTGACCGGCGCGCGGCTGTTCTTCAAATGCGAGAATTTTCAGGAACCGGGGGCCTTCAAGGTCCGCGGTGCCGCCAATGCGGTCTTTGGTCTGGATGACGAACAGGCGCGCCGGGGCGTGGCCACCCATTCCTCGGGGAACCATGCGTCCTGCCTGTCCTATGCGGCGATGCGGCGCGGCATTCCCTGCAACGTGGTGATGCCGCGCACCGCCCCGCAGGCGAAAAAGGACACCGTGCGCCGCTATGGCGGGCGGATCACCGAATGCGATCCGTCCACCTCATCGCGCGAGGCGACCTTTGCGCAGGTTCAGGCCGCGACCGGGGGCGATTTCGTCCACCCCTACAACGACCCGCGCGTGATCGCCGGGCAGGGCACCTGCGCGCGCGAAGTCATGGAACAGACCGACGGGCTGGATGTGATGATGGCCCCCATCGGCGGCGGCGGGATGATTTCCGGCACCTGTCTGACACTGGCGACGCTTGCGCCCGAGGTGCAGGTGATCGCCGCCGAACCCGAACAGGCCGACGACGCCTATCGCAGCTTCAAGGCCGGTCACATCATCGCCGACGACGCGCCAAAGACCATCGCCGACGGCCTGCTGGTGCCGCTGAAAGATCTGACCTGGCATTTCGTGTCGAACCACGTCAGCGACATCCTGACCGCCTCGGACCCCGAGATCGTCGAGGCGATGAAGCTGATCTGGAAACACCTGCGGATCGTGATGGAGCCGTCCTCGGCCGTGCCGCTGGCGACCATTCTGAAGAACAAGGACCGTTTCGCCGGCAAGCGTGTCGGCATCATCGTCACCGGCGGCAACGTCGATCTGGACCGCCTGCCCTGGATGGAAGGAAGCAAAGCATGACCACCCCGATCAGTTCCGACGACCTGAACCTTGATGATTACGAGGTCGGCTATGACATTCCGGCCAAGCCCGGCATGAAGGAAGAAGACATCCAGACGCCCTGCCTGATCCTCGATCTGGATGCGCTGGAACGCAACATCCGCAAGATGGGCGATTACGCGAAATCGCACGGGATGCGCCACCGCAGCCACGGCAAGATGCACAAATCCGTGGACGTGCAGCGATTGCAGCAGGACATGGGTGGCGCGGTCGGTGTCTGCTGCCAGAAGGTGTCCGAGGCCGAGGCCTTTGCACGTGGCGGCATCCGCGAAATCCTTGTCAGCAATCAGGTGCGCGACGCGGCCAAGATCGACCGCCTGGCCCGTCTGCCGAAATTGGGTGCGAGCGTGATCGTCTGCGTCGATGACGTGGCCAATATTCCCGACCTGTCGGCGGCGGCACAAAAACACGGCACCGAGATCGGCGTATTCGTGGAAATCGACTGCGGCGCGGGCCGTTGCGGCGTCATCGGCGCCGACAAGGTGGTCGAGATCGCCAAGGCGGCGGATGCCGCACCGGGCCTGACCTTCAAGGGGCTGCAAGCCTATCAGGGCGCGATGCAGCACATGGACGATTACGACGCCCGCAAGGCGAAACTCGACGCCGCCATCGCGCAGGTGACCGAGGCCGTCGAGGCGCTGAAAGCCGCCGGACTGGAAACCGAACTGGTCTCGGGCGGCGGCACCGGGTCGTATTATTTCGAAAGCAATTCGGGTGTTTACAACGAACTGCAATGCGGTTCCTATGCCTTCATGGATGCCGATTACGGCCGCATCAAGGACAAGGACGGCAACCGAATCGACAAGAACGAATGGGAAAACGCCCTGTTCATCCTGACCAGCGTCATGTCCCACGCCAAGCCCGACAAGGCGGTCGTGGACGCGGGCCTCAAGGCGCAGTCGGTCGATAGCGGGTTGCCCTTCATCTATGGCCGCGACGATGTGGAATATGTGAAATGCAGCGACGAACACGGCGTCGTGGCCGATCCGCAGGGCGTGCTGAAGGTCGGCGAAAAGCTGAAACTGGTGCCCGGCCATTGCGACCCGACCTGCAACGTCCATGACTGGTATGTCGGCGTGCGGGGCGGCGTCGTCGAAACCATCTGGCCGGTGTCGGCGCGCGGAAAGGGTTACTGATCCGCGCACGGCATATCGTCGGGGGAACGGTGAATTGAAGATGGTAATCGCCGGGAGGACAGGAAATGGCAGGATCGAATCAGCATCAGTTCATGTCCGGCGATACGATGGCGCCCGAAAGTCAGCACATCCTGAACCCGGCCGGGGCCGATGAAAAGACCTGGGGCTGGTTCGCCATCTTCAACATCTGGGCCAACGACGTGCAGTCGCTGTTCGGCTATTCGCTGGTCGCATCGCTGTTCATATCCTTCGGCGTCAGCGGCTGGACGGCATTTGCCGCGCTGATCGCGGCAGGTTTGTTCACCATGTGGATGGTGAACCTGTCGGGTGCGCCGGGCGAGAAATACGGCATTCCCTACCCCGTCTTTGCGCGCGCCAGCCTTGGCACCGCCGGCGCACGGCTGCCGGCGGTGCTGCGCGCGACAGTGGCTGTGTTCTGGTATGGGGTGCAGGTCTATTTCGCCTCGACCGCGCTGGCCTTGCTGCTGCGGTCGGTCACCGGGATCAGCGGCGGGGCCGAAATCCTTGGCATGACCGGGCTGGACTGGCTGTCCTTCCTGATCGTCTGGGCCTTGCACATCGTCATTTTCTGGCGCGGGATGGGCTGGGTCGAGACCTTTCTCAACATCGCCGGTCCCTTTGTCTATCTGGTGATGATCGGGCTGGTCATCGTGCTGTGGCAACGCTCGGACGGGCAATTGCTGTCGGCAACGGCGACAATCTTTGCCAACCCTCAGGCGACGCTCTGGACCGAATTTACCGGGTTTGTCGCCATCGTCGGCACGATGGTCGCCTATTTTGCTGCGGTGATGATCAACTTCAGCGATTTTTCCCGCTATGCTAGGAACCGGCGCGCGATGATCATCGGCAACCTGACGGGTCTGCCCTTCAACATGGTGCTGTTTTCGGCGCTGGCCTTGCTGACCACCGGCGGCGCGGCGGTCGTCTTTGGCGAGGCGCTCATCAACCCGACCGAAATCGTCGAGCGGACCGACAGCGTGCTGCTCAGCGTTATTGCCGCCATCACCTTTTTCGCGGCGACGGTCGGGATCAATCTGGTCGCCAACTTCATCCCGGCGGTGAACGGGATCGCCAACCTTGCGCCGGGACGGATCAGCTTTCGCACGGCGGGGCTGATCACATCCGTCTTTGCGCTGGTCATCGGCGGGTTCTGGACAAGCTTTATCAGCCAGTTCGGGATCAGCGGTTTCGTCAACACGCTGGGCGCGACGCTGGCCCCGATCTTCGGTATCCTGATCGTCGATTACTACTGGCATCGCCGCCAGAACCTGATCGTCCCCGATCTCTATGACATGGAGGGCGGGACATATCATTATCAGAACGGATGGAACCTTGCGGCTGTCAGGGCCTTTGCGCTGGCGGCGATCTTTTCGGTGGCGACGGTCTGGGTGCCGTGGTTCGAGGTTCTGACCGGCTATAACTGGGTCATCGGAGCGATTTTGGGGGGCAGCATCTATCACGCGATGCGCCCGGACACCCCGTGACCCCTTCCAAGAGGAGAGATGACATGCTGATCGTTCCCGAAAGCGCCATCGCCGGGCTGGTGACGCCGCAGGCGGCCTATGACGCGGTCGCGGCGGTGTTCACCGCCATGGCCGAGGACCGGGCCTACAACTTTCCCGTGGTGCGCGAGGCGATCGGCCATCAGGACGCGCTTTATGGCTTCAAGGGCGGGTTCGACGGATCGGCGCTGACGCTGGGCCTCAAGGCCGGGGGCTATTGGCCGCACAATCAGGATCGCGGGCTGATAAACCATCAGTCCACGGTGTTCCTGTTCGATGCCGATACCGGGCGCGTGCGGGCGGCGGTGGGCGGCAACCTGCTGACCGCATTGCGCACGGCGGCGGCCAGCGCGGTGTCGATCCGGCATCTGGCCCCGCCGGGCGCCCGCGTGCTGGGCATGATCGGCGCCGGCCATCAGTCGGCCTTCCAGATGCGCGCCGCCGCCCGCGTCCACGATTTCGACCGCGTGATCGGCTGGAACCACCACCCGGACATGCTGACCCGGCTGGCCGATACCGCCGCCGAACTGGGCCTGCCGTTTCAGGCGGTCGAACTGGACCGGCTGGGCGCCGAAGCCGATGTCATCATTTCGATCACCTCGGCCTTTTCGCCCTTGCTGCTGGATGCCCATGTCACCGGCCCGACCCATATCGCCGCGATGGGCACCGACACCAAGGGCAAGCAGGAACTGGACCCGGCGCTGATCGCCCGCGCGCGGCTGTTCACCGACGAGGTGGCGCAGGCCATCAGCATCGGCGAATGCCAGCACGCCATCGCCGCCGGCCTGATCCGCGCCCCGGACATCACCCGGATCGGCGCGGTCATCACCGGCGCCCATCCGGGCCGCGACGGGGCCGAGGTGAC
>JAUNUO010000120.1:0-1171 GCA_030538135.1 Paracoccus sp. (in: a-proteobacteria)
CGGATGCGCCCAGATCGGCCAGATCGTCCAGAATGTCGCGGATCAGCGCGGCGACGTTCAGGCGCGGCAGGATGGCGGGCACCTCACGCACGGCGACGGCGGTGCCGCCGAAGGGTTCGATGACCAGACCGAGGGTGGCCAGTTCGGGCGCATGATCCAGCACCCGCGCGGCATCCGTCGCCGACAGTTCGACGATTTCCGGCACCAGAAGGGCCTGCGTCGGGATGTCACGCGCCGCCGCCTGCGATTTGAGCCGTTCGTAAACCAGCCGTTCATGGGCGGCGTGCTGATCGACGATCACCAGCCCGTCGCCGGTCTGGGCGATGATCCAGTTTTCGTGGATCTGCGCGCGGGCGGCACCCAGGGGCGCGTCATCGGGCGGCGGGGCACGTTCGGGTTCGATCCGCGCCGCCGGTGCTTCGGCAAAGCCGGGGTGCAGCGGGGCCTGCGCGGCATATGCGGCAGATAGCGCGGCGCGCGGCGCAGCAAAATGCGCGGGTTCCGGGCGAAAGGCGGCCACGGTCGCGTCGCCCAGCGTCGTGGCCGCGCGCGGCGACGATCCCGCAAGGGCATGGCGCAGCGCCGTCACCACCAGCCCGCGCGCTGCCGCAGGGTCGCGGAACCGCACTTCGGCCTTGGCGGGATGGACGTTCACATCGACAAGATGCGGATCGCAGGTGACGAACAGCGCCGCCGCGGGGTGCCGCCCGGACGCCAGCACATCCATATAACCGGCGCGCAAGGCCCCCGTCAGCAGCTTGTCCCGCACCGGCCGACCGTTCACGAACAGATGCTGCGCCACCGCCGCGCCGCGCGAATAGGTGGGCAGGGCGGCAAAGCCGGTCAGCGTTACGCCGTCGCGTTCCGCGTCGATGCACAGGGCGTTGTCGATGAAATCGCGCCCCATGATCCGCGCCAGCCGTGATTCCAGCGCGCCGAACAGATCGCCCTGTTCGGCATCGGCGCGAAAGATTTCGCGCCCGCTATCTGTCAGGGTAAAGGCGACATAGGGTTCCGCCATTGCCAGCCGCCGCGCCACATCGGCGATGGCCTGGGTTTCGGCCCGTTCGCTGCGCAGGAATTTCAACCGGGCGGGGGTGGCAAAGAACAGATCGCGCAGTTCCACCACCGTGCCGCGATTGCCCGCCGCCGGGCGCACCGGGGTGATGCG
>JAUNUO010000120.1:1271-3168 GCA_030538135.1 Paracoccus sp. (in: a-proteobacteria)
CGGATCACGGGCCGGATGTTGGGGCTTGGGCTGTTCATGCCCCCAGATGTAGCAGGCGATGCGGTCAAGGCCAATGATTCCATGACGGTGCGGCGGGTGGGGTGGGGCCGGTGCAACGCGAAATTATCATTGGTTAACGGAACCGCACGTCACGGTTGTGTGTTCGGGGTTCATAGCCTTGAGAAAGGAAATGAACATGACCAAGATTGTGACTGCTGCCCTGCTGGGCGGATTTGCCCTGACCGTCGCCGCCTGCGGGCCGAATGCCGCGACCCGCGCGACCACTGGTGCCGCAACCGGTGCCGTGGTGGCTGGCCCGGTCGGCGCTGTTGCCGGTGCCGGTCTGGGCGCGTCGGGTGCCGTGCGTGTTAACAACCCCTGATGCCCTGATCCTGTTCCCGGTTACGGCATCGGGAAGGGCCGCGCCTGAACGGCGCGGCCTTTTTCGTCACGGGGTTTCCGCGATACCCTCGGGCCGCCCGACCAGCACGAACCGCAGATTGTCGGAACGCAGCAGCCGCTGTGCCACGCGCTGCACATCGGCGGCGGTCACGGCCTCGACCTTCGCGTTTCGCGTGTTGGGATAGTCGATCGGAAAGCCGACCATCTGCATCCCGGTCAGGATGCCTGCGATCTTGCCGTTGCCGTCGAACCGCAGCGGATATTCCCCGGTCAGATAGGTTTTCGCATCCGCCAGTTCGGCATCGGTCACGCCCTGCGCCAGACGATCCCATTCGGCGCGGATCAGGCCCACCGCCTCGCCGACATTGGCATTGGCGATGGCCGATCCGCCCTGCCATGTCTGGCCATAGATGCTGGTCGAAAGGCTGGTGCCGATGCCATAGCTCAGCCCGCGCTTTTCACGGATTTCATCCATCAACCGGCTGGAAAACCCGCCGCCGCCAAGGATGTGATTGGCCACGAAGGCGGCGAAATAATCCGGGTCGTCGATCGGCAGGCCCGGCCCGGCAAAGGAAACCACGGTCTGCGGGCTGTCCCAGTCGATCACCGTGACGCCGCCGGTCAGCCCCAGCACCGCCTTGTCGGGCAGAGGCGCGGTGCCCTGTTCGGGCAACCCGCCAAGGATCGTGTCCAGCATCGCGCCCAGTTCGTCCGGGGTAATGTCGCCTGCCGCGCCGATCACCACCCGGTCGCGGGCCAGAACGCGGTTCTTGGCCTCGATCAGATCGGTCTGCGTCAGCACCGCTACTGTTTCCGCCGTGCCGTTGACCGAGGTGGCATAGGGGTGATCGCCCCATGCCTGCCGCGCCATTTCCTTGGCGGCGATGGCGTTGGGGTTGGTATCCTCGGACCGGATGACGGCCTGCACCTGCGCCCGCACACGATCCACCGCATCCGCGTCGAACCGGGGCTGCGTCAGCGCCTGCGCCAGCAGCGCGGCGGTTTCGTCGCGGTTTTCCGTCAGCGCGCGCAGATCGACCGACAGCGCGTCATCGCCCGCCGAAAAGGAAAACTGCGCGCCCAGGGTTTCCACGGCTTCGGCAAAGCCGGTGGCGTCCAGTTGCCCGGCGCCTTCTTCCAGCGTCGAGGCCATCAGGTTCACGGCCCCGCGTTTGTCGGCGGTGTCCAGGCTGGCGCCGCCCATGAAGGCCAGCGACACGGCGGTGAAGGGGATCGAGTGATCCTCGACCAGCCATGCGGTGATGCCGCCGGGCGATGTCACCTCTTGAATGTCGATCGCATGAGCAGCCGGGGCAACGATCAGGGCAAGGCAGAATGTAAATGTGGCGCGGATCATTGCGCGGTCTCCTGTGCGGCGGGCAGCAACCAGCCGGTAACGGTCGCGTCGGATGACAGCAGATCGCGCGCGGCGGCCATCACGTCATCGGCGGTGACGGCGGCCAGAATGTCGGGCCAGTCGGTCACGTCCTGAATG
>JAUNUO010000120.1:3268-8195 GCA_030538135.1 Paracoccus sp. (in: a-proteobacteria)
AGCCTTGCCGGTCATCGCCAGTTCGCGCCCCAGAACCGAGGTCTGCATGTTGCCCCCCAGCAGTTCCGACAAAACGGTCAGCGCGGCGGCGCGGGTCTGATCGCCCGCGTTGCGTTCGGGGGCGATAATGGAACGGTTCAGCATCGGCTGCGGCACACGGGGATCGGTCATCTCCATCCGGCGCGGGGATCGTTGGGTCGGTTCCTGCGGGCGGATGCGCGGCGCGGCCTCGCCCTTGGGCGGGATCGGGCCGTAATATTGTTCGGCCAGTTCGCGGGCGCGTTCGGGGGTCACGTCGCCGGCCAGAATCAGGATCGCCTCGTTCGGGGAATAATGGTCGTCATACCAGGCGATGGCGTCGTCGCGGGTCAGCCCCTCCATTTCCTGCCGCCAGCCGATGACGGGGCGGCCGTAGGGGTGGTTATAGAACTGCACCGCGCTGGCTTCCTCGGCAAAGAGGGCGCGGGGGTTGCTGTCGGTGCGCTGCGCCCGCTCTTCCAGAACCACCTGCCGTTCGGCCTGCCAGTCGTCCTCGCCGATGCGCAGGTTGGCCATACGGTCGGATTCCATTTCCATCACCAGAGGCAGGCGGTCGGCGGCGATGCGTTGGAAATAGGCGGTGAAATCATAGCTGGTAAAGGCGTTGTCCATGCCGCCGTTGCGCGTCACCGTGCGGCTGAATTCGCCGGGGGCCAGCTTGTCCGTGCCCTTGAACATCAGGTGTTCCAGATAATGCGCGATGCCGGATTTGCCCGGCTGTTCATCGGCAGACCCGATCCGATACCACACCATCTGCACCACGACCGGGGCGCGGTGATCCTGAATGACCACGGTTTCAAGCCCGTTGGGCAGGGTGAAATGGCTGATCTCGGGCGGCACTTCGGCCAGCGCCGGGCTGGTCAGGGCAAGGGCGGTCAGAACGGCAAGGGGCGCGCGCATGGGCATCCTTTCGATTGCTGCCCAGAAGGTGCCGGTTGCGCGCCGGCTGCGCAAGCAGCCTCGCGGCTTTGTGTGAGGTGGGGTATCGCCCGGAAATCTGGCCCGGATGAATGTGGATCAGGTCCGGGGCGGCAGGTTCAGCCCCACGCGCAGGCTGTCCAGCCCCTCGGCCAGCGCGTCAGGGGCGCCGCTTTGGGCCAGTTTGCGGCTGAGAGTTTGATTCAGCCCGCCTTCGGTGTTCAGGCCGGCACGCAGGCGCGGCAGATCGGGCGTCTGTGCCAGCAGCCGGCAATAGCCGCCGATCAGCCCCGCCAGATAATCGGTGGCGGCGGCGCGGTCGCCGGTGAAACCGGCCAGCCAGCCCGCCGCCACGTCGATCTGATCCAGCAGCGGCAGCAGAATACCGGTCGCCGCGAAATGCGCCGCCAGCGCGGTTTCCGAATCGCAGACATGGATGGTGGCATGGGCGCCAAAGATCGCCCGCAGTTGCGCATTGTCGGGATACACGGCAAGCGGCGTCCCGCCCAGCGTGATCGGGGGCAGGGGGATCGCCGCGCAGGTATCGCGCGCCGGCGCGCAGAGCGTAGACAATTCTGCCACCGGCATCCGCGCCATGACCGAGATCACCGTCTGCCCCTCGCGGAACCGAAGGCCGGGCAGCACTTGACGCGCCACATCGGCCAGCAGGCAGACGATGACTACATCGCTGTCATCCACGACCTGCTGATTATCCGCCCGTCTTACGCCCGGGAACCGCGCCGCCAACTGTTCCGACACCGCCTCGGATCGCCGCGACAGGGTGATCTGGTGGCCATCGTCCGCCAGCGTTTCCACCAGCGCCGCCGCGATTTCGCCGGTGCCCAAGAATCCGATCCGTGCCATTTCTTTCCTTTCAGTTGAGGCGGATGGGCAGGCTGATCGGGCCATGCGCCTGAAGGCCCGTTTTCCACTCGACCGGCCCGGCGAGGTCGATCCGGCGGGTCTGCGCGATCAGCGAGGCGAAGATGGCCTCCATGTTCATCCGCGACAGGTTGTTGCCCAGACAGACATGCGGCCCGCCGCCAAAGGCGATGTGGCGGTTCGGGTTGCGCGCGATGTCGAAACGGTCGGGGTCGGGAAAGGCCGCCGGGTCGCGGTTGGCGCTGGCATACAGCACGGCGAATTTCGTGCCCCGCGCCCAGTCGCGCCCGGCAACCGTCAGATCGACCGAGGCATAGCGGTGAAAGAACGGCAGCGGCGCGGCCCAACGGAACATTTCCTGCACGGCGGTCGGCATCAGAGCTGGATCGGCGCGCAACCGGGCCATCTGATCGGGGTGCGTCAACAGGGCGTGCAGCCCCGACCCCAGCACGTCGATGGTCGATCCGTGGCCCGCGTGCAGGATCTGCATGACCGAGGCGATCAGTTCGTCCCCGCGCAATTCGCCGCGCGATTCGGCCCCGATCAGAGCGGTCATCAGATCGTCGCGGGGGCGGGCGATGCGTTCGGCGCGCAGATCGGCCAGATAGTCGTGAAACAGCCGCGTGGCCCGTTCGGCCCGTTCCTTTTTCTCCGCGGTCCGGTCGATGTCGAAATAGCTGACCACATCCTCGGACCATTGCGTCATCTGGCGGCTGTCCGCATCGGGGGTGCCGATCAGGCGGCCGATGATGCGGCCCGGCAGATCGGCGGCCAGATCTTGAACAAAGTCGATCTGCCCGCGCGGGATCAGATCGCGGATCAGCGCATCGGCGGTGGCGGCAATGGCGGGACGCAGGCTTTCCAGCCGGGTCCGGGTGAAATAGGGGAACACCGCGCGGCGCAGGCGGTCGTGATCGGGACCGTCGATTTCCAGCATCGAGGTCTGCACGAACCGTTCGTGATAGGGCATGTCGTGGAAATTCGCCGCCCGCTGCATCGCGCGGACCTGATCGGGCGGCAAGAATGCCGCCGGGCTGCGCACCATGCGCCGGTCGGTCACGATGGCCTGCACATCGGCAAAGCGCGCGGCAAGCCAGCCGCCGAAAGGTTCATACCGGAACAGTCCCGGCTGATTGCGCAGGGCCGCATAGGCGGGCCAGGGGTTTTCGCCGAACTCCGGCGTGGCCGGGTCGAAACAGATCATCGCCGGGGCGGTGCCGAGGGCACCCGCGCCCCCGCGCGGCGCCAGCGATCCTGTTCGGCATGGGAATCCAGCATCATCGGGCGATAGGCGCGCATATAGACGTTGGTGCGCGCGATGGTTTCCAGCAGACGGCGCGAATTGGCCGACCGCCATGCCACGTCCTCTTGCGCCAGTTGCTGGCGGATGCCGGGGGCGGTGCCGCCCCGGTTCGCATAGGCGACCAGCGCCGCATCGCCCGCGCCGATCCCCTGCGCCGCCAGTTGCGCCGGATTGCCGCCAAGCGCCGCCACCGCATCGCCCATCGGCGCGGGATCGGTGATATTGCTGCCGCCCGGCGTCGGTGTGGGCAGGACGTTCAGATCCGACGGCAGGGTCAGTTGCCGGGTGGGCAGGACGGCGAATTCGTCGGGCCCGGCCTGTCCCGAGGTGATGTTCATCAGATGCGGGTCGCGGCTGCACGCAGACAGGCCCGCAACAGCCAGCATTCCCAAGGTCAGCACAATGGCCCGCATGATCGCCTCTTTATTCGTTCCGCTTGTTCTAGCGCGCTTTGCCAGCGCCGTCACGGGTGTTGTCGTCATCGCCGGATGGCATCAGCACAAGGCCGATGGCCCCGGCAAAGATGGCGATGTCGGCCACATTGAAACTGTAGGGGTTCTGCCAGCCGGGCAGCGACATGTTCAGGAAATCCGCCACCGCGCCATAGACCAGCCGGTCGATCACGTTGCCGATCGCCCCCCCGATCAGCAGTCCGCCCGATACGCGCGCCAGCACCCCCGCGCGCGACCGCGCCAGCCACACCCAGACCCAGATGCAGACCGCGACCGCAACCGCGATCAGCACCCAGCGTGTCAGGTTCTGTTCGCTGGCCAGAAGGCCGAAATTCATTCCCTGATTCCACGCCATGCGCAGGTTCAGCCAAGGCGGGATCACGTCGATGGCGTGAATCCGGTCAAGGTTCAGAATGTGAACCACCAGATATTTCAACGCCTGATCCAGCAACAGAATGCCCGCTGCGACCTTGGCCGTGAGCGCCATGCCCGCGCCCGGTGCGGGGCGGGGATCCACCTTGGGCGCACGCGGCTTGCGCGGGGCTTTGGGTTTGGGCGCGGCCGGGCCGGGGCGTTCGGCGGCGGCAGAGGTCTTGCGCGGGGCTTTGGGTTCGCTCGCCATCAGCGGTCCTTAATGGCGGAAATGGCGCTGGCCGGTGAACACCATCGCCAGACCCAGGCGGTCGGCTGTCTCGATCACCTCGGCATCGCGCATCGACCCGCCGGGCTGGATCACTGCCCGCGCCCCGGCCTCGGCCAGAGCCTCGATCCCGTCGGCAAAGGGGAAGAAGGCGTCGGAAGCCACGGCCGCGCCCTCGGTCAGGGGGGCGTCGAGGCCCAGAACCTGCGCCATATCCTCGGATTTGCGGCGGCCGATGCGGGTGCTGTCCACGCGGCTCATCTGGCCCGCGCCGATGCCGACGGTGGCCAGACCCTTGGCATAGACGATGGCGTTCGATTTGACATGCTTGGCCACGGTCCAGGCGAACAGCAGATCGTCCAGTTCCGCATCCGTCGGCGCGCGTTTCGTCACCACCTTCAGATCGGGGCGCAGCACGCGGCCATTGTCGCGGTCCTGCACCAGAAACCCGCCCGAGACCTGCCGGAAGGATGTGCCGGGGGCCGCCGGATCGGGCAAACCGCCGGTGGTCAGCAGGCGCAGGTTCTTTTTCGCTGCAAAGATCGCCTTGGCCTCGTCGCTGGCCTCGGGGGCGATGACGACCTCGGTGAAGATCTCGGTGATCGCGCGGGCGGTGTCGGCATCCAGCGGCGTGTTCAGCGCGATGATGCCGCCGAAGGCGCTGGTCCGGTCGCAGTCGAAGGCGCGGGCATA
>JAUNUO010000121.1 GCA_030538135.1 Paracoccus sp. (in: a-proteobacteria)
TGGCAGCCCGTAGGGGAATCGAACCCCTCTTTCCAGGTTGAAAACCTGGCGTCCTAACCGATAGACGAACGGGCCACTCTGGCACGCGGCCGGGTCTGTCCGGCGGCGTGGGGCGGTGTTTAGACAGAGCGCGCGGGGGGTGCAAGAGGAAAAATCGGGGTCGGTCAAGAATTTTTGCGTCTGCAATCCGCCGGGCGGTCGGTGCGGTCGGGCGTCTTGCGCGACCCCGTGTGCGCGGGTAAACCCCGGATCAACCGAAAGGAACGCGCATGTCCATCACCCAAGACGAGGCTCGCAAGGTCGCGCATCTGTCGCGGATTGCGGTCGATGAGGTCGATCTGCCCGTGCTGGCCGACAGGCTGAACGGCATCCTGCATTTCATGGAACAGTTGAACGAAGTCGATGTCGAGGGCATCGAGCCGATGACTGGCGTCACGCCGATGCGCCTGAAACGTCGCGCGGATGTGGTGACCGACGGCAATATGCCGGAAAAGATCCTGAAAAACGCCCCCGATGCGCGCGAGGGCTTTTTTGCCGTGCCGAAGGTGGTGGAATGACTGCGCTGAACGAACTGACGATCGCGGGCGCGCGCGATGCCTTGGCCAAGGGTGAAACGACCTCGGCGGAACTGACCGAAGCCTGTCTGTCGGCTATCGACGCGGCGGGGGTTCTGAATGCCTTCGTTCATCACACGCCGGATCAGGCGCGGGCGATGGCTGCGGCGGCGGATGCGCGCATCCGGGCCGGCAATGCCGCCCCGATGACCGGGATTCCCCTGGGGATCAAGGATCTGTTCTGCACCTTGGGCGTCCCCAGCCAAGCAGCGAGCCGGATCCTGGACGGGTTCAGGCCCGAATACGAATCGACGGTGACGCAGAACCTTTGGAACGCGGGCGCGGTCATGCTGGGCAAGCTGAACATGGACGAGTTCGCCATGGGCTCGTCGAACGAGACCAGCGTTTACGGCGATGCGGTCAGCCCGTGGCGCGGGCCGGATGGGGCGCGGCTGACGCCGGGCGGATCGTCGGGCGGGTCGGCGGCTGCCGTCGCGGCGGACCTGTGTCTTGCGGCGACCGGCACCGATACGGGCGGCTCGATCCGTCAGCCGGCGGCCTTTACCGGCACGGTCGGGCTAAAGCCGACCTATGGCCGGGTCAGCCGCTGGGGGATCATCGCCTATGCCAGCTCGCTGGATCAGGCCGGGCCGATGACGAAAACCGTGCGCGATGCGGCGATCATGCTGGGCGCGATGGCATCTGCCGACGACAAGGATTCCACCTGCGCCGACCTTCCGGTGCCTGATTACGAAGCCGCGCTGACCGGCGACATCCGCGGCAAGAGGATCGGCATTCCGCGCGAATACCGCATGGAGGGGATGCCCGCCGAAATCGACGCGCTTTGGCAGAAGGGCGCCGAGATGCTGCGCGATGCCGGGGCCGAGATCGTCGATATTTCGCTGCCGCATACGAAATACGCGCTGCCGGCCTATTACGTCATTGCGCCGGCCGAAGCATCGTCAAACCTCGCGCGCTATGACGGGGTGCGTTACGGGCACCGCGCAAAGCTGGGGCGCGGCGACGGCATCACCGAGATGTATGAAAAGACCCGCGCCGAAGGTTTCGGCCCCGAGGTGCAGCGCCGCGTCATGATCGGCACCTATGTGCTGTCGGCGGGGTTTTACGACGCCTATTACAACCGTGCCCGCAAGGTGCGCGCGCTGATCAAGCGCGATTTCGATCAGGTTTTTGCCAGCGGAATCGACGCGATCCTGACGCCGGCCACGCCATCCTCGGCCTTTGCGCTTGGTTCGATGACCGAGGCGGACCCGGTCGAAATGTATTTGAACGACGTGTTCACGGTGACGGTGAACATGGCCGGTCTGCCAGGCATTTCGGTTCCGGCCGGGCTGGACGGCAAGGGGCTGCCGCTGGGTCTGCAACTGATCGGCCGGCCGTTCGAGGAAGGCGATCTGCTGAACCACGCCTATGTTCTGGAACGCGCCGCGGGATTCGTGGCCAAGCCGGAACGCTGGTGGTAAAGTCGGGCTGACAGGAAAAAGGGGCAGGTCATGCGGTTCTGGGCGATGATGGTGGCGGCGGCGGCCCTGGGTGGCTGTGCGATCCACGACGGGATCAATCCGAATTATCAGATGCGCGATGCCTCGCGTTACGACGAATATCGCCGCGACCGCGAGGTGGCGCTGATGACCGGCGTCGAGCCGCCGCGCACGGTGCCGGTCGCCCGGCCCTTTGACGCGCCGACGGCCGCCGACATCATGTGGAAGCCCGAACGCAAGGTCGTCGTTGCGGTCGCGCCTGTCGAAGGGCGACCCGTTGCCAGCAGTGGCGGGGCGACACCGGTGCTGACCCGCTTTGCCTTTGCGGCGCAGCACGCACCGGGAACGCGCGTCTGGCCGCGTGCCGCCGGTGTCTCGCAGGCGCAGGCGGCGCGGGTGTGCGCGGGATATGCCAATGCTGATCAGGCGCAGATCGCGTTTCTGGCAGCGGGCGGGCCGGAACAGGACCCGCAGCGCATGGACCCGGACGGCGACGGCTTTGTCTGCGGCTGGAATCCGGTGCCGTGGCGGCAGTCGCAACTGTAACGGGCGGCTCGCCCAATCACGGCGACCGGCGCGGCCAGCGCCCCGAACTGATCGTGATTCACTATACCGGGATGCCGGATTGCGCGGGTGCCCGCGCCCGGCTGTGCGATCCCGAAGCCGAGGTCTCGGCGCATTGGCTGATCGACGCCGATGGCGCGACCGAGACTTTGGTGCCCGAGGATCGCCGGGCCTGGCACGCCGGGGCCGGGTCGTGGCAGGGGCGTGACGACGTCAACTCCCGCAGCATCGGGATCGAACTGGCCAATCCCGGCGACCGCCCCTTTCCCGAACCGCAGATGGCGGCACTGGAGGATTTGCTGCGCGCAATCATGGCGCGGTGGGGGATCGGTCCGGCAGGGGTGATCGGCCACTCTGACATGGCGGTGGGCCGCAAGATCGACCCCGGCCCGCGATTCGATTGGGCCCGGCTGGCGCGGCAGGGGCTGGCGCTGTGGCCGGGGCCGGGGGGCGATGCGCCCCTGTCGGCATCGCTGGACGCTATCGGCTATCCTGCGGCAGAGGACAGAATGCGGCTGTCGGCCTTTCGGCTGCGGTTCCGGCCTTGGGCGCGCGGGGCCGAAGATGCAGGCGACCGCCGCGCCGCCGCCGCGCTGGCGCAGGGGGCTGCCGCCCCCGGCCTTGCCAGCGGCAAGACCTCCCCCGCGGATACTTGTGGAACAGAAGATGCCTGATGTGGTTGACGGGGCCTGTCATTGTGGGTCGGTGCGGTTTCGGGTGCGGCTGACGGATGGTCTGGCGACGGCGCGCCGATGCGACTGTTCGATCTGCCGCATGCGCGGTGCAGTGGCGGTCAGCGCGCCGGTGGACGGGTTCGAGGTGGTGCAGGGGGCCGGGAATCTGACGCTATATCAGTTTGGCACCCGCGTGGCGCAGCATTATTTCTGCAAGACCTGCGGGATTTATACGCATCACCGGCGGCGGTCGAACCCGAATGAATACGGGGTGAATCTGGCCTGTCTGCGAGGGCATTCACCCTTCGATCTGGCCGAGGTGCCGGTTATGGATGGACAGCGGCATCCCAGGGATGGTGGCGGCGGTGTCGTGGGTTGGCTGCGGTTTCGGCCCGGTTCTTCTTGATCCATCTTCGCACGTAAGATCGCCGGAATGGTCCATGCCTTTACCGTCGGTCTGTCGGGTGCGATGCCGTGTTGCGGGATCAAATCGGGCTTGTTTCGTTTCGACAGGCGCGCGTGTGCGCCGGTCATTGACACCCCGGCCCCGCGCCGCCATATCACCCCTTGCGCGGATGGCCGGATGACCGCGGGGGCCGCGCCCCCCGAGGAAAGTCCGGACTCCATAAGGCAACGGTGCCGGGTAACGCCCGGCGGGGGCAACCCCAGGGACAGCGCCACAGAGAACAGACCGCCCGCGTCCGCGCGGGTAAGGGTGAAACGGTGGGGTAAGGGCCCACCGGGGGGCTGGCAACAGACCTCGCATGGCAAGCCCCACCGGGAGCAATGCCGAATAGGGACCACGCGCCTGTCAAGGCAGGGCGGCCTTGCCCCGGTGGTCCGGGTTGGCAGCTTGACGCCCGCAGCAATGCGGTGCGCAGAGGAATGGTCATCGAAGGGGGCAACCCCGGAACAGAATCCGGCTTACAGGCCATCCGCGCGTTTTTAAGGGTAAATGCCCCGGTTTTTCGGTTGACTCTGCGCGGCGCGCGGGTAAAAGGCGGGCTTCACGGAATTTCACGGCGGGCCAGCCTGCCGCAGCAGGAGCAAGAACCATGGCGAAGCCGACGACGATCAAGATCCGTCTGAACTCGACGGCCGGGACCGGGTATTTCTACGTCACGAAGAAAAACGCCCGCACCATGACCGAAAAGATGGTCGTCCGCAAATACGATCCGGTCGCCCGGCAGCATGTCGAATTCAAGGAAGGCAAGATCAAGTAAGATCGCCTTTTCCGACCGATTTATGCAGGCCGCGTCCCTTGGGGCGCGGTTTTGCTTTTGGTGCTATAGTACCGCAGAACGGGTGTCGGTGCGCGCAAGAAGCGTTGTGTCGCGCGGGTCAGCGGGCGCTGTCGAACAGCGTGGTGATGGCTGTCAGGAACTGATCGCGGGCTGGTGCGGTCTCCATCATCACCTCGTGGCGGCAATGCGGGATTTCCAGCAATTGCGCGTCGGGCCAACGGGCGGCACGATCGCGAATGGCACTGCCCGATATTACCTTTTCGTCCCCGCCCAAAGACACCAGCATCGGTAATTCCGGTGAAGTGAGCGCGGCGAGGCGCGTGCATTCGTTCAGCGCCCCAGCCACCCAGTCAAAGCTGGCGCCGCTGAGCGTGAGATGTGGCCATGCCACGGCCTCGCGCACAAGCCGGCACCATGCATCGGCATCGAAAGTCAGCAGGTTGGCGCTGAAACTTTCGTCCAGCACATAGCAGCCAGCCGCCGGGCCGCTTCCGGGGACAAGGCGGCTGCCGCGCCCCAGGCGGCCGGCCAAAAAGGCGATGCCCAGGGCCATGCCGCGCGGAATCTGCCCAAGATGGATGCCCCACATCGGGGCGGAAAATGCCGCCGTGGCGACCGGCAGATCATTCATCAGTGCGCCAAGCCCGATACAGCCGCCCATCGAATGGGCCAGCAGATGCCATGGGCGTGGCAGGTTCATGTCATTGGCGGCGACAACCATTTCCACGACATCGCGCTGATAATCGCTGAAATCGCGGATGTGTCCGGCGCGCGAATCCGGCAACAGCCGGTCGGACAGGCCCTGACCGCGCCAGTCGATGGCCAGCGTGGCGTAACCGCGCTGCGCCAGATAACCGGCGATCCCGGCATATTTTTCGATGTATTCGGTGCGGCCCGGAAACAGCAGCACCGTTCCGGCCGGGGATTCCCCCGCCCAGACGGCCAGCCGCAGGCGGATGCCATCATCGGCGCGCGCCCAAATGGCGGTCGCGGGTGGCAGGGTGTCGCCGTCGAGTTGATGAAACGGTGCCGGTTCCATAGTGCGCAGGCTGGCAGAGGGGTCCGCCAGCCGCAACCGGTTCAGGACAGGGCGGTGCCCAGTTGCATCGCCAGCCCCATCGAGCCGTCGATCTTCAGCTTGCCGGTCATGAAGGCCATGGTGGGGTTCACGCTGCCATCCAGAATGCCCTGAAAGGTATCGGCGGATGCGGTCAGCGTCACTTCGGCAGGATCGTCCGCCGCGCGGGCGCCGTTTTCGTCAATGATGATCGACCCTTCGCCGTCGATCACGAATTTCGCGGTCGAGCCGAAGCTGCCGACTTTCTCGTTCAGGGCGGCGACCGCCTTGTTCACAACATCGCTCAATTCAAAGACTCCTTGCGCTTTTGCTGGCAACCCCCCGTGTCGTCGGGTTAGATCCGCGTTATGGTTGACGTGAATGGCAATTTCCATCCTGTCGTTGCGGCATTCAAGCGCGCAATGGTTATGATTTGGTTGATGCTGGCAGGTTTTTCGCCCGCATTTGCCGAAAATGCGCCAGATATGAATGCTCTTTTCGCGCAATTGGCCCAGACCGAAGGCGAGGGATGGCGTATCGCCGAATCGGACATCCTGCGGGAATGGTCGCGGTCGGGATCAGCGTCGATGGATCTGCTGCTCAGGCGTGGGGAAGAGGCGCTGGATGCCGGCGATCCCGTTTCAGCCATCGGACATCTGACCGCCCTGACCGATCATGCCCCTGATTTCGCGGCGGGATTTCAGGCCCGCGCCGCAGCCTATGCGATGCGCGGCGATTACGGCCCCGCCGCCGCCGATCTGGCCCGCGCGCTGGAACTGGAACCGCGCCATTTCGGGGCGCTGACGCAGCTTGGCGGAATGCTTGAGGAAATGGGCGATCAGCCCCGTGCGCGGGTGGCCTATCGCGCCAGCCTTGACATTCACCCTCATCAGCAAGAGGCCATCGACGGCGTGGCGCGGCTGGATGCCGCGCTGGCCGGAACAGGTATCTGAACGCATGACCGACACGAATCGCCGGGTGACGGCCGTCCTTGGGCCGACCAATACCGGCAAGACCCATCACGCGATCCAGCGGATGCTGGCGCATCGCACCGGCGTCATGGGCCTGCCGCTGCGCCTGCTGGCGCGCGAGGTCTATGACCGGATCGTGGCACAGCGCGGCCCGTCGGTCGTGGCGCTGGTCACCGGCGAGGAACGGATCGTGCCAGACCGGGTGCAATACTGGGTCGCCACCACCGAGGCCATGCCCGAGGTCGGCGCAGACTTCGTCGCCATCGACGAGATTCAACTGTGTGCCGATCCCGAACGCGGCCATGTCTTTACCGACCGGATGCTGAACATGCGCGGGCTGCATGAAACCCTGCTTCTGGGGTCCGATACCATGCGTCCGGCCATTGCCGCGCTTATCCCCGGCGTGCAGTTTCAGCGCCGCGAAAGGTTCAGCACGCTGACCTGGGCCGGGTCGAAGAAATTGTCGCGGATGCCCGCGCGCAGCGCCATCGTGGGGTTCAGCGTCGATGATGTCTATGCGACCGCCGAACTGCTGCGGCGGCAGAAGGGCGGCTGCGCGGTGGTCATGGGCGCGCTGTCGCCGCGCACGCGCAATGCGCAGGTGGCGATGTATCAGGCGGGCGAGGTGGATTATCTGGTGGCCACCGACGCCATCGGCATGGGGCTGAACCTTGACATCCGGCATGTCGCCTTCAGCGCCACGCATAAATTCGACGGGCGGCGGATGCGGCCGCTGTTCCCGCATGAGATGGGCCAGATCGCCGGGCGCGCCGGGCGACATACCGAACCCGGCACCTTCGGCGTCACCGGCGATGTCGCCCCGCTGGACGAAGGGCTGATCGAGGCCATCGAGAACCACCGCTTTCAGCCGATCCAGCGGCTGATGTGGCGAAATGCCGCGCTGGAGTTCGGTACGCTCGACCGGCTGGTCGCCAGTCTGGAAACCTCGCCGTCGAGCCAATGGCTGACGCGCGGGCGCGAGGCGGATGATCTGCACGCGCTCAAGGCGCTGCGCGGGCTGCCGGAAATCCTCGACCGCACCCGCCATCCGCGCGACATCCGCCTGTTGTGGGATGTGTGCCGCGTGCCAGATTTTCGCGGCATCTCCCCGCAGGAGCATGTCACGCTTTTGTCACGAATTTTCGGCTTTCTGCATGATGGCCGGGGAATCCCCTCGGACTGGATGGCCAGGGCCGTGGCGCGGATTGATAAAACGCAAGGCGATATCGACGCGCTGTCGAAAAGATTGGCCTATATCCGCACCTGGACCTATGTGGCGCAAAGAACAGGCTGGGTGCAGGACGAAAGCCATTGGCGCGGCGAAACCCGCGCTGTAGAAGACCGCCTGTCAGATGCGCTTCACGCCGCGCTGACGCAACGATTTGTGGACCGGCGCACATCCGTGCTTTTGCGCCGGCTCAAGCAGAAGGAGAGCCTTGTGGCCGAAGTGAATGACAAGGGCGAAGTGACGGTCGAGGGTGAATTCGCCGGTCGTCTGGAAGGTTTCCGTTTCCGCCCCGACCAGACCGCCACCTCGGACGAGGCCCGGATGCTGAACCGCGCCAGCTACGAGGCGCTGCGCCCGGAATTCCATCTGCGCGCCGACCGGTTCTATAACGCCCCCGACAC
>JAUNUO010000122.1 GCA_030538135.1 Paracoccus sp. (in: a-proteobacteria)
AGCGCTTGAATGGCATTCAAGAGGTCAGGGGTTCGACTCCCCTTGGCTCCACCAAATCCTTTCAGTTAGTGCGTTGTTTTCGTTGGGATTTTAGCCGTCTCGGCTGACCTGCCCCACCGATTACCCCACCGCACGGCTGCCGTCTGTGTCGTCACGTCCCCGTGAGCAATCCCGCTTGCGGCCAACGTGAGGAACGACCGATGACGACGATTGAAACCCTGTTCACCGAATGGTGCGCCTTGAGCCGCTTTGTCGATAGGTGGGGCTTTCTGGATGATGACAAGGACCGGGACGCCAACCCGCTTTATCGGCGCATGGTCCAGCTTGAGGACGCCATGCTTGCCGCTGAACCGCTGACTGCCGCAGACATGGCGCGGCTGGTGGTGGCACTAGGCAACGGCTGTCTTGCGCTGCCCGGATGCAATGACGTGGAAGCACAGCTAATCCGCAAAGCCTTCGCGCTTCTGGACCTGCCGGAAATTCAGAAGCTGGAAGCCGTGGCGACCGCCGCAGCCTGACACGAAGCCGGGCGGGTGCTGCACGATGCCGCGCCCGTCCGAGACCGAAGCCCCGCAGGGTGACGGATACGCCCCGCACAGCGGCGTTGGCCTGTGTCGAGGGTGTCGGCCAACGGAACGCGCGACACAGCCCCAGACGGCGGCACCCGCCCCCCCGTCGCAGCGCCCCGACCGCGACCCCACCGGGGGCAAAAACCCGGCGGCGCACAGTCCCTCACATGCCGCCCCCTGCGAATTTTTCGTTTTAGACGGTTTCCCCCTGATTTTTTTGGGTGATTTTGGGATGCTTGGCCGCGTGAATTTTCCCCCTTTTCCCATAAGGCATTGAAATCTCACGCGGTCCATGCCGGGCGCTATCAAAAGCAAGCGGTGCTTTGATTGGATTTTCGGACTGCCGGAACATGCTTCCACATGACACAGTTGGAAAACACCATGGCCGACAATCCGCTTCTGATGAAGGACACCGAAGTCGCCCGCTTTCTCGGCATGAGCAAGGCGAGTGTGTGGCGTCTGACCCGAAACGGCAAGCTGCCCCAGCCCATTCGCATTGGCGGGATGACCCGCTGGAAGCGCGCTGAAATCGAAGCGGCATTCTCGGACGCCGCATAAGAAACCCCCGCCGGTTCAGGGCGGGGGCGGTATTTCTTTGGCGGTGATAAGTCCCGCTAAACCTACTGCATCGCAGCCTGACCGGCAAGCCAAAGAGGCTTGCTATGAACCATCAACTGCATTGGCCCGCACGGGCTTTCACCATCATCAGCGGGGCGGATGACGCCCGCGCCATCACCATCATTGCCCGCCGCTGCCCTTGGCCCGAACTGCATGAGCGTCGCGACAGGGCTGGCCTTTCGCTGCGCTGGGACGCGCTGACCGTCGCGGGGGATGTGCTGGCCGCTGCCACGATGCATCCCCTTCACGATGGTGCCCATGCGCTGCTGTCCGGTGGCGCGGACCCCGATGCCCTTGTGACCCTGCGCCATGAAGGTGCGGGCTTTGACAGCTTCACGCCCATGCCGCTGCGCATCCCGGCGGCTATCGGGGCGAGGCGGGCAGAGGGCCGGGAACGGCTGGCCGAACGTCGGGCCGCAAACGCCCCGGAACGCGCTGTGCTTCGTGACAGGACGCCGGTTAGCGAGGGGTGCGGCCATGAGTAAGCGCGAACCCACGAACGCCGAACTTCTGGCCGCTGCTGTGTCCATCGCCCTTGCCGCCCGCGATTTCATTGAGCGCACCGACCGGGCCAGCCATCAGGACACCTGCGAGACGCTGAACGCCCTGCATGAGGGCATGGCCGTCGCAGGCGGTTCGCTGCTGCATCTGGCCGACCGGCTGGGGCTGCATCCCGAGGTTGACCGGATGGTGAAGCGGGGGCAGTCGCGTGCCGCCACGGCCCGCGCCTTCGCAGGGCAGGGGGGCCGGGCATGACGGACGCCCGCACCCTCACCCTCGCCTTGGGCGGCAAGTGGTATCGCCGCTATGGGCTGGCCTGCTGTCCCGCTCACGGCGACCGCAAGCCCAGCCTCACCTTGGCCGATGCCCCGGACGGCAAGTTGCTGCTGAATTGCAAGGCGGGCTGTTCCTTCATCGACGTGCTGACCGCCCTGCGCGACCGGGGATTGCTGGACCGCCACGCCCGGCCCCGCGCGCCCGATCCGGCAGAACTGGCCCGTCGCCGCGCCGAGGATGAAGCCGAGGCCGCGAAACGGGAACGGCAGGCGCTGGCGTGCTGGAATGAGGCCATCCCCGTTCACGGCACCCCGGCGGAAACCTATCTGCGCGGGCGCGGCATCACCTGCGACCTGCCCGAGAGCCTGCGGTTTCATTCCGAGTGCTGGCATGGGGCAACCGCTAAGCGCCTGCCCGCAATGATTGCCCGCGTGGACGGGCTGTCCCGTCTTGCCGTGCATCGGACCTATCTGCGCCCGGATGGCACCGGCAAGGCGGACGTAGATCCGAACAAGGCCATGTTAGGCAGTGTCATGGGCGGTGCTGTGGCGGTCTGCAAGGCCGATGGGCCGCTTGTGGTGGCCGAGGGCATCGAGACGGCATTGAGCCTATCCAGCGGCCTTCTTCGCAGCCCGGCTACGGTCTGGGCGGCGCTGTCGGCACCGGGTGTTGCTGGCCTGCGCCTGCCCGACCGTCCCCACCGGCTGACCATCGCCCCGGACGGTGACCCGGCAGGCCACGCATCCGCGCACAAGCTGGCCGAGCGGGCAACCGCGCTGGGCTGGCGGGTCAGTATCCTGCCCGCACCCGAGGGCAAGGACTGGAACGACATTCTCGTGAAGAAAGGGGCCGTAGCATGAACGCGATGCCCGATAGTGACGAACTGCACCCGGACGCCGTGCCCTTCGACATGCCGCAGGTTGAGGCGCGAATTGCCGAACTCGCCAAGCTCAAGCCGCTAGATTATGAGCGTTGCCGCGAGGATGCCGCTAAGGAAATGGGGATACGCGTCTCGTTTCTCGACAAGGTGGTTAAGGAAGCCCACGGCGACCCTGACGCCGATGGTGCCGATCCGTTCGAGGATGTGGAACCATCCGCCGATCCGGTAGACGGCGCGGCTTTGCTTGATGAGCTACAGAACACGATATTGCGCTTCTGCGTCCTGCCCGACCACAGCGCGCCGCTAATGGCCGCATGGGTGCTTCACGCGTGGGCGCATGAGAGCTTCGACATCAGCCCGGTGCTGGGCATCGTCAGCCCAGAGAAGCGATGCGGCAAGACCACGGCGCTTTCGGTCATCTCGGCTCTGACGCCCCGCGCCATGCACGCGGTCAATATCAGCGCGTCGGTGCTGTTCCGGGTGATTGAGAAATACAAGCCGACCGTGCTTGTCGATGAAGCCGACACCTTTCTGGACGCCGACAAGAACGGCGATCTGCGAGGGATGCTGAACGGCGGGCACAACCGGTCATCGGCCTATGTCTGGCGTTCGGTCGGTGATGACCACGAACCGCGCCGGTTCAAGGTCTGGGCACCGAAGGCGGTTGCTATGATTGGCAGCCTGCCCGACACACTGGAAGATCGGGCGCTTGTCGTTCGGCTGCGCCGCAAGCGCGACGGCGAGACGGTCGAGCGGTTCCGGTCTGACCGCGTGGATAAGTTCCTGCCGCTGCGCCAGCGCGCCGCCCGCTGGGCCAAGGACAACGCTCTGACGCTGGCGAACGCCGATCCTCTGGTGCCCGACGCCCTGCACGACCGAGCGCAGGACAATGCCCGGTGCATTTGCGCCATTGCCGATGCGGCTGGCGGTCACTGGCCGCAGACCGTCCGGGCGGCGCTGGTCGGCATGTGTCGCGATGTCGAGGATGACGAACCGCAATCGGCTGGCGTCCTGCTGCTGCGCGACGTTCGTGAAATCTTCGAGGCGAAGGGTGGAAGCTGGATTGGCAGTGCCGATCTGGTGGCGGCGCTTTGTGCGCTTGAGGATTCGCCGTGGTCTGAATGGCGGCGCGGTATTTCCATCTCGCCGCGTGGTGTGGCCAAGTTGCTGAAGCCCTACGGCGTCACGCCACAGCGCACCACGCAGCAGCGTTACTACCGGCGCGCGGACTTTGATGACGCGTTCGATAGGTATCTCTCTGACGGTTCTGGAATAAGCGTCACAAGCGACACAAGTGTCACGCCATCCGCAAGTGTCACAGAAAAATCTAATAAAAACAAAGGCGATGACACATATGACATTAATGACACTTATTCCGGGGCTGACGGATACAAAGGTCATGGTGACACTTGGGCGGGCGAAATCTGATGACCGCCCTTGCTTTTCTTCACGACCTGATCCGGGCCGGGGTTGAGTTCGAGACTGACGGGGAACGCATCCGCTGGCGCAATGCTGGCGGGCGCATGACGCCCGAGGTCATCGGCCTGCTGCGGGCGGATAAGGCTAGGGTGATAGAGGCGCTGACCTACTCGCCCGACTTGCCGCCCCATATCGCCGCAGCCGTGGTCGCCGCCTTCGAGGACTATTCCGCCACCGACAACCCCCATGACGAAAGGGCATGGCGATGACCACGCAAGCCGAGATGCAGGCACGCCGCGACGCCATCCTGACCTTCTGCGCCGCGCAACAGCCGGTTACGAGCCGGGGCGTCTATTACAACCTCACGGTTCTGGGGCATGTCCCGAAAACCGAGGCAGGTTATGCCGCTGCCGCCCGCACCGTTCTGGACATGCGCCGCGCCGGGGTGCTGCCCTACCCATGGATTGCCGACCTGTCCCGTTCCGTCATGCGGCCCTATACGCTGCGCGACATTCCAGACGCACTGGCCGATGCTGCCCGGACCTACCGGCTGGATATGTGGCAGGATGCCGAGGTGGTGCCGCATGTGTTCCTTGAAAAGCGGGCGCTGGCCGGGGTGCTGCGGCCCGTTACCGATCCGCGCGACGTGCCCCTGTGCCCGACCGGCGGGCAAATCAGTGAAACCTTCGCCTATTCGATTGTCGAAGCGATGGAAGGCAGCGGACAGGCGCTTCACGCCTTCACACTCTTTGACTGCGACCGCGCCGGGGCAGATGCCCACAAATCGCTGGCCGAAAAGCTGGAACGCTTCGGTGCCAGCATGGGCGTTCCCGTCACTGTCGAGGCGTTGGGCCTGCATCCTGCCCAAGTAACCGCATGGGGCCTGCCAACCCGACCGCCCAAGCGCAACACCACCGCCGACGCCCGTTGGCCCTATCCCTTCGCGGCTGAACTGGACGCCATCCCGCCGAACGACCTGCGCAAAATGGTGCAAGCCGCAATCGAGGCGTTCCAGCCGCCCGAGGTGTTCCGGGAACTGCGGGAACAGGAAGCCGCCCAGCGCGAAGAATTGCACCAGATGATGCAAAGGTTGTCGGCATGACCATTCGCCGGGATATTCTGCGCCGTCAGTCTGGCCCGCTGTCAGCCGAACTGGCGTCACGTCGCAAGGCAAAGGGCTGGACGCAGCGCCAGCTTGCCGACGCCGCCGGGTCCGCTGTGGTGCCAAGACCCGGAAAGGCACGGCCTGCCGGAACAAGCCAGAACCCGGCAAGCGGCGCTGCAAGTTCCACGGGGGCATGTCCACGGGGGCCAGAACGCCAGAAGGCATCGAGCGCATCCGCGAGGCCCAGCGCCGCCGGTGGGCGAAGGTGCGGGACCAGTCAGTTTCTGCGACCGCCCCGCATAAACACCATGACCCGGCTGTAACCCCTGATTTACAGGGGGGCAGCGATGCCAGCACCTGACCCGAACGGCATCAGCATCGAAAGGGAAAAGTAACAACATGTTACATTTACCCCCGACCGTCCTCTACGAACTCGCCGCCCCTTCCACCGGACGCACCACGTTCCGGCAAATCCGTCAATTTGACGAATTTGAACCCGACTGTCCTTTACGAACCGGCCGCCCCATCACGCCGGTGTGGTCCATGGCCCACACCCCAAGATTACCGCAAGGTTCCGTCGCCGCTTCATGGGCTGTGAGCGCAGGCCCGGTTTCAGGACGCCGGAAAAGGCCGGGCCACTTGATAAATAATCAAGAGGAAATCAGGCGCATGGGGTGAAGCGGTGCGGCTTGATTGCGTCAGGCCCCAGCGCCGCGCCTACGGCAGTCTCAAGCACCCGCGCAGCATTTGAAACTTCCCGTCGACGGGAAGGTGTTGGCTTCAAAGGGCAAATTTGCCCTTTGATCCGACCGTCGAGGTTATCCCCAACTTTGGGGGAATGCCCGCCTGAAGTAACGTTGGAAGTGACAACCTTACTTTCACACCGCGAGAGAGGAATCAACGTTGGCAACGGCAACGTTGAAACTACCACCAGACCCCGCCCCCACGGCAGTCTCAAGCACCCGCGCTGCCCGGCTGGCGTCGTCGGGGCGGGCGTAATACATGCCTGTATGACACGGGCTTGCCCACAGCTTCGCCCGACGCAGGGGCAGGAACCGCACCGAAACGGCGTTTTCCGCCCATCCCAAGGCATAAGCTGGGCGACACACGCTAGGGGCGCGCTGGGCAGGCAAATCCCGGCCTTCCACAAGCGCAAACAGCGGACCAAAGGCTTCACATAGTTTTCAGTTAAATCAGACACTTGCGCGATGTTGGCTGTGGCTGGAAATCCCTAACACATTGATAGGAAAGAGAAACCGCGCGGAACCGGACAAGAGCCACAGAAAGCCATGCGGGCGGCAGACAGCCTTATCCCGTCAGCCGCACGACCTTGCCAGCCGTGCCGGTCAGGAACTTGCCCCACCGTTCCATCAGCGGGCGGCGACGTTCGGCCAGATCGGATCGGGCATAGGCTTGTTCCACCGCGCTGCCGGTTGCGTGGGATAGCGCCGCCTCTGCCAACTCGCGCGGTGCTTTGGCGCTTTCGCTGCACCAGTCGCGGAAGCTGGACCGGAAACCGTGGGTCGTGAACCCCTGCCGCCCCATCCTGACGAACAGCGCCTTGAATACGGCATCGGACATGGGCTGCGCGTGGATGGCCTTGCCGCGCACAGGCGAGGGGAAGCAAAGCGCGGGGTCCAGCCCCCGGACTGCTTCAAGGACGCCCAGCGCCTCGGCAGACAGCGGGACGCGGTGCGGCTTGTCGCGCTTCATCCGGGACGCAGGCACGTTCCAGACCTTCGCTTCAAGGTCGATTTCATCCCAGCGCGCGCCCCGCGCCTCGCCCGACCGGGCAGCGGTGTGAATGATGAACTCAAGGCAGCGGGCAGATACACCCGGACGGCCCGCCAGATCGGCCATGAACGCAGGCACGTCGCGCCACGGCATCGAGGGCTGGTGTTCGGTTCTGGCCTTCACCTTCGGCAGCGCCTTGGCCCTGCCGCTGATGGGGCTGTGGCTCATGTGGCCCTTGCCAACGGCCCAATCGAAGATGGTGGCTAGACGCTGGCGCAGGCGCTTGGCGGTTTCGTGCTTCGTCGTCCAGATGGGTGACAGCACGTCATGCACTTCGGCGGGCGTTACCTTGTTCACCGGCTTGTCACCGAAAGCGGGGACTGCGTAACGCTGCACGGTCGCAAGCCACGTCTCGGCATGTTTGCGGTTCTTCCACGTCGGCAGATGTTCGGCATGAACGGCCTTGGCGGCTTCCGCGAAGCTGGGGACCGTGCGAGCCTTCTTCTTCTCGGCCAGCGGATCGACGCCTGACTTTGCCAGCTTGCGGATAGCCCGCGCCTTGTCGCGCGCTTCGGCCAGCCCCACCAGTTCGACAGACCCAAGGCCGATTTCCTTGCGCTTGCCGTGAACCGTGACCCGGCAAATCCAGCTTCGGACACCGGATGGACCGACCAGCAGATACAGCCCGTCACCGTCGCCGTGCATCCCCGGTCGCCGCAGCGCCGCCACCGTCTTGACTGTCAGTTTACCCATAATCTGCCCCACCGTTTGCCCCACCACTCGGCATCAAATCGGTGGGGCAGCGCATGATTTTACATGACACAGATTGACACGAACCACCCCGCAATGGCAAGTAATCATTGGACTAAATGAGACGACAAGAGGCGGGATAAGACAGGGGTTCGGTAGACCTTGGCTCCACCAATCATCCTCCCGAAATGCGCGATATCGCGACCGGTTCCGACTGCCCGCCGCCCTTGCCGGGGTTGGTCCGGCTGTGCCATAGACCTGTCATCCCG
>JAUNUO010000123.1 GCA_030538135.1 Paracoccus sp. (in: a-proteobacteria)
TCATTCGTAATGATGGGGTCGGGGGTTCGAGTCCCTTCAGCGGCACCAGTTTCACGCGCCAATATTCACGCCCGCGCGCAATGGTGCGCATTTGCAGCGCATTCCGCCACGTCATGCGCGGTAATGTTTGCCGTGGCGCGCATTTTCGCGCATCCAGTTACGCACCAATCCCCCACGTGCGTAACCTTCATGGCGTCCATCAAGAAGCATTCGACCGGCTGGCGCGCCCAGATAGCCCGCAAGGGAATCAGGCGGTCCAAGGTGTTCCCCACGAAACGCGAGGCGCAGGATTGGGCCGCGCGGCAGGAGGCCGAAATATTGGCCGGGGCTGGCGGCGGGTCCAGCGTCAGGCTCGCGGATGTGCTGGTGCGATATGCCCGCGAGGTCAGCCCCACAAAACGAGGCGAGCCGTAGGAACTGTTCCGGCTCAATGCATGGGGCAAGGGCGATCTGGCGGCAAAGCGCATCCGCGACATTGGCCCTGCCGACATAACCGCATGGCGGGATGCGCGGTTGCGGGACGTGTCGCCCGCGACCGTCAGGCGGGAAATGAACCTGCTGTCTGCCGTTTTCGCCGTTGCGGGGCGGGAATGGGGATGATTCCCCGCAACCCATGCAGCACGGTCAGAAAGCCCGTCGAATGCACGCGCGAGAACGTGCGCGCGTTCTTCGCCCATTTCGACACGCTCTGCGCCAGCGTCATCAGCCAGATGGGGCAGAAGAACGCCGATCTGGGAAACTCGAAGCCCGGCTGACGCTCTACGCGGAACAGGCCGGGTTTCTCAGCGCCGCCGAGGAAGGGGCGACGGAAAGCCGTTTCGAGGTGCTGGGCCGCGCAGGCCTGCCGATCCCGCTGCCCGATGCCGACCATCACCTGATCGGCATCATGGGCGATGTCGGCTGGTGCACCATCGGCGGATGGGGGCCGTCGGCGATAACAGCCACAGAGGTCATGGCGTGGTCTCAAGGGATGGGTGAGAGCCTGACCCCTTGGGAGTTTGGTATGGTGCGGCGCATGTCGGCTGCGTTTGTGGCCGGCTCTCAGGCGGATCGAGCGCCCTATCAGCCGGTGATCGTGCGGATGGCGCTTGCGTCGGCGGCGTTTAGGATGGGCTAGACGGCGGGATGCCAATCTTTTCGGCGCGGGTGAATACCACACACTTTTCTTTGATCTTCCCTCGCGCCGCCTGCTAGTTTCCTACCCAGATGATGGGTCGGAGGGTGAAGATGGACGCTGATGGAATCATTGCCATAGTAATTCTAGGTCTCATCGTCCTATGTCCGGTGTTTTTAGTGCTCTATGTGCGCAGCGTCAGAAAGCGGAAGGCGATCGAAAAACGCTTTTCTGGTGTGGTTGATGCTGATGCAGAGGCATCGAGGGTGGATCAGGCGAGGGACGATGCCGTTAAGGAACTTGAGAAATTACGGGCAGACTACGCTGAAAAGAAGAAAGTTTTTGATCGACTGTCGGAACAGGTCGCCATTTTTGACGAGAGGATAGCGTTTTCCGAATTTGGCGTTTACGAGCCGCATTTTGACTTTGATACCAGCGATCAGTTCAGGTCCGCGATACTTGCAATAAGATCAGAACAGAAAGCACTTGTGTCGAGTAAGAATGCTGCGGTTTGCCAGAAGAATTGGACCGTTGATGGTAGCGCGTCAAAAGGGCGAACCATGATTGACCGGGCTATCAGGCTGACGCTTCGGGCTTTCAACAGTGAATGTGACGCGGCAATATCGAATGTCCGCTGGAACAACGCCAAGGCAATGGAGAAGAGGATAATAACCGCAAAGACTCAAATAGATAGAGCCAACTCTTCAAATGACGTTGTTATAACCGATGAATACGCTTGGGCAAAGATCAAAGAGCTACGCCTTACTCACGAATATCGCGAGAAGCTGAAAGCTGAGCGAGAGGAGCGGGCGGAATTGGCCCGTGCAGCGCGTGAAGAACAACGCTTGCAGCGTGATCTAGAGGAGGCGGAGCAGGCAGAGGCACGGTATCAAGCCATGCTGGACAAGGCCAAAGCGGATGCGGCGGGTGCAGTCGGTGAGAAGCTGGTGGCGCTGACAGAGAAGATAGGTGATCTGGAAAAGGATCTAGCCGAGGCGCATTCTAAGGTTGAACGGGCGCAGGCTATGGCCGAGTTGACCCGTTCCGGCTACGTTTACATCGTGTCAAATATCGGGTCGTTCGGGCCAGATTTTGTGAAGATCGGCTTGACGCGCCGGTTGGACCCAGCAGATCGCATCAGAGAGTTGGGCGGCGCAAGCGTTCCTTTTCTCTTTGACGTTCATGCGGTCATTTACAGTGATGACGCCCCGGCGCTGGAAAGGGCGCTGCATGCCGAATTCAATAGCGGGCGCGTCAATGCGATCAACCATCGAAAAGAGTTCTTTCGGGTCACATTGGAGGATGTTCGCGCCGCGGTGGAGAAATTGGCACCGGACGCAACATTCTTCGATGATATAGAGGCGCAAGAATATCACGAGACATTGGCGCTGCGTAGCGCGAGCCTAGCTGATGCGCAGAGTAAACAAGAGAACGAGTTTCCAGATAATATCTGACTAGGAACGGCCCTTCTCGGCATGAAGGACCATCTCGATCATGCCTCGAATCACCTCGGGCCGGGACTGGTTGTCGGGCAGGGTGGCGCGGTAGGCGTCTAGCCGGGCCAGTAGATCAGGAGGAATGCGGACGCCGACGAGTGTGGCGTCAACCTTGGGCCGACCTGGCCCTTTTCTGTTAACAGGTATTGCGCTGCGCATGCATATCTGTTATCAGATAAGCGAGCCGAGGGGAAGTGGCTTTCCCGCCCGGCTCTAACCGAAACGCTCACATAGGAGTGCGAGCGAATGGCTAACTACGACCATACCCCCGACAGCGGGGTTTCTAAAGGTGCAAACCTTTCTGCCGGCACCGATACCAGCGGCATTCAGATCGTGGAGCGCGACGGCGACCTGCGCGTGTCCAGCCGCGAGGTGGCTGAGAACTTCGGCAAGGCGCACAAGAATGTTCTGCAAGCCATCAAGAATATGGAGTGCAGTGAAGATTTCGCTCGGCTGAATTTTCAGCCCAGTGAATATATTGATCCCACGGGGCGCAGCCTGCCCCAGATGTTGATGACCCGCGACGGCTTCACGTTCCTGGTGATGGGGTTCACGGGCAAGGACGCTGCGGCGTGGAAGGAGAAATACATCGCCGCGTTTAACGCGATGGAGGCCCGGCTTCGCAATCCCGTGGTGCTGTCCGGCCCGCAACTGATGGCGGCGGCACTGATCGAGGCCGACGCGACGATGAAGGCGCAGGCCAAGCAGATCGAGGCGATGCGCGGCGATGTGGAGGCGTTGGACCGGATCACCAAGGCTGACGGCAGCTTGTGCATCACGGATGCGGCCAAGGCGTTGCAGGTGCACCCGAAAGACCTGTTCAGCTATCTGCGCGAAAACGGCTGGATTTATAAGCGGCCCGGCGCGGCCCATGATCTTGGCTATCAGGCCAAGGCGGCGGCTGGCCTGCTGGAGCACAAGTTAACGACCGTGCTGCGCGCGGATGGATCGGAAAAGGTGACGGAACAGGTCCGGGTCACGCCGAAAGGACTGGCGAAACTGGCGAAGCTGATCCAGCCGACCGCCAAGTTGATCGGGGGTGCAGTATGAACCGCCGGTCCCTTCTGAAAGCGGCACTTGCCGCCCCTGCCATCGCCGCCGTGCCTGTGGTGGGGATGGCGGAGACTGAAACGCCGGTATGACGCTGTTCCGGGAGTGAATGCGCGCTGACCGTAATGAAGCCCTTGCCGGGTCAATCAGCGATGATGCGACCGAACGCAAGGTCGAACTGGAAGCGCGTATGTTCGAGGCGCCCAAGGGCAGCATTATGGACTGGCTCGCGACCATCCTCGCTTGCACCGACCTTGGCCTGTTCGAACTGGACGAGGGCAGGCGCACCGCGATCAGGGCGGATATGGAACGGTTCGCCTGACACCTGAGCGGCCCCGTCCACGCGGGGCCGTTCGCCTATACCAGATCGTCAAGGCTGACGCGCAGCGCCGCGGCCAGTTTTTGCAGCGTGGCGACAGAACCATTGGACCGACCAGCCTCAATATCGTTGATCTGGACGCGGTTCACACCTGCCTCGCGGCCGAGGGCGGCCTGGGACAACCCGCGCAGTTCGCGGAACACACGCAAGGGGCTTTCCCCGTCGAAGATGCGGCCAACCGCTTCATCGGGAATGCTGATGCCGTCTGCCGCCTTGGCGCGGTCATAGGCGTCAAGATCGGCGAGGTCATCGGTTGCCACCAGCAGGCGGTCGTATTCCTCGCGGGTGATGGTGACGTCTCTGGCAATCTCGGTCATGCCGCCTCAAGTGGCTGAATGTCGGACACGTCAACCGTCTCGCGCGCCTGCGCCAGATCATAACCGCGCTGGAGGTTCAGCCAGAACTCAGGCGTCGTGCGAAAGAACTTCGCCAGTCGCAGGGCGGTATCGACCGTCATTGCGACCTCTTCTTTGATAAGGCGCTCTATGCGGGTGCGCGGCACGGAAAGACGCTTTGCCAAAGCCCCCGCGCTCATGTCGATCACGGCAAGGTATTCTTCACGCAGGATTTCCCCCGGATGCGAGGGACTTTTCAGCAAGGTCATGTTCGCTCCTTTAGTGGTAATCCACTATTTCAATATCCGCCGGACCCGCATTGGTCCAGACGAAACAAATTCGCCACTGGTCATTTATCCTGATGGAATGCTGACCCCGGCGATCTCCTACCAGCGCTTCCAGCCGGTTGCCCGGCGGCGAGCGCAGATCATCCAGAACGGCGGCTGCGTCCAACATCGACAGCTTACGGTTCGCGGCCTTCATCAGATCGGCAGGAAAGCCCTTTGGTGCTTTACCCGAGGCGACTGTCGCTGTGCGCTTATCTTTGAAGCTCTGGATCATGCCTAACTGTATCGCGTCGTGATACAATGTCAAGTGCCGCAGCCGCCCTTCGGGGCGGTTTTTTCATGGAGACAACGCATGGATATCGCCACCCTAGGCCTCGCGATCCGCAGTGACGGCGTTGTCGTCGCCAGCGACCGGCTGCGCGGCCTCGGCAAGAGCGCCGGGGGCGCGGAGGCCGCAATCGACCGGCTGTTTGGCCGCTCCAATGTGCTGATGGCCGCGTTCAAACGACTGGCGGTCGCGGCGGGCGGGGTGTTTGCCGTCCGGGGTCTGGTCAATATGGCCGACACATGGTCCGACCTGTCTTCGCGCGTCGGGCTGGCTGTCGGTGATATGAGCAAGGCGCAGGAAGTCATGGGCCGCCTCAGCGAGATGGCGGATCGCAGTTATTCCAGCCTCGAACTGACGGCGGAAAGCTGGCTCAGCAATGCTACGGCGCTGCGCGAGTTGGGCATGTCCACCAGCCAGAGCCTTGCTTTCATCGAGGCGCTGAACAACGCGCTGGTCGTGTCAGGCGCGAAGGGCCAACATGCGGCCAGTGTGATGGACGCTGTTTCGAAGGCAATGGCCCTCGGAACCCTGCGCGGCGACAACCTGAACACGGTGATCCAGCGCGGCGGCAGGCGGACGGAACTGTTGGCCGAGGAAATGGGCGTCACCACGACCGAACTGCGCCGCCTTGGTGCTGAGGGCAAGCTGACGGGCGAGGTCATGTCGCGCGCATGGGCGGGCAATCTCGACACGCTGCGCGAAGAACTCGAGAAAATGCCCACCACCGTCGCGGATGGTTTTCTGCGCATCCGCAACGCAATCCTGCAACTGGTCGGCGGGGCCGATCAGATCGGCGGCGTATCTGCGGCGGTTGCCGAACTGCTGGTCAACATCTCCAACGGTATCAAGGCGATGATCCCGCTGGTCAACGCGGCGGCGACACGATCCAGCGGCATCCGGTCATCGCTGTGCCAGACATGGCCGTATCAAAGGTGCTGACCTATGTGCGCAACAGCGTGCCTGACGCGATCCGCAACCTAGGCCCGTCGCAGGCGCAGTTGGAGACGATGGCGAGGGCAAAGATTTCAGACGCTCTGACCCGGCGGGATGCGCTGACCGATGCGCTGCGGGATGCTGGTGCGCCGGTGCGGTGATTTTACGCACGGCGCGGGATTAATCAGCAAGCACAATAGTTTCGTTTTCTCTTCAGCGGCACCAGTTTCACCCCGACGGGTGATCTTCCTTTCCCTGCATCCTGCCTTGCCTTCGGGGCGGTCTCGCGTTGTCGTGCGGCGGAAACGCGATGTTAACTCTTGCACGCTAGAAGGGCCACGAACGCAGAAAGGCGGGTGTGGCCGATGATCCAATTTTCGTTGCAGAAGATGCGGCTTGTGCTGCGACAGATGGGCCTGTTGCTGATGCTGGCGCTGTGCTGGCCGGCGGCGGGGCAGGCCCGGTTGCGTCTGGACGATCCGAACGTGGCGGCGGCAGTCTGTGAGCAGGCGGCGATGCAGGTCGCGGCGGAAAGCGGGGTTCCCGTCGATATTCTGGCCGGCCTGACGCTGACCGAAACCGGCCGCCGCCGCGACGGTGTCGTGCGTCCTTGGGCGTGGAGCGCGAACGCCGATGGCGCAGGGTCCTGGTTCGACGATCCGGCCAGCGCGCTGGCCTATATCGAGGAACGCATCGCCATGGGCCGCCCCAGCGTCGATGTCGGCTGTTTTCAGCTGAACTATCGCTGGCATGGCGAGAATTTTTCTTCGGTCGCGGCGATGCTGGACCCAGTCACCAACGCCCGCTATGCGGCGAAATTCGTGCGTGATCTGTATCGTGAAACCGGTGACTGGCGCGCGGCGGCTGGGGCGTTTCATTCGCGCACCCCGGTTCATGCCAACCGTTATCTCAAGCGGTTCGACGACCTGCGGGCGATGTATCAGGCGCGCGGGTTCGAGGGGATGACCGGCTCGCCCGAGACTTATAATCAGTTCGTCGATGCGGCCCCGATGCCGGTCGAAAAGGTCCGCCGTGCGCGCGAAAAGCTGACCCTGCTGGGGGCGCCGATCGGGACGCCGGTCACGGGGCGGGCCGGGTCTCTGGCGGTGATCGGCGAATCCCGTGGCGCGCTGTTGGTGGCCGGGGGCGGGCCTCTGTTTGCCAGCGGCGGTCCCACGCTCGACGACGATCTACCCTGAGCCGCTGGCGCGCGTCGGCGTCGCGTCTATACTGACCGCCGGTTCTGGATGAGGCGGCGATGACTCCCAATGCGCGGATTGCGGCGGCGATAGTGGTGCTGGATGCGGTTCTGGCGGGGCAACCTGCCGAACAGGCGCTGCTGCGCTGGTCGCGCGGCGCGCGCTATGCCGGGTCGGGTGACAGGGCGGCGGTGCGCGATCTGGTCTTTGACAGCCTGCGCAGGCTGCGGTCGCGCGCGGCGCTTGGTGGGGCGATGACCGGGCGCGGGCTGATGCTGGGCGCCCTGCACGAAGGCGGCGCCGATCCTGCGGCGGTGTTCACTGGGCGGGGGCATGATCCTGCGCCCTTGATCCCTGGTGAAGGGGGCGAACCGGCCGAGGGTGCGGCGGCCCTTGATCTGCCCGAATGGCTTGTGCCGCTGTGGACCGACAGTCTGGGAACGGAAGCCGAAGCCATTGCCGCGCTGATGCGGGATCGTGCGCCGGTCTGGTTGCGGGTGAATGCGCGCAAGGCCGACCCAGTTCAGGCTATCGCGGCGCTGGCCGATGACGGCATCACCGCCACACCGCATGACAATCTGCCCACGGCCCTGCGTGTGACCGCGGGCGAACGACGCATCGCCGTATCCTCGGCCTACGCGAACGGGCTGGTCGAGCTTCAGGACCTGTCTCCGCAATTGGCCTGCGCCGCTTTGCCGCTGCGCGATGGGGATCGCGTGCTGGATTATTGCGCCGGAGGCGGCGGCAAGGCGCTGGCTTTGGCCGGGCGCGCGGCGGTGCGGATGACGGCATATGACGCCGACCCCGCACGGATGCGCGACCTTCCCACACGGGCGGATCGCGCTGGTGTGCGCATCGCGGTGACGGGGCGCCCCGAAGGAATGTTCGATCTGGTGGTCG
>JAUNUO010000124.1 GCA_030538135.1 Paracoccus sp. (in: a-proteobacteria)
GAAACTGGGTCAGGCGCGGGGGATCGCGCTGCTGGCCCCGGCGCGGGCGGGGATCGCGGTCGGGGAATACGCCCCGAACGCGGTGAAAAAGACCGTGGTGGGCGTGGGTCACGCGGCCAAGGATCAGATCGCGCATATGGTGCGGTTTCATCTGCCCGGCGTCGTGCTGGCCGGGCCGGATGCGGCCGATGCGCTGGCCGTCGCCATCTGTCACGCGCACCACCTGCAAGGCCGCAGCCTGCGGATCAAGGTGGCCTCGTGATCGGCCGTCTTGCCGGGGTGATCCTGCATCGCGCGGCGGATCACGTGCTGATCGACGTACGCGGCGTCGGCTATATCGTTCATGTCAGCGAACGCACGGCGGCGGGCCTGCCGCCTGCCGGTCAGGCCACGGCGCTTTATACCGACCTGCTGGTGCGCGAGGATCTGTTGCAGCTGTTCGGCTTTCCGACCCTGTATGAGAAGGAATGGCACCGGCTGCTGACCGGGGTGCAGGGGGTTGGGGCCAAGGTCTCGCTGGCGGTGCTGGGCACGTTGGGGGCCGAGGGACTGGGTCGGGCGATTGCCATCGGCGACTGGGCCTCGGTCCGCAAGGCGCCCGGGGTGGGGCCGAAACTGGCGCAGCGGATCGTGCTGGAACTCAAGGACAAGGCCCCGGCGTTCATCGCCTTGGGCGGCAGCCTGACGGTGGGGGCGGCTGCGCCCGGCATCGAGCCGGGCGAAGCCGCCGTCCGGGACGGAGGCTCGATGCCTCCGCCCCGGACGCCCCCCACGGCCAGCGACCCCGGTGCGGCGGCCGATGCGCTGTCGGCGCTGACCAACCTCGGCTATGGCCCGTCCGAGGCGGCCAGCGCCGTCGCCACTGCGCAATCTGCCGATCCGGGTGCCGCTGCCCCGGTGCTGATCCGGACGGCGTTGCGCGCTCTGGCGCCCAAGGGCTAGGGTTGGAAACCGGAACCGCCCGAAACCAGTTTGGGTGCAGCACACAGAAAAAGGGGGATGCCGATGGGCAATGCACGCACCTTCATCCTGATGGCCGTGATGACGGCCCTGCTGATGGGCCTTGGCTGGCTGGCCGGCGGCAGCGGCGGCGCGATCATGGCGCTGATGGTCGCCGGGGCCGGGAATATCTGGGCCTGGTGGAACAGCGACAAGATGGTCCTGCGTCAACAGGGCGCGATGGAACTGACCCGCGACAACGCGCCCGACCTGTTCGACATGACCGCCGCCCTGGCGCAGCGGGGCGGCCTGCCGATGCCGCGCCTCTATCTGCTGGAAACCGATCAGCCCAACGCCTTCGCCACCGGCCGCAACCCCGAAAACGCGGCCGTGGCCGTCACGCGCGGGCTGATGTCGGCCCTCAGCCGCGAGGAAATCGCCGGCGTGATCGCGCATGAACTGGCCCATATCAGGCATCGCGACACGCTGACCATGACCGTCACCGCCACCATGGCCGGGGCCATCGCCATGCTGGGCAACATCATGATGTTCACCGGCGGGCGCGACAATCGCGGCGGTGCTTTGGGCGGTATTCTGGCGATGGTCCTTGCGCCGCTGGCCGCCGGTCTGGTGCAGATGGCGATCAGCCGCGCCCGCGAATACGAGGCCGACCGGCTGGCCGCCGAGATCACCGGTCAGCCCCGCGCGCTGGCCTCGGCCCTGCAACGGATCGCGCAACTGGCCGGGCGCACGGTCAACATCCCGGCGGAAAAGAACCCCGCCTCTGCCGCCATGTTCATCATCAACCCGCTGCACGCGCTGCGCATGGACGCGCTGTTTTCGACCCACCCCCCGACCGAGGAACGGATCGCACGCCTGATGGCCATGCGCGGATGAGCCAGCCCGACCCGACCCTGCGCCCCGACCGGATCGAGGGCGAACCCGAAGATCGCGCCCTGCGCCCGCAGGCCCTGACCGATTTCATCGGTCAGGCCGAGGCGCGGGCCAATCTGCGCGTGTTCATCGACAGCGCACGGATGCGCGGGCAGGCGATGGATCACACGCTGTTCTATGGCCCGCCCGGTCTGGGCAAGACCACGCTGGCGCAGATCATGGCGCGGGAACTGGGCGTCGGGTTCCGCATGACCTCTGGTCCGGTGCTGGCGCGGGCGGGCGATCTGGCGGCGATCCTGACCAATCTGGAATCGCGCGACGTGCTGTTCATCGACGAAATCCACCGCATGAACCCCGCCGTCGAAGAAGTCCTCTATCCCGCGATGGAGGATTTCGAGCTTGATCTGGTCATCGGCGAAGGCCCCGCCGCGCGCACCGTCCGCATTGAATTACAGCCCTTTACGCTGGTCGGGGCGACCACCCGGCTGGGCCTGCTGACCACGCCCCTGCGCGACCGTTTCGGCATTCCGACGCGGCTGCAATTCTATTCGGTGGGTGAGTTGGACCAGATCGTGCAGCGCGGCGCGGCGAAGCTGGGCATCCCCGCCGACCCCCTCGGCACGCGCGAGATCGCCACTCGCGCCCGCGGCACCCCGCGCATCGCCGGCCGCCTGCTGCGCCGGGTGATCGACTTTGCGCTGGTCGAAAGCGACGGCCGCCTGACCCGCGAGATCGCCGATTCCGCCCTGACCCGGCTGGGGGTTGACCACCTTGGCCTCGATTCCGCCGACCGCCGCTATCTGACCCTGATCGCGCAGCATTACGGCGGCGGCCCGGTCGGCGTCGAAACCCTGTCCGCCGCCCTGTCCGAAAGCCGCGACGCGATCGAGGAGGTCATCGAACCCTACCTGCTGCAACAGGGCCTGATCGCCCGCACCCCGCGCGGCCGGATGCTGACCGCCGGCGCATGGCGGCATCTGGGGATCGAGGCGCCGAAGGCCGAACAGGGCGGGCTGTTCGAGAGATGAAGATTGAGGATCGGCGGCATCCGACAGTCGGCCGCCCCTGAGCGTAACGTCCGAAACGCACTTTGGCGCCAGCGTGATCCGCGGCCCGAAGATAATCTCAACTGCAAGCGTATGCGTTTCTCAGATTTCGGTGCAGAGAGAGCAGAGATCGGGGGGAAGTCGTTCTGGCGGAAACATGTCCCTTGCGCTGATCGAGGCCGCCGATACACGGCGGCCCATCGTCAACCTTGAAATGCAGGCTTGCCGAGAATGCCCGATGATCGCCAGCCCAGCGGCCAATGGCGGCGGCGGTATTTTGGGCGACATGTGGTCTCGGGCAGGGACTTGACGCTGATGGCGGTTGCGGGCTTCTGTGGGGTGATCAAGACGGATAACACGAAATGAGCGATATCGCCGCGCGCATCCGCGCCAGTTTCGACAAGCAGACCATGATGACCACCCTTGGCGCGCGGCTGGATCGTGCCGAGACGGGGCGGGTGGTGATTTCTGCGCCGATCCTTTCGACCTCGTTGCAACAGCATGGCGCGGGACATGCCGCGCTGACCTTTGGCCTGGGCGATTCGGCGGCGGGTTATGCTGCGCTGACCACCCTGCCCGAAGGGGCCGAGGTGATGACCGCGGAAATCAAGATAAACCTGATGTCGCCCGCCGTGGGCGACCGGCTGGTGGCCGAGGGGCGGGTGATCCGCGCCGGGCGGCGGCTGGTCGTGGTGGCATCGGATGTCTGGGCGGAAACCGCCAACGGGCGCAAACATGTCGCCATGCTGCAAGGCACGATGATCCCGGTGACCCCCGACGCGGCCGGGTGATCGCGCCCCGCCCGACATGAGGGGGGGACAGGCAGGGCGCGATGCCCGCCGGGCGAGCGTCTTGCCCGGCTGATGCCCCGGATTAGCTGATTCGGTTTAAGACGCGGTTAATGCGTCAGGGCGTCAGACCCTGCGGATCGGGCAGACCATTGGCCCGCGCGGTCGCGGTCAGCGTATTGGCCAGCAGGCAGGCAATGGTCATCGGCCCGACACCGCCCGGAACCGGGGTGATCGCGCCCGCCTCAGCCTGCACCGCGTCGAAATCCACGTCGCCGACCAGCCCATCATCGGTGCGGTTGATGCCCACGTCGATCACCACCGCGCCCGGCTTGACCCAATCGGCGCCGACCATCTTTGCGCGCCCCACGGCGGCGACCAGAATATCGGCGCGACGGCACAGCGCGGGCAGGTCTTTCGTGCGGGAATGGGCGATCGTGACCGTGGCGCTGTCGCGCAACAAGAGTTGCGCCATCGGTTTGCCGACAATGTTGGATCGGCCGATGACCACGGCATTCAGACCGCTCAGATCGCCGAAGTGATCGCGCAACAGCATCAGGCAGCCCAGTGGCGTGCAGGGCACCATCGCCTTTTGCCCGGTCGCCAGCAGGCCGACGTTAAGGATGTGAAAGCCGTCCACGTCCTTGGTCGGGTCGATGGCGTTGATGACCGCTGATTCGTCCATATGCCGGGGCAGGGGCAGTTGCACCAGAATGCCGTTCACAGCCGGATCGGCGTTCAACCGGGCGATCAGGGCCAGCAGATCGTCCTGCGCGGTGTCGGCGGGCAGACGGTGTTCATAGGAATTCATCCCGACTTCGCGCGTCATCCGGCCCTTGGACCGGACATAGACCTGGCTTGCGGGGTCCTCGCCGACCAGAACCACGGCCAGACCGGGGGTGATGCCGCGTGCTGCCAGCGCCGCGACCTCGGTGGCGATACGGGCACGCAGCCCGGCGGCAAATGCCTTGCCGTCGATCAGGGTGGCGGTCACGGGCGGCCCTTTTTCATCAGCGTTTCCTCGCGAGCGATGGCGGTTTCGATCAGTTGCCGCCAGATATGCTCGATCAGGTCGGGGTCCAGCCCGGCATCCGCGGCATTCCGGCGCGCATTTGCGACGACCTCTTCGACGCGGGCGTCGATGCGGGCGGGCAGATCGTCGCGCATCTTGATCTGCGCGGCCCGGTCGATCAGCGCCGCGCGCCGCGCCAGCAGCGCAATCAGATCGGCATCCAGCGCGTCGATGGCGGCGCGCAGGGCAGGCATGTCGGGCAGGTCGGCCGGGTTTCGCATGACAGGGGAATGCACCGGGACGGGCGCGGGTGCAAGGGTTCAGGCGAGGTTGGTTGCGCGGCAAGAAGGCCGGCGGCGGGATGACGTTTCCTTTGCACGAGGTATTTGATGTTGTTGCTCTGGCCAAGAAACAAGGCGGGCAGGCGTGCTCTGGCCACCGTCAGCCTTCTGTTTCTGGCGTTGTGGCTGGCGGGGATGACGGCGGCCATTTCTGGGGCGGGCTGCGCCAAGCCCCGCATCAAGGATGAACGGCGCTTGCGGCTGTGCAATCTGTCGCTGGCCATGCCGGTCCCGCCCGAGCCGCAAAAGCGCGCGCGCATCTATCTGGAACGCGGAATTATCCACGCCCGGGTGGGGGATGATGCGCAGGCGCTGGCCGATTTCCGGTGCGCGATGACGGATGCCGGGCCATATCCGTTTTGGCTGGCGCAGCTTGATGCGCGGATGGAGCCGGAAACCGGCGCGGCGGCCCAAATCTGGGCCGGTATCCGGCGCCGCTGATCGTATAAAAAGGCGCGGACCGTGCCGCGCCTTTTTAGGGAAACCGGGAATGGGGTCGTTACGCCGGCGCGGGATCGCCGTCCGGCGTCGATTTGCCCGCCTTGGGAATGGACGTCACCGACGGGATCGTACTGGAGGGCGTGTCGTCATCGCCGCCAAGTTGTTCGCCGCGGATCACCTTGCCGATTTCTTCGCCGGTGAGGGTTTCATACTCCAGCAAGCCCTTGGCCAGCCGTTCGAATTCCTCGGATTTTTCCAGAAGGATGCGGCGGGCTTCCTGATAGCCGTCCTCGATCAGCTGACGAACCTCGGATTCGATCAGTTCCTTGGTCGAGGCCGAAACCGAGAACCCGCCGGTATTGCCGGAATAGCCCTCATGCGCCTCGGCGTAATCGACCGCGCCGACCTTGTCGGACATGCCCCAGCGCATCACCATCGCACGGGCCAGTTGCGACGCCTGCATGATGTCGCCCGCCGGGCCGTTCGACACGCCCTCTTCGCCGTATTTTATGATCTCGGCGGCCTTGCCGGCCATCGTCATGGTGATCTTCTGCTTTGCCTCGTCCTTGTGGAAGTTCAGCCGGTCCATTTCAGGCAGGCTGACCACCATGCCAAGCGCGCCACCGCGCGGGATGATCGTGGCTTTATAGACCGGATCGCATTTCGGCAGGGACAGGCCGACGATGGCGTGGCCGGCCTCGTGATAGGCGGTCTTTTCCTTTTGTTCCGGCGTCAGGACAAGGCTGCGGCGTTCGACGCCCAGCATCACCTTGTCCTTGGCGTTCTCGAAATCTTCCATCGTCACAAAGCGGCGGCCGATGCGGGCGGCCATCAATGCGGCCTCGTTCACCAGGTTCATCAGGTCCGCGCCGGAAAAGCCGGGGGTGCCGCGGGCGATGATGCGCAGATCGACGTCGGGGCCGACCGGAACCTTGCGCGAGTGAACGCCAAGGATCTTTTCGCGACCCTTGATGTCGGGGTTCGGCACATGGATCTGGCGGTCGAAACGGCCGGGGCGCAGCAGCGCCGGGTCCAGCACGTCCTTGCGGTTGGTCGCGGCGATGATGATGATGCCTTCGTTCGCTTCGAACCCGTCCATTTCCACCAGAAGCTGGTTCAGGGTCTGTTCGCGTTCGTCATTGCCGCCGCCGATGCCGACGCCACGCGCGCGGCCCACCGCGTCGATCTCGTCGATGAAGACAATGCAGGGGGCGGATTTCTTGGCCTGTTCGAACATGTCGCGGACGCGGGATGCACCGACACCGACGAACATTTCCACGAAATCCGACCCAGAGATGGTAAAGAACGGCACGCCCGCCTCGCCGGCGATGGCGCGGGCCAGCAGGGTCTTGCCGGTGCCGGGCGGGCCGACCAGCAGCGCGCCTTTCGGGATTTTCCCGCCAAGGCGGCTGAATTTCTGCGGATTGCGCAGGAATTCGACGATTTCTTCCAGTTCTTCCTTGGCCTCGTCGATGCCCGCCACGTCGTCAAAGGTGACCCGGCCGTGCTTTTCGGTCAGCAGTTTCGCCTTGGATTTGCCAAAGCCCATCGCTCCGCCGCGCCCGCCGCCCTGCATCCGGTTCATGAAAAAGATCCAGACCCCGATCAGCAGGATGAACGGCAGCCAAACGCCCAGAAGCGACATGAAGCCCGAGCTTTGCTGCTTGACCACGCGCACCTCGACGTTCTTGTCGATCAGGCGATTGGCGATTTCCTCACCCTCGGGGCGGACGGTGCCGTACCGCTGGCCGTCGCGGGTGACGAAGCCAACGTCCTCGCCGTCGATGGTCACTGATGCGACCTGATCGTTGTTCACTCGCTGAATGAACTCGGAATAGCTGATCTGGCGGCTGTTCATCTGTGCGGATTCGCCGCCGAACAGATTGAACAGCGCCAGAATCATCAGGAACAGGACCACCCAGAAGGCGATATTGCGTGCGTTGCCCAAGAGTGAGCCTCCGATACCACGGTTTCAGGGCAAGATAGGGATTATGGCGTCAGGTTCAATGCGAATGCTCAAGGAAGGTGAACGAGTCGGCCAAATTCCGTCGCGCCGCGCAGCGGTTCGGCCTGCCACGGCGCCTGCGGGCGCAGGATCGGGGCGGCAATCAGTTGGCCCCCCGCGCGGATCGCGGGTGTTGCGGCGGCCTCGTCGCGCGACAGGCCCGATGCACGCCAGTTCACCTGATCCAGCGATTCGAGGCCAAGCGCGCCGACCGTTTCGCCCGGCGACATCCCGGCGACCCGCCAGCGGTTGTCCCAGGTGGCCGTATCGGTGGCCGGGGCGCGCATCGCCGCCGCCGGTTCGCGGATGACGCGGATACGGTCGCCCGCCGGGTGAAACAGGGCGCCGTCCAGCGTGGCGCGGTTGCCGGCCCCGATTGCGGCCAGCGCATGGGCGAC
>JAUNUO010000125.1:0-4927 GCA_030538135.1 Paracoccus sp. (in: a-proteobacteria)
CGAATCGCTGACGGTGCGGATGGATGACGGGCGGGTTTACCAGACCCGCTTTGCCGAAAGCGGTGGGCAAACCGTCGTCACCACCACATTCGACCCCGAACAAACCCACCCCGCCGAGATGCAGCGCGCCGGGTGGCAGGCGATTCTGGATCGGTTCCGCGATTACGTCGAGGGTCGCGGCTGAAGGGCGCGCCCGCGCAGCATCCGCGCGGGTATCGTCACCACCACAAGGCAGGCGATAATCAGCGCCACGCCCGCCCAACCCATCGGCATCAGCCGTTCGCCGACGATGGCGATGGCAAGCAGCGCGGCGATCACCGGCTCGGCCAGGCTCAGCGTGGTGGCGGTGCTGGCCGGAATCCGCGCCAGCGCGGCACCAAAGGCCAGATAGCCCAGAAACATCGGCACCACCGCCATATAGGCGCCCACCGCCGCATTGTTCCACGATGCCAGAAACGGCGCGCCGGTGGCGATCAGCACCGGCATCAGCATCAGCCCGCCGATACCGAACACCGCGCCCATGGCCACGCGCGACCGGATGCCGCGCAGCATCAGCCCCCGCGCGGCCCAGGAATAGACGGCATAGGTCAGCCCTCCGATCAGACCCAATGCAACGCCGGGCAGCACGCGCCCCTGTCCGCCGGCGCCATGCCCGGCGGCCTCGGCGGCGCATAGCAGCACCATCCCGATCAGCCCCAGCCCCGCCCCGGCCATCCAGCGCGGCGACAGCCGGGCGCCGTCCAGCACACGCTCGATCAGCGCCGCCAGCAGCGGGGCCGACCCGATGGTGACCACCGTGCCAATCGTCACCCCGGCCAGCCGCATGGAGCCATAAAACGCCAGCGGATAGATCGCTACCGACGCGCCGCCCAGCATCAGCAACCATCCGTTCCGCCGCAGGTCCGGCACCGCGCGGACGATCCCGCGCCCGGCCAGCGCGGCCTGCAACAGCCCGCCGATCCCCATCGCCGCCGCACCGATCGCCGCCGCACTCACATCCGGCGCAAAGGTCGCCGCCGTGCCCGTGGTGCCCCAGACCAGCGCCGCGAACAGCACCGCCGCCACGCCGATCAGGTGATCGCGGGGGCTCATGCCAGCGCCCCGATCATCGCCGCCGCCATGGCGCGGGCCTGCACCACACAGTCGCCGCGCCGTTCCAGCCCGGCGCGGGTGATCGCGCCTTCCAGCAGAAAGGCCAGATGCCGGGCCAGTTCGGCGGCGCGGTCTGCCCCGGTCAATTCGGCCAGAGGATCGCGGATCAGCGATTCGACCTGTTCCTTGTGACGCCGCACCGCCGCGCGGCCCGGATGATCGGCCCCCAGTTCGGCCGCCGCATTCAGCAGACCGCAGCCGCGAAACCCGCGTTCGTAATCCTGTTCGGCATGGTCCTGATAGGCATCGAACACCGCCAGCACGCGATCCTGCGGCGTGACCGCCCCCGCCAGCCGCGCCTGATACAGCGCCAGCCATTCCTGATGCCGGGCGGTCAGATAGGCCGCCACCAGCCCGGCCTTGGTGCCAAAATTGTTATACAGGCTTTGCCGCGCGACCCCGGCCCGCCGGATGATCGCATCGGTGCCCGTGGCATTGATGCCGTCATTGTAAAACAGCGCCGCCGCCGCGGTCAGCAGCCGGTCACGGGCGGATTCGGGGGAGGCGTCGATCTTGTCCATGCGCGCAATATAGATAGACTGGTCTATCTATTGCAAGCGCCGAAAAAAAGGCCGAGGCAACCACCCCGGCCCCCGGATCAGACCCAGCCGGCGATGTTGTCGCGCACCACGTTCAGCAGCACCTGAACATGCGCCGCATCATCGTTCAGGCAGGGGATATAGGTGAACTCGCGCCCACCCGCATGTTCGAACGCCTCGCGGATCTCGCCCTGAATTTCCTCAAGCGTTTCAATGCAATCCGCCGCGAAGGCGGGCGAGATGACGGCGATCTCGGTATGGCCCTGCTGCGCCAGTTCGGCCACATGTTCGACCGTATAGGGCCGCAGCCATTCCTCGGAGCCGAACACCGACTGAAAGGTCGTGTCGATGATCCCGTCCGGCCAGCCCAGCCGTTTCTGCAACAGGCGCGAGGTTTTCCGGCACTGGCAGAAATAGGGGTCGCCCTCGTGCAGATAGCGCACCGGCATCCCGTGATAGCTGGCCACCAGCTTGGCCGGAACCTTGCCGCCCAAGGCCCGTTCCACCGATTGCGCCAGCGCGTCGATATAGTCGGGCCGGTCGAAATAGGGTTCCACCGTGCGCACGGCGGGCTGCCATTTCTGGGTCATCAGCGCCCGGAACAGCTGATCGTTCGCGGTGGCCGACGTCGCCCCCGCATATTGCGGATAAAGCGGCAGGAACACGATCCGCGTGCAGCCCGCCTTGACCATGCGATCCAGCACATCCTGCGTTGACGGGTTGCCATAGCGCATGCAGAATTCCACCATCACGCCATCGCCCCATTCGGCGGTCGCGGCATCGCGCAGCGCGGCGACCTGTTGCTTGGTGATCGTCATCAGCGGGCTTTCCCCCGCCTCGTGGTTCCAGATCAGCTTGTAATTCGCGCCCGAGGTAAAGGGCCGTTTCGTCAGGATGATCCCCTGCAACAGCGGCTGCCATTTCCACGCCGGATAGTCGATCACCCGCTTGTCCGACAGGAATTCGTTCAGATAGCGGCGCATCGACCAATAGTCATAGCCATCCGGCGTGCCGAGGTTGGCGATCAGGATGCCGGTTTTCGCGGGCGGAATCGACGGATGATCGGCGGGGGCGTGATCTGGCTTCATGGCTTGGTCCTGTCAGGGTTCAGGGCGTCGGCCAGCCGCATCTGGGCCGAACCGGGGCGGAGCGGTTTCTGCTGGCTGTCGTCGGGCGACCAGCCGGTCAGGAATATCAGGTCAAAGCCGGTGCGGAACCGGTCGGGGTTGTCGGGGTCGGGAAACATCCGATGCAGCGCCTCATCGGCGCGGGCCAGAACCGTGCGTGGCGTGGGGCGGCGCAGGCGGGCGGCCATGGCATTGGATTCGCCCATGCCGCGCAGATCGCGGGCCAGATCCGTCAGGCTGCGGTAACTCGCCGGCAGGTGCATCTGATCGGCCACCGGCAGGGCCAGCCCGGCCCGGCTCAGCAGGCCGCCCAGATCGCGGATTTCGCCCATCGGCAGAACACGCGGCGACAGCCCGCCGGTTTCCGCCACCTCGGCCTCGGCCAGCGCGGCACGCAGTTCGGCCAGGGTCTCGCCGCCGGGCAGAACCGCGATGAACAGCCCGTCGGGCCGCAGCGCGCGGGCGCATTGGACGATCTGCCCGACCGGATCATCGGCCCAGTGCAGTGCCATCGCGTGGATCACCAGATCGTGCGCCCCCGGCACCAGATCCAGCACCGGATCATCCGCGATCACGCGCGCCTGTGGGCGAAAGCCGCGCCACAGATCGGGCAGACCGGTAACGACAGCCTCGGACGTAAACCGTCTGTTAACCGCCGCCAGCCTATCGTCGATCTCGTCCGCGACGATTCGGTGCAGGAAATCGTCCGGGCCGCGGCGCATCGCGCGGGCGCGCCGCAGGATCAGGCTGTCGCGGTCGGTCAGGGCTGGCCGTTCATTCGGGGAAGGGGCTCGCATGGGGTTGCAACATAATGGGCTTCGCGCGGTGATGAAAGGCGCATTGCGGCTGCTTTACCCGCCGCAATGCCTTGGCTGCGGCGATGGCGTCAGCGACGAAGGCGGGCTTTGCCCCGATTGCTGGCGCGAAACGCAGTTCATCACCGGCATCTGCTGCACCCGCTGCGGCGCCCCCCTGCCCGACGACGGAACCGGCATCGTCGATGTGGCGGTCTGCGACGACTGCCTGCGCACGCCGCGCCCCTGGCGCGCGGGACGGGCGGCGGTGGTCTATTCCGGCGCGGGACGCAGCATCGTGCTGGCGCTGAAACACGGCGACCGCGCCGATCTGGCCCCGGCGCTGGCGGGATGGCTGTCGCGCGCCGCCGCGCCGCTGATCCGGCCCGGCATGATCGTCGCCCCGGTGCCGATCCACTGGCGACGGTTGATCAAGCGGAAATACAATCAGGCGGAACTTTTGTCTGCCGCGCTGGCCCGCCTGCGCGGTCTGGACCACATGCCCGATCTGCTGACCCGTCAACGCTATACCGAGGGGCAGGATCACAAGAGCATCAGCGACCGTTTCGCCAATATCTCGGGCGCCATCACCGTGCCCCCCCGCCGCCTGCGTGCCGTTCAGGGCCGCGCGGTTCTGCTGGTCGATGATGTGCTGACCTCGGGCGCGACGCTGACCGAGGCCAGCAATGCCCTGATTGCCGCAGGTTCCGGCCCGGTGTCGGTGGTCACGCTGGCCCGCGCCGTGCGGCAGGACTGACGGGCAGACCACGCCCCGCTTGCTGTTTGCACGAATACGCATGTTGCGGCAAAACGGCAACGCGGACCGGCGCAGGCTATGGGAAAACGCGCCGCGACTTACTAGATTGGCGCGACAAGCAAGGAACACCATATGCCGCGCATCGAAATCTATGCCACCGCCACCTGCCCTTTCTGCATCGCCGCCAAGGCCCTGCTGACGAAAAAGGGCGTCAGCTTTGAAAACATCGACGTTGGCGCACAGCCGGAACTGCGGGCCGAAATGACGCAGCGCGCGGGCGGGCGCCGCACCGTGCCGCAGATTTTCATCGACGGCCGCCACATCGGCGGCAGCGACGACCTGCACGCGCTGGACCGCGCCGGAAAGCTGGACCCGCTGCTGGGCAGCGCCGCCTGACGCCGTGTAAGACAAACGGGCGGCTTGCCCCGGCGGGTCGGCCGGGCCAGTCTGCCTGAATTGCTGATGTTCCAGACAGATGAGACGCCATGTCCGGTCCCGAACCCCTGCGTATTGCCCTGATCCAGATGACGGCCAGCGACGATCCGCAGGCGCATCTGG
>JAUNUO010000125.1:5027-7797 GCA_030538135.1 Paracoccus sp. (in: a-proteobacteria)
CGCTATGACAAGATCCACATGTTCGACGTGGATATTTCCGAAACCGAACAGTTCCGCGAAAGCGCCGCCTTCCGCCCCGGCGACCGGGCCGCTCTGGCCGATGGACCGGCCCGTATCGGCATGACCATCTGTTACGACCTGCGTTTCCCGCATCTGTTCCGCAATCTGGCGCAGGCCGGGGCCGAGGTTCTGACGATCCCCGCCGCCTTCAACCCGACCACCGGCCGCGCGCATTGGGAAACGCTGCTGCGCGCCCGCGCGATCGAGACCGGCTGTTTCGTGCTGGCCCCCGCGCAATGCGGGACGCATCCCTGTCCGCATACGCCCGACCGGCCCCCCCGCCAAAGCCACGGCCACAGTCTGGCGGTGGACCCATGGGGGCAGGTGCTGGCCGATGGCGGCGACACCCCCGGCGTGCGCATCGTCGATCTGCACATGGCAGAGGTCGCCAAGGCGCGCGCCCGCATTCCGTCGATCCGCCACGACCGCGACTTCCGCCCCGCCTGAGACCGCCGGAATCAGCCATGACCCAAGCCTCACCCCCGCAAAGCAGCCTTGAAAATCAGCCCGACCGGCTGGCCGCCAGTCTCTTTGCCGAGGTTCTCAGCGCCGATCAGCTTTCGCGCGTGCTGATCTCGCGCGTGCTGCCGCGCGGGATGCAGATTTCGCATTTCTCGGTGCTGAACCTGCTGGCCCATGTGAACGAGGAACGCACCCCCGCGGAACTGGCCGAGGCGTTCCATGTCACCCGAGGAGCCATATCGAACACGCTGGCGCGGCTGGAATGGGCGGGCCATGTCCACGTCCGTCCCGACTGGGACGATGCGCGGCGCAAGTTCGTGTCGATCAGCCCCGCCGGCCGGGCCGCGCGCGACGCGGCTCTTGCGGCCTTCATGCCGCTGATCGCCGATATCGTGCGCGACATCGGCCCCGATCGCGTCCGCGCCGCCCTGCCCGTCCTGCGCGAATTGCGCCAGCGACTGGAAACACGGGGGTGATCCCTATCCCTTTCGGGCCGCGATCAGATAGTTCACCGACAGATCGCGCGGCGACAGGTGGAACGACCAGCGCAGCGGATTGAACACCATGCCGTGCCGGTCCACGACCTGCGCGTCGGCCGCCTCGATCATGCCGGCCAGTTCGTCCGGCGTGATGAAGCGCCGCCAGTCATGCGTCCCCTGCGGCAGCCAGCGCATCACCCATTCGGCGCCGACGATGGCGGCGGCAAAGCTTTGGGCGGTGCGGTTCAACGTGGACATCAGCAGCAGCCCGCCCGGTTTCAACAGCGATACGCAGGTTTCGACGAAATCGGCGGGGCCATCGACATGTTCCACGATCTCCAGCGCCATGACCACGTCGAACCGTTCGCCCGCCGTATCCAGCGTTTCGGCGGTGGTGGCGCGATAGTCGATCGTCAGCCCCTGCTGCGCGGCATGAACCCGCGCCACCTCGATATTGCCGGTCGCGGCATCCGCACCTGTCACATCCGCGCCCAGCCGGGCCATCGGTTCCGCCATCAGGCCGCCGCCGCAACCGATGTCCAGCACCCGCAGCCCGGCAAAGGGTCGCGCGCCGGCCCGGTCGCGGGCAAATTCGGTGGCGATCTGGCGCGTGACATAATCCAGCCGCACCGGGTTCATCAGATGCAGCGGCCTGAACTTGCCCTTTTCGTCCCACCATTCCGCGGCCATCGCCTCGAACTTGGATACTTCGGCGCTGTCGATGCTGGTCGGGCGGGGGCTGTTCATGTCTGGTCCTGCTTGCGGGATGGTCCCTTGTCTCTATACTTGCCTGATGGACAGATTGGCAGGACAAATTGGCGCATCGGCGGGGCGACTTTACCCCGCAACCGAGCCGTTCGACCGCCGCGTCATCGCCCGCGGCGACGGCCATCTTATCTATGTCGAACAATGCGGCAACCCCGAGGGCCGGCCTGTGATCGTTCTGCACGGCGGGCCGGGCGGCGGGTGCAGCCCCTATATGCGGCGCTTTTTCGACCCGGCGCATTACCGCGTGATCCTGTTCGATCAGCGCGGCTGCGGCCGGTCCTTGCCCCATGCTTCGGTCTCAGCGAACACGACCGCGCATCTGATCGGCGACGTGGCCGCGATCCGCGCCGAACTGGGCCTTGGCCCCGCCATCCTGTTCGGCGGAAGCTGGGGCGCCACGCTTGCTCTGGCCGTGGCGCAGGCCGACCCCGGTGCGGTGACGGCGCTGGTGCTGCGCGGCGTGTTCACCGGACGCCGGCACGAGCTTGACTGGTTCTATCGCGGCGGGGCGGGACGGTTCTTTCCCGATCTCTGGGAACAGTTCCGCGCGCCGATTCCCGCCGACGAACAGGGCGATCTGATCGCCGCCTATCATCGTCGCCTGTTCAGCGGCGACCCCGCCACCGAGGCGCGCTTTTCCGTGCCCTGGCTGATGTGGGAAAACGCGCTGGCCGGGCTTGATTCCACCGCCGCCGCATCGGTCCCCACCGATTACGCCCGCGCCTTTGCCCGGCTTGAGAATCATTATTTCTTCAACGACTGTTTTCTTGAGGAAGGTCAGCTTCTGCGCGACCGGCCCCTGATCGAACACCTGCCCTGCATCATCGTGCAGGGGCGTTACGACATGGTCTGCCCGCCCCTGACGGCGTGGGAACTGGCGCAGGGCTGGCCCGGCTGCGACCTGCGCCTGATCCCGGCCAGCGGCCACGCCCTGTCGGAACCGCGCATTTCCGCCGCGCTGGTGCAGGCGATGGACGGGCTGCGGACCGCCGGCTGAGCGG
>JAUNUO010000126.1 GCA_030538135.1 Paracoccus sp. (in: a-proteobacteria)
TGCGCTGATCGGTCTGGGCGTGCTGCGCCGCCGCGCCCGCGCCTGACCGATCCGAGCCATGACCAGAACGCCCCGGATCATTGCTGGGGCGTTTTCTTGTCGGCCGTGCGATCCGACACCAAAATCCGCTGCGCGACCGGATAACAGGATTTTCCGCAATCTCTCGCGAACACACCGTAGCGCGGCTTTTTATGAAAGCGATAATAGTAAAGCTTGATTTAGGTTAATTCATGAGGCACTCTCCCCTCACCGGATCGTGATATCCGGAGTTTCCCGTTCATTTTCAGAGGTTCTCATGATTCGCCCTTCTGCCTGCGCTTTTGTTGCAGCACTTGCCCTCGGCGGCGCGACCGCCGCATCCGCCGCTGTGGTTCAGGTCAATCTGACCGGTTATGTCACAGAATTTGATGAAATGGCGCAGGATCCCAATGAATGGATTCCGCCCAGCATCCAGCCCTTCGTTCCCCGGATGACCGGCATCGCGCTCGGCGATGCGGTTAATATCCGTTTCACCTATGACACCGCGCAGGGTACGATCACCCATAATGCCGGGTCGGGTTTTGAAAGCCTCTCGGTCATGGGCGAGAACGTCGCCTCTGCGCGCGTCACCGTTGGCAGCAATGTTTACGACATCGCCGGCAACCATGGCGCCGTCGAACTGTCGGTTGCACCCAGCAGCAGCTATGCTGGCCTGTTGGCCGGGGAAAGCCGCGAATTCAGCGCCCCTGACGGGGATGATGGCAACATGGATACCCTGTATGAAAGCTGGGATGTCGCCATGAACCTCGATTTCATCGGCGATCTTCTTGAGATGCCGTTGTCACTGGAACGCGAATTCATCTGGTCCGGGGCCAATCTGTATGCCGGCTCTTTTTCTTATGGCATCACAAGCTGGAACTATGACCGTCAGGTCAGCGGCTACTTCAACTTCGCGGCTACCAATGTGACGGCGCAGATCGGCGGCGATGTGACCCCGCCGGCCCCCGTTCCACTGCCCGCCGGTCTGCCGATGCTGGCCGGTGCGCTGATCGGTCTGGGCGTGCTGCGCCGCCGCGCCCGCGCCTGACCGATCCGACCCATGACCAGAACGCCCCGGATCACCGCCGGGGCGTTTTTTCGTGCCGAAAGCAGCCGCGCGGTGGACGGGCTGTGTACAGGTTGTGTACAGCCTGTGTACAGTCGGTGCAGCATTTTTCCCAGTAATTGCTGGGTTTTTCGCAACTGTTGCGATATGCACCGCACGCCGGTGTTGCGCGCCGATTGCGGCACCGGGCGGGGGGCGCTATCACCCCCTTATGCGTATCCTGTTCGTTCACCAGAATTTCCCCGGTCAGTTTCCGCATCTGGCCCCGGCACTGGCCGCGCGGGGGCATCAGGTGGTGGCGCTGACCGATGAAAAGAACCAGCGGCCAAGCCCGGTGCCGGTCGTCCGCTATGCCTCGCCCACATTGCCCGCGAACCCCTCACAACTGGGCAAGACCTATGCCGAACATGCCGAGCGCGGGTGGATGGCGGCGCGCGGATGCCGCGCCCTGCGCGACCGCCACGGGTTCACGCCGGATGTCATCATCGGTCATTCCGGCTGGGGCGAGACCTTGTTTCTAAAGGAAATATTTCCCGAGTCCAAACTGCTGGTCTATGCCGAACTGATGTATCGCACGCGCGGGCAGGATGTGGGTTTCGACCCCGAGTTCAGCAGCGGCACGGATGATTCGCGGGTGCTGACCGTGGCGCGCTCGGCCCATCTGATACAGGGCATCGTGCAGGCCGACGCAGCCATCGCGCCGACCCGCTATCAGGCCGACAGCTTTTCGCCCGAACTGCGAGAGAAAATCACGGTAATACATGACGGTATCGACACCGGCCGCGTGCGCCCCGACCCGGATGCGCGGCTGACCCTGCCGGGCGGGCAGGTGCTGAAACCGGGGGACGAGGTGCTGTCCTTCGTCACCCGATCCTTGGAACCCTATCGCGGGTTTCACATCTTCATGCGCGCCCTGCCGCAGGTTCTGGCCGACCGACCCGGCGCGCAGGTCGTCATCATCGGCGCCGAGGGCGTCAGCTATGGCGGCAAACCCAAGGATGCCGAAAGCTGGAAGGCGAAGCTGCTGGCCGAGGTCGGCGACCGCATCGACCTGTCGCGCGTGCATTTCCTCGGCCGCGTGCCCTATGCGCAATATCTGTCGCTGTTGCAGGTGGCGCGGGTGCATTGCTATTTGACCTATCCCTTTGTTTTATCATGGTCCCTGACCGAGGCGTTGGCGGCCGGACCGCTGATCGTGGCATCCGATACCGAACCCGTGCGCGAACTGATCCGCGATGGCGAAAACGGGCGGCTGGTGCCGTTCTTTGACGTGCCCGCGCTGTCCGCCGCGCTGGTTCAGGGGCTTGCGGGCGACCCCGATGCGGCACGGCTGACCGCTGCGGCGCGGCAGACGATCCTTGACGGCTACGATCTGCACGGCCACTGCCTGCCCGCCCAGATCGACTGGGTGGAAAGCCACGCGCCGATGCGCTAAGCCCGCCCTCAAAGAGGGGGCATCATGGTCACGATCCGGCTGACGAACAGCAAAACCCGCAGGAAAGAGGATTTCTCCCCGCTGAATCCGGCGGATGTGCGGCTGTATCTGTGCGGGCCGACCGTCTATGACCGCGCCCATCTGGGCAATGCCCGCCCGGTGCTGGTGTTCGACGTTCTGGTGCGGCTGCTGCGCCATGTTTATGGCGGTAATGCCGTGACTTACGTGCGGAATTTTACCGATGTTGATGACAAGATCAACGCCGAGGCGCAGCGTCGCCGCGACGCCGGCGCGCCAGGCACGCTGGAAGATCTGATCCATCAGCGGACCGAGGAAACCATCGGCTGGTATCACGCCGACATGGACGCGCTTGGCGCCGCCCGCCCCGATCACGAACCGCGCGCGACCGCCTATATCCCGCAGATGGTGGCGATGATCTCGGGCCTGATCGAGCGTGGCCACGCCTATGCGGCGGACGGGCACGTGCTGTTCGACGTGCGGTCTTTCCCCGAATATGGCCGCCTGTCGGGCCGCTCGGTCGATGACATGATCGCCGGTGCGCGGGTCGAGATCGCGCCCTATAAACGCGATCCGATGGATTTCGTGCTGTGGAAGCCGTCTGACGCCGATCTGCCCGGTTGGGACAGCCCGTGGGGCCGGGGCCGGCCCGGCTGGCATATCGAGTGCTCGGCCATGTCGGCGGAACTGCTGGGTGAGGCGTTCGACATTCACGGCGGCGGCATCGACCTGCTGTTCCCGCATCACGAAAACGAGGTCGCCCAAAGCTGCTGCGCCCATCCCGGCGCGGGGTTTGCATCGGTCTGGCTGCATAACGAGATGTTGCAGGTCGAGGGCAAGAAGATGTCCAAATCCCTGGGCAATTTCTTTACTGTCAGGGACTTGCTGGATCAGGGCGTGCCGGGCGAGGTAATCCGGTTCGTTATGCTGTCTACACATTACCGCAAGCCCATGGACTGGACGGCGGCCAAAGCGGCAGATGCCGAGGCCGTTCTGCGCAAGTGGCACGGCCTGACGGCGGGGATCGCCCCCGCCACCAGCCCCACGCCGGCTGTCATCGCCGCACTGGCCGACGATCTGAACATGGCGGGCGCGATTGCGGCGCTGCACGATCTGGCTGGTAAGGGGGACGCGGGCGCGCTGCTGGCGTCGGCGCGGATGCTGGGGCTGCTGTTGCCGGGCATGGGCGATTGGGCGCAGGCAGGCGACGATGCGGCGGTGCTGATCGACCGCCTGCTGATCGCCCGCACCGAGGCCCGCACGGCCCGCGATTTCGCCCGCGCCGATGCGATCCGCGACGGGTTCGCGGCGGCGGGGGTCGAGGTCAAGGATACGCCGCAGGGTGCGGAATGGTCGCTGGCCCCTGGTTTTGACGCGGATCGTCTGCGGGCGCTGGCGGGCGATCTGGCGTGACCCTCAACGCCTGTGCCCAAGCCCTGCGCGACCATGACCCCGACCGTTTCGGTGCGATGATGGCGGCACGACCCGCCGACCGCCCCCTTCTGGCGACGCTTTATGCGCTGAACCTCGAACTCGCCCGCGCGCCGTTTCAATCGGCGGAACCGATGCTGGCGGAAATGCGGCTGCAATGGTGGGGGGACCGGCTGGCCGAAATGGGGCAGGGCTCCGCGCCGCCGCTGCACGACGTGCTGACGCCGTTGTGGGAGACATGGGGCACCCGTGGCGGTGCGCTGACCCCGCTGGTCGAGGCGCGGCGGCGCGATTGCGCGCGCGAGCCGTTCCACGATGCGGATGAGGTGATCGCCTATGTCGATGCCACAGCCGGCGGGCTGATGCAGGCCGCCGCCGGTGCCCTGGGCGCATCAGGCCCGCCGGTTGCCGATCAGGCGCGCGGGGCGGGCTTGGCGGCATGGCTGCGCGCCCTGCCGGCGCTGACGGCGATGAACATGGGCTTTGCGCGTCCCGATCCGGCCCCGGCCCGCGCCCTTGCCGCCGAAGGGCTGGCGGCGCTGGATCGTGCCCGCCGCGCACCTGCGCCACGCCGGGCCGCAGCGGCGCTGTTCGCGGGAACCGGCGCGCGTGCCCTGCTGCGCGCTATCGCGGACGGCGCCGATCCGTTCTCGGACCAGCCTCTCCCGTCCGAGTTCCGCCGCCGCGCCGCTTTGGCCCGGCTGGCGCTGATGGGCAACTGGCGCGCGTAACCGGGCGCCGCCGCACACGCGGCAGCCGAAAGACCGCATGGGCGCTCCAATCCCCCTTTTCCTTGTGCGCCGCTTGTGAAAGGAGTCGCGCAAGGACCGCGCCCAGAAGACGGGGAACCACATGGCAGCCAGCCGCAGATCCGAGGCCGCGCAGGGCTATACCCTGATCGCCCCGCCGTTTCTTTACGCGGTGCTGGTGCTGGCCGCGCCGCTGCTGACGATTCTGTCCTACAGCTTTCTGACCGACGGTTATCTGGAAATCATCCCCACGCTGACACTGGAAAATTACCGCTTCGTGCTGACCGATCCGGTGGTGCGGGCGCTGATGTGGCGGTCGGTCTATGTGTCGGTGTCGGTCACGGCGGTGACGGTGCTGCTGGCCTTTCCGATCGCCTATTACGTCAGCTTTGTCGTGCGGCCCGATCGCAAGGCGCTGTGGCTGTTCCTGATCACCATTCCGTTCTGGACCAGCTATCTGATCCGGGTGTTCCTGTGGTCGGTCATCATGGAACAGAACGGGGTCATCAATTCGATCCTGCTTGGCCTCGGCATCACTGATCAGCCGGTGACGATGCTGCGCACGGTGGGGGCCATCGTGATGACGCTGGCCCATGCCTATGCGCCATTCGCGATCCTGCCGATCTTCGTCGCGCTGGAAAAGATCGACCGGTCCCTGCTTGAGGCCGGGCGGGATCTGGGCGAATCGCGGCTGATGACCTTCTGGCGCGTGACCTTGCCGCTGGCCATGCCGGGGGTGATCGCGGCTGTGCTGATCGTGTTCATCCCGACCGTGGGCGATTACGTCACGCCGACGCTGATCGGCGGCGGGCGGATTCCGATGATCGCCAATATGGTGCAGGCGCAGATGCTGCCGCTGGACAACCGGCCGCTGGGGTCCGCATTGGCGGTCAGCGCGATGCTGGTCGTGGCGTTGATAAGCGGGCTGTTCCTGTTCCTGAACCGGCGTTTCCTGAAGGTGCGGCAATGAGACGGCGGTTCGAGGGGTCGGGCCTGCGGGCCTATGCGCTGCTGTATCTGGTGTTTCTCTATGCGCCGATCGCGCTGTTGCCGATCTTTGCGTTCAATTCCGGCACCATCGTCGCCTTTCCGCTGAACGGGTTCACGACGGAATGGTTCGCGCAGATGTGGGCCAACCCCACGCTGCGCCGGGCGCTGGTCAATTCGCTGATCATCGCCGTGTCCTCGGCGGTGCTGGCGACATGTCTGGGCATCTTTGCCGCGCGCGCTTCGACCCGGTTCCAGTTTCCGGGCAAGGGCGGGATGATGGGGTTCATCATGCTGCCCATGGTGCTGCCCGAAATCATCGTGGCGGTATCGCTTCTGGTCGTGCTGCTTGGGGTCGGGCTGCCGCTGTCGATCTGGACCGTCATTCTGGGGCACACGCTGATCTGTATGCCCTATGCCATCGCCATCCTGTCCACGGCCTTTTCCTCGCTGGACATGTCGCTGGAAGAGGCGGCCTATGATCTGGGCGAAACGAAATGGGGCGCGTTCCGGCTGATTACCCTGCCGCTTGTGATGCCGGGGATCATTTCCGCGCTGCTGATTTCATTCACGATCAGTCTGGACGAATTCATCATCGCGTTCTTCCTTGCCGGGAACGAACCGACACTGCCCACCTATATCTTCAGCCAGTTGCGGTTCCCGAAGGCGATCCCGATGATCATGGCGCTTGGCACCGTTCTGGTGGCGCTGTCGATCATCCTGCTGACGACCGCCGAATATTTCCGCCGCCGGGGTGTCGCCCGAACCGGCCAGAAGGACAGCGGAGGCTTCCTGTGACCGACGACCGCAAGCCGATGATCGAATGCCAGGGCGTTCAGAAATACTATGGCGATTATCACGCGCTGCGCGGAATCGACCTGACCATCCACGAGGGCGAATTCTTTTCGCTGCTCGGCCCGTCGGGCTGCGGCAAGACCACGCTGCTGCGGGTGATCGCGGGGTTCGAGGATATTTCATCCGGTGCCGTGCTGATCGACGGCAAGCGCATGGAGGAAGTGCCCGCGAACAAGCGGCCCACCAATATGGTGTTTCAGTCCTATGCCATCTTTCCGCATCTGACCGTGGCGGAAAACGTCGCCTTCGGTCTGCGCCGCGATCCGCGATCCCGTGCCGAAAAGGCCGCGCTGGTCGAGGAAGCCTTGGGCATGGTCGGGCTGAAGGGCTATGGCAAACGCGCGGCACACGCCCTGTCGGGCGGTCAGCGACAGCGGGTCGCACTGGCCCGCGCGCTGATCCTGAAACCCAAGGTGCTGCTGCTGGACGAACCCCTGTCCGCGCTGGATCGCAAGATGCGCGAACAGATGCAGGTCGAACTGATCAAGCTGCAACGTCAGGTCGGCATTACCTTCGTGCTGGTCACCCACGATCAGGAAGAAGCCTTGGTCATGTCCGACCGCATTGCCGTCATGTTCGAAGGCGAGATCGCCCAGCTTGACGGCCCCGAGGCGCTTTATGCCCGCCCGGCCAGCCGCCGCGTGGCGGATTTCATCGGGGTGATGAACTTTCTGCCGGCCACGATCCTGCGCGACCTGCCCGACGGCGGGGCCGAGGTCGAGGTGGCGGGCCTTGGCACCGTCGAACTGACCGCCCGCCAGATCAGCCGCCTGTCGCCCGACGATACCGCGCCGATCATCGGATTCCGCCCGGAAACGATGACGCTGCTGTCGCCGTCGGCCCAGAATCCGCAGCCACGCGAGACTCAGGCCACCATCGACGAAGTGGTCTATTACGGCGATATGACCTATTACGATCTGCGACTGGACGGCATGTCGGCGGGGGGCAAGGTGCCGCCGGTGCGGATTTCCATGCGCAACGTCTTTGGCCGCGAGGTGCAGGATGTCGGCGCGCGCACCCGTCTGGCGTGGTCGCCGGGGTCACTGGTGCTGTTCCGCTGAACTGACCCGCCCAAAGCTGCCTATCTCGGGGCAGGACGGCTATTGCGGTTCGCGCCGTTCCAGCCGGATCAGGATGCCGTCCTTGCCGCGTGTCGTCAGCCGCGCGATGGGAACCGGCGGATGCGATCCGG
>JAUNUO010000127.1 GCA_030538135.1 Paracoccus sp. (in: a-proteobacteria)
CTTGATGTTGTCGCAAAGATAGGTGCGGTTTACGCCGATCACCGGATCGCCCCAGTTGAACACCTGATCCATCGTCATGTCGAAATCATGGTTCGACACGCGCTGTGCCCAGCTGGGAAAGTCGGGCGAGGACCGGACCGACACGGTGATGCCGGCCTTGGCAAGCTGCGCCTTGACGTATTCGGCGATGCTGCGCTGTTGTTCTTCGTTGTCGGGGATGAAATCTATCGTCAGTTCCAGCGGCTTGCCGCCTTCGCCATAGCCGGCCTCGGCCAGCAGCGCCTTGGCCTTGTCCATATCGTGGTCATAGCGTTCGACCGCGTCGGTATAGAACGGGCTGCTGGACACGACCGGCTCGAAGGCTGGCTTCGACAGGCCGCCATGCAAGGCCTTGGTCACAAAATCGCGGTCCAGCGCATAGGAGATCGCCTGACGTACGCGGACATCCGACAGGGCGGGGTGTTTTGTATTGAACGCCAGCCAGTTCAGGGCGCCGATCCCGGCATAGCCCTGATCGGTCACCACCAGTTTGTCCTGCCGGGACAGGCGCTGCACCAGACGCGGCGAATCGATCAGCGGATAGAGCTGAACCTCGCCGCCTTCGAGCGCGAGCCCCGCGGCGTTCGCATCCTGATACTGCTTGAGAATAACCCGATCGAGATAGGGCCGATCCTTGATGAAAAACCCGTCATATTTTTCCAGAACGACGTGCTGGCCCGGCTCGAACGCGGTCACCTTGAAGGGGCCAGACCCGACCGGCAGGTTGTTCTTCGGGTTCACCTTGATGTCTGTCCCGTCGTCGAAGACGTGCTTCGGGATCACCGGCATCAGCGCCGATGAGAGCGCCAGAAGAATCGTGGGATGGGGCTGCGACAGACGAATCGTGACCGTCGTGGGATCGGTCGCATCGACAGATTCTACCGGCGCCAGCATCGACGAGAATGGGTGGTTCGCCTTGACCACCTCCATCGAATATTTGACGTCATCGGCAGTGATCGGCTTGCCGTCATGGAAGGTCGCGTCGCTGCGCAGCTTCAGCGTCAGCGTCTTGTGGTCGTCGCTGAAGCTCCAGCTTTCCGCCAGATAGGGCTCGGGGGTGAAATCGGCGCCGAAGCGCAGCGGGGTCGCGAAGATCTGTGCGCCGGGTGCCGCCGTCGCGATCCCCGACTGGACCGCAGGATTGAGGTGGCGCGGCCGCTGGACAGTCGCGATCACCAGCGTCCCGCCGGGCGTCACTTCGGTCGCAGCCTGCGCGTGAACGGCGGGCGCGCCGCTCAGAAAGGTCAGCCCCAGCAGCCCGGCCAGAACCGGCCGACGCCCAACGATGAGACGTTTTGTCATTTTCCCGCTCCCTGTATTGGTTATGCACAGGGTGCCGCGACCACCTGTTTGCGGCAAGCGTATTTCATTCCGATGAAACCCTCAGCTATTCCGAGGGTCATAGGGCCGGACGATCGCGCGGTCGAAAGCGCCGGTCGCGGCCTGGGCCTGACAGGCGTCGATGATCGCCTGGGCGACCGGGCCGAAGACGGCATCTGGACGGTGGATGATCCCGGCACGGGGTGCGTCATGTTCGCCGGACAATGGCAGACGGATCAGGTCGCCGGTGCCATAGCTCTGTTTCGACAAGGGGCGGATGTTGAACAACCCATAAGCCAGACCTGCGGCGATCAGCCCGCGCATGGTATCCGTGGTCCGCGCCGAATAGACGATGTTGGGGCGCAGGTCGCGGGCGGCGAACAGCCGGTTGAAATACTGTCGCGATGGTTCGTGGTCGAGCATCACCATCGGTTCTCCGGCCAGTTGCTCAAGCGTGACATAGCGCCCCGAGGCGAGCGGATGATCCGCGGGCAGTGCCGCGTGCGGATAGGCGGTGAACAGCGGAATATGCCGCGCGGTCAGCGGAATGATCCCGCTATAGCCCAGTGCAAAATCCACCGCGCCATGTTCGACGGCGCCCAGGATTTCATCCACTGAACCCTCAACGATCTGGATGACAAGATTGGGATGGCGCCGGCGGACCTCGGACAGGATCGTCGGCAGCAGGATCGGCCCCAGCGACGCGAAGCACGCGATCCGCACCGTGCCATGCAGGCCCCGGCCCATTTCCTCGACCTTGCGGTCGAAACGCGCCTGCGCCGATAGCAGGTGGCGCAGTTCGTCGATGAACTGCCGGCCATATTGCGTGGCGACCACCCCGCGCGCGGGATGACGGTCGAAAACCGGCTGGCCTGTCTGCGCCTCGATCCCGTCGATCGCCGCGGCAACGGACGATGCCGATACTGCCAGCGCCTCGGCCGCGGCGGTGATCGACCCGTGCCGCTCGGCGGCCTCGAGATAGCGCAGATGCTTCAGCGTATAGTGCATCGCCACCGTCCCTCTGTTTTTCCGAGCAACTTCATCTCAACTATACATTTCCGCAAGCGCCACGCATCTGTTTATCGTTGTTGCAGCAGATGGAGGTTGGCTTGGGCAAGGTGATGTTTGTCGCGCGGCGGATCCACACGATGGATCCAGCATGTCCGGTCGCTGACCGGGTGCTCGTGTCCGGGGATGGCCGCATCCTCGCCGTCGGCACCGCCGATGCCATGGCCGACTGGGGCGATTTCGACATCGACAACCGCTTTGCCGATGCCGTGCTCATGCCCGGTCTGGTGGAGGCGCACGCCCATCTGATGGAAGGCGCCATCTGGCAGCATCTGTATCTGGGCCATTATGACCGGGTCCGTCCCGACGGGCAGGTCGCCCGCGGCGCGACCAGCATGACCGAGGTCGCCGACCGCCTGCGCGAATGGGCCGCGTACCATCCGGCGGGCCCGCTGATCGCGTGGGGATTCGATCCCCTGTTCATCGACGGCCCGCGCCCCACTCGGCACGACCTAGACGCTGCGATCAGCGACCGTCCGGTGGTGATCCTGCATTCCAATATGCATCTGCTCACAGCCAACACTGCCGCGCTGGAGCTGGCCCGGTATGGCGATGCGACGGATGTGCCCGGCGTGCTCAAGGGCGCGGACGGGACGCTGCATGGCGAGTTGCACGAAATGGGCGCGATGTTTCCCGTCATGCGCCGCGTGGGCGCCAGTTTCCGCGACCTGACGACCAGCGAATCCGGCCTGTTGAACTTTGCCCGTTCGGCGGAACGGGCCGGGGTGACGACCTCGACCGATCTGGTTGCCGATCTTGCCGACGATCAGGTCGAACTGCTGTCCCGCGTGACGGCGCAGCCGGATTATCCTGTTCGGATCGTGCCGATGCTGGCCGCCCATACAGCGCCGCCCGATCAGTTGGCCAAACGCGCGCTGTCGCTGGCCGGCCAGAGCCATGACCGCCTGCGGCTTGGCGGCGTCAAGATCGTCACCGACGGGTCGATTCAGGGCTTTACCGCCCAACTGCGCTGGCCCGGCTATTACCGCGGCGAAGATAACGGTTTCTGGAACATCGCGCCCGAAGCGTTGGATACGCTGGTCGCCGTGCTGCACAGGGCCGGCGTTCAGATGCATATCCACGTCAATGGCGACGCCGCCAGCGAAGCGGCGATCGACGCGATCGAAAAGGCGCTGGCCGCTGCCAATCGCCCCGATCACCGGCACACGCTGCAGCATTGCCAGTTGGCCGATGCGGCCCAGTTCCGCCGCATGGCGCGGTTGGGTTGCTGTGTGAACCTGTTCGCCAATCACCTGTATTATTTCGGTGATAAGCATTTCGAGGTGACTATCGGCCCGGATCGGGCGCAGCGGATGAATGCCTGCCGGACTGCGCTGAACAGCGGCGTTCCGCTGGCGATCCATTCCGATGCACCGATCACGCCGCTGGCGCCGCTGTTCACAGCTTGGTGTGCGGAAACCCGGAAGACCGCAACCGGCCGCGTATTGGGGCCACAGGAACGCCTGACCCGCGCCGAAGTGTTGCAGGCGGTGACGCTGGGCGCCGCCTACACACTGCGACTGGACCACGAAATCGGTTCGATCGAGGTCGGCAAGCGTGCCGATTTCACCGTGCTCGACGACGATCCGTACCAGATCGACGACCTGCGCAAGGTCCGCGTCCGCGGCACGGTTCTGGGAGGGCGCCCGTCGCCTGCGCTGGCCTGATGACCCCGCTGCCGGTCAACATTCTGTGTGGCTATCTGGGATCGGGCAAGACCACGCGGGTGAACCGGCTTCTGGCTTCGGCGCCGCAGCGGATCGCGGTAATGGTCAACGATTTCGGCGCCGTGCAGATCGACGCTGGCCTGATCGCCGGGGCGACGGGCGACGTGATCCGGCTGACAAACGGCTGCATCTGCTGTTCGATGGATGGCGACCTGCACCGCGGTTTCAACCGCATTTTCGCATTGCGCGACCAGATCGATCGGCTGGTGATCGAGGCCAGCGGCGTGGCCGAGCCGCAACGGCTGACCAGCTTGGCCCGTGCCGAACCCGACCTGGACTGTCAGCGCGTGGTCACCACGGTCTGTTCGCAGAGCTTTTCCGACCGGCTGGCGGATCCTGCGACCTGCCGGATCGTCGAATCGCAGGTTGCCGGTGCTGATGCCATCGTGTTCAGCCGACTGGACACCGCCGATCCCAGACGTGCCGAACAGGCGCGTAGCGTCGTGACAGCGATCAATCCACGGGCGAAGGTGTGGCCCGAGATCGCCGTCCAGATGCTTGCGGGGCCTCATCGCCACGCGGCGATCCCTACGCCCCGCGCGTCGCATTTCGAACGCTTCAGCGCGGTCGTGATCGATCTGCCGCCGGGAATCGACCGGGCGGCCTTTGAGGCCTTCTTTGCCGCCGCGCCGCCTTCGCTCCACCGAGCAAAGGGTTTTGTGACCTTTCGAGGTGATGACCGCACCCAACTGTTCCAGTTGGCGTCCGGTGACCTGTGGATCGAACCGCATGGTCGGTCCGAACGCAGTGTTGCGGTGCTGCTTGGCCCAGGGCTGGATGCGGAAGGCCTGCGCCTAAGGTTCCTTGCAGCACTCGTGGCGGCCGATACGACTCTATCCTGAAAGACGGTGATCTGCGCAAGATCGGAGCACGAACGTTCGCCAACGTCTTCAAGGCCATCGGTGAGGTGTGTGATCTCTTCGACCCCGACGAGTGCTGGAACTACCTCAAGGCTGCTGGGTGTGTTGCAGGGCCTGTGCGGGACTGTCAGCGGTCGGGAAGCCGGGGTGGTGTGGCCCGCAGCCGAAGGCGAGGACACGGCCCGGCTGGACGACGACGCCGAAGGCGGCGCTTGCCGATTGACAGCTGCCGCAGGCGGCGTAGAAGTCTTCCACCTTTTCCCCCGCAGTTTATCTCTCAAAGGCAGTCTCCCAGTTTCGCCCAGCCGAGAATATCCGCAAAATAGTCACGACATCGTCCGTGACATGAAATGCGACCGTCAGGCGCCGCTCGAAACCGATGATCCGAAGATCTGGCCGGATATCGCTGCGCAAATGCCCCTCTCTGAACCGAGGCGCAAGCCCTGGCAAAAGGTTTCAATCCGCTCGAAATAACCGATTGCAACCGCAGGAGATGCTTCAGCCGCGATCCAATCATAAAGCCCAAGCAGATCGCTTTCTGCTTCGGGCGCGAAAAGACCCTGCGTTCCTTCATGACCGTCCGGCAAGGCGGGCGGCATGGACATCGCGAATACGGGCAAAAACATCCTCCGCCGGGCGGGCGCGTTCGGGGTTGGCCTGCATGTCATCATAGACGGGGGCCACCTCCTCGCGCAGCCAGCGCTCGACGGCCGCATTGCGTTCCTGCAGCGCGCGCAGGCCGGCACGGACAACCTCGCTGGCCGAGGCATAGCTGCCGGAGGCGACAAGCCCGTCGATGAAGGCCGCATGTTCAGGCGGAAGGCTGACGCTGCGTTTTTCTGTGCTGGCCATGAGTACTTCTCCAGAGGTATGACACATTCATACTGTAAGTATCTCTGCCTGTCAGCCCCTCACCCGAACCGCCGCCCGTCCCCGGTGAAGGTTGACACCCCCTCTTTCACCTTCATTTTTCTGGTTCATATGCTCCAGATTTTTTATTGTTCTGCGATGACGTCATATTCTGTCCTTCCATCAGGCTTTTCGTCTCCCCTATCCCTCTCCGAACTGGCACGTCGGACCGGGTTGTCCTGGCAGACGGTCCGGACCGCGCTGCGTGGCGATGGAAACATCGCCTCACTGGACGCGGTCCGTCACGCAACCGGCTTGCGCTGGAGCTGGACCGGCAATGACGGGACCTCCGCCAGTCGCGACCTCGCCGCACTGCGGTCTCGCAAGAGAATCTCGCAACGGGCGATGGCGCGGCGGCTGGCGATCAGCCCGCAAACCATTGTGACGCTGGAGACCCTGTTCCGGGGGCGAAGCAGAACCCTGGCGACCTATCTGCGTGTGCTCGGTCGGCATGAACTGCTGGTCATGCCGGGCGGCGGGAAGCGGCTGGTGCCGGGGCCGAATGGTCACGAGGCCGACCTCGTCTTCACCCCTCGCGCGCTGGCCGCGGAGATCATCGCTGATCTCGGGCGGCATCTGCAGGGTGACGTGCTCGAGCCGGCCCGGGGCGACGGGGCCTTCTTCGACGCCTTTCCCGACCGCGTCACGCCTCATTGGTGCGAACTGGCCGAGGGGAGCGACTTCTTCGCCTGGACGCAGCGGGTCGACTGGATCGTGACAAACCCGCCCTTCAGCCGGTTCCGGGACTTCCTTGTCCATGCGATGAAGGTCACCGCCGCTGCAACCCATGGGTTGTTCCGCGCATAACGCCCGGCCCGCCGCGCCGCCGTGGTCGCACCTGCCAGGATCGCCGTGTTCAGCTGATCGACCGTCCGCGAGTCCTCCCAGCGCCGCCCGCCATTCGCGTCTGACGGGCGATGGTTGCGCATGAACTGATTTTTGCAGAAATTCTGCGTAGGACGCCGACAGATGCAGAATTACTGCGGCAGGGTCTGATAAGTTTTCACACAACGGGAGCCATTCGATTGGTTCCTTTTCGGACGGAGGATAATATGGTTCCCTTGCCATTCCAGCGCTCGGAATATGCCGAGCGGTTAAGACGTGTTCGCGCAGAGATGGTGAAACGCGATCTTCAGTTGCTGATCGTCAATGACGTGGCAAATCAGCACTATCTGACCGGATATGACGGCTGGTCATTCTATACCCCGCAACTGGTCGCTGTGCCGGTCGAAGACGGCAGCGAGCCAATCTGGATCGGTCGGGCCATGGATGCGGTCGGTGGCAGACTGACAGCCTGGATGGCCGCCGAGAATGTCATCGGTTTCCCGGAAAGCTATGTTCAGCACGCCGATCGCCACCCGATGGACTGGATCGCGTCGCATCTTGTAGAGCGTGGCTTTGGCGGGCGGCGGGTCGGGATTGAGCTTGAAGCCTATTATTTCTCGCCCAAAGCATATTCGCGTCTGGTGGCGGGGATGCCTGAGGCAACCTTCATCGACGCCGATCTTCTTGTGAACTGGGTCCGTTCGGTTAAATCCTCGGCGGAAATTGGATATCTGCGCAAAGGTGCCCGGCTGGCCGAAGGTGCCGTGCGCACCGCCTATGACATCATCGAGCCGGGTGTGCGTGAATGCGATGCAATCGCCCATATTCAGGCGGCACAGATCGCCGGGCAGGCCGATTTTGCAGGTGA
>JAUNUO010000128.1 GCA_030538135.1 Paracoccus sp. (in: a-proteobacteria)
CGTTGCGCCCGGACGCCGCGCAACGCGCGGCGCCGTTGCGCAACGCCCCGGCGGCTGGTTCACTCGGTCCAGCGCACCCCGGTCAGGTCGTTCGACTGGTTCGGACTGTTCGCCCACAGCCCTTCGATCCGGGCATCGGCCACGCCGGTCTTGGCAAGCTGGAACAGAAAGGCGTTGACGTAATCATCCGCAATCATTTCCTGCGCCTGCCGCAACAGGGCGCTGCGCTGTTCGGCATTCACGGTTTCGTTCAACTGATTGATAAGCGTGACGAACTCTGGCTTGGCATAGTGGAAATAGTAATCCTCGCGGGCATAGATGTCGATGTCCATCGGCTCGGTATGGGCGACGATGGTCAGGTCGAAGTCACCGCCCTTGAACACGGTTTCCAGCCATTGCGCCCATTCCATATTGGTGATCTGCGTGTCGATCCCGACCGCCCGCAACTGCGCCGCGACGATCTCGCCGCCTCGGCGGGCATAGGTCGGCGGCGGCAGGGCCAGACGCAGGCTCAGCCCCCCGGCCCCTGCCTCGGCCAGAAGGGCGCGCGACTGATCCGGGTCAAAGGCGGATTTCCCTGTCAGATCAACGTAATCCGGGTTATGCGGGGCAAAATGGCTGCCGATCGGCGTGCCATAACCGAACATCGCGCCGTCGATGATGTCCTGACGGTTGATCGCATGGGCTATCGCCTTGCGGACATTGACATTATCCAGCGGAGCCTTGCCGTTGTTCATGGCCAGGATCACCTCGCCCTCGGTCGTGCCGACGATCACCTTGAAACGCGGATCAGCCTCGATCTGCGGCAGGGTTTCCGGCGCGGGATAGTTGGGAAAGGCATTCACATCCCCCGCCATCAGCGCCGCATAGGCCGCCGTCGGATCGCTGATGAACCGGAAGGTCGCCTCGCGCAGCGCGGGCTTGTCGCCCCAATAGCCGTCAAAACCCGTCAGAACCACTCTATCCCCTTGACGCCATTCGCTGAATTTGAACGGACCGGTGCCGATGGGATGCGTCGCGATCTGCCCGACCGAGGCGGGATCGACCATCACCGCATCGCCCCAGGACATCTTGAACGGGAAATTCCCGTCCGGTGCCGACAGGGTGACGCGAACGGTGTGCGGGTTCACCGCCTCGACACGTTCGATCCCCTCGAACAGCACCTTCTGCGCATTGGTCGAATCCTCGGCGCGGGCACGATCCAGCGTGAACACCACATCGCTGGCATCGAATCCGGCGCCGTCGTGGAATGTCACCCCCTCGGCCAGATGGAACAGATAGACGCGCCCGTCCTCCTCCACGTCCCAGCTTTGCGCCAGCCCCGGCAGGATCGCACCATCGGGACCAATACGGGTCAAACCTTCGAAAACATTGGCGTAAACCACCTCGTCCACCGCCGCCGCCGCGCCACTGGTAGGGTCGAGGTTCGGCGGCTCAAGCACCATGCCCAAGGTGATGGCATCCTGCGCCAGCGCGGCCCCCGCCGTCAGCACAAGCGTAAGAGCCGAAGATTTCATAAGGTCCAGCATGGTTCCCCCCGAATGCAGTCGGGGGATCATTGGTCACGCCCGCGCTCCGATCAAGCCTTTTCGGGCAGGAACTGCTGCACCGCCCCCGCAAGCGTCAGCCACAGCGAGGTGATCATCAGCCCCCAATGCGCCCAGCTTCCGGGGTGGAAATCCTCGATCACGGCCCAGACGGCAAAGACAACCCAACCGATCGTCATAGGCAGCGTGACCGCACGCCAGCGTTCGGTGCGGACCGGGTGAACGAACTTGATATTGGTGAACATGGTCACGCCCAACACCACCACCACCAGAAGGCTGATCGTCCAATGCGGATGCAGCGCAAACAGCACAAGCACCACCATGTTCCAGCAGGCAGGAAAGCCCGCAAAGGAATTATCGCGCGTTTTCATGCGCGTATCCACGAAATAGATGACGCTGCCATAGACGATCACGATAATCGCGACCCAGCCCGTCCAGCCATCCAGCAGGCCCGATTTGAACAGCGCATAGGCCGGGATGAACACATATGTCAGATAGTCGATGATGAGATCCATCAGCACGCCGTCATAGGTCGGCCAGTTCTGCTTAACCCCATAGCGGCGGGCCAGCGGACCGTCGATGCCATCGACCACCAGCGCCACGACCAGCCACCAGAACATCAGCGACCAGTTTTCCTCAACCGCCGCCAGCATGGCCAGCATCGACAGCACCGCCCCGGTGGCGGTCAGCAGATGAACGGACAGAGCCTTGAAACGCAGTTGCATCCGGCCTTTTTCGCAGGTTGGGCAGGCGCCCGCAAGTCAGCGCAGGATCGGCGGCCCCTTGGGCGGGCGCGGTTTCGGTGCGGGTTCCGGCGGCGGGGTCAGATCAAAGATCAGCGCCCCGGCGGGCGGCGGCGTTTCCACGAAACCGATATCCACCCCGCCCGGTTGCGGCGGCAGAAAGGCCAGCGTTTCCGACAGGGCCTTGGCAATGGCGGGCTGACGTGCCGGATCGGCACCCGCGATCAGCAACAGATGCCCCTGCCCCGCACCAGCCAGCGCCGCCCCAGCGATCAGTCCGCGCAGATCGGCCAGCCGCTCGGCCAGTGGCCCGGCCAGCGCGGCCACCGTCTCGGGGCGGGGCGGCCCGGCGGTCAGACGCGCCTCGTCCGCGACAGGGGCGGTGGCCAGCGCCGTTTCCAGCCAACCCAGAGTGCCGGTATCCAGCAGCATCTCGGAGGGCGCGCCGGGGTTGACCAGCAGGCCGACCCCCTCGGCCCGCAGCATCGCCGCCAGCACGCGCCCCGGCAATGCTGCATAGGCCACCGGCCCGCCCAGAAACCCGGCCAGCCGCGATTCCTCGTCCGCGGCCAAGGCGAATTTGCCCCCCGGCAGGTCGAAGATGCGCAGGTCTGCCTCGTCCCCCGTGGGTTCCGCCGTCAGGGCAACCGACAGCTCGGTATCCGCCAGCCGCGACAGGATGCGCGCACGGGTCGGGTCGTCCGCCTCGTGAAAGGGGGTTTGGCACAGATCGTCCAGCGCGGTCATTGCAGAACCTCCTTGATGGCGCGGCGCAGATCGGGCAGCAGATCGTCCGCGAACCACGGGTTGCGTTTCAGCCAGCCCGTATTGCGCCAGCTTGGATGAGGCAAGGGAAAGATGCCCGGCGGCGCATCGCGCCAGCCCGCCACCGCCGCCGTCACGGCCCGCGCGCCCAAATGCCAGCGGATCGCATGCCCCCCAACCAGCAGCGTCAGGCGCGGCGACAACTCGTCCATGACCCGCGTCCGCCAGGTCGTCGCGCAAACCGGCGGCGGCGGCAGGTCGGCCCCGCGCGCATTGTAACCCGGAAAACAGAAGGCCATCGGCACGATGGCAATGCGGTCGCGGTCGTAAAAGGTGGCCTCGTCCACCCCCATCCAGTCGCGCAGCCGGTCGCCGGACTGGTCGGCAAAGGGCCGCCCCGCCAGATGCACCCGCATCCCCGGCGCCTGCCCCACGATCAAAAGCCGTGCGCCGGGCCGGAACCACACCACCGGACGCGGCTGATGCGCCGTGGCCGTCATTGCAAAGCGGTCGGCGCACAGACGGCAGGCGCGGATGTCGTCGGTCAGATCGGTCATGCAGGAAAGATAGGGGCGCGGTAACGAATTCTAAGGGGAATCATGCCAATGTGGACAGGATCGCGGCGGGGAACTATCTACTGGCAACTTCTGATGAAACGGCGCGCCCAAGAATGCTGGAATTCGACAACGTGTCCAAGTCATTCTGGACGGGCACACAACGCAAGGTGATCCTCGACAATGCCTCGTTCCGGGTGGAACTGGGCAATTCACTGGGCATTCTTGCGCCTAACGGCACCGGCAAGACGACGCTTATCAACATGATGTGTGGGCTGGAAAAGCCTGACGAGGGCGATATCCGCAGCGGCTGCCGCGTGTCCTTTCCGCTGGGGTTCATGGGCGGCGTGGTGTCGCGCCATTCGGCCCATGAAAACGCCCGTTACATCGCCCGGATCTATGGGCTGGACCCGGATTACGTGTCGGCCTTCTGCCGCTGGCTGACCGACATCGGCGAATATTACGACATGCCGGTCGGCACCTATTCCGCCGGGATGCGGTCGAGGTTCACGCTGTCGCTGTTGCTGGCGCTGGAATTCGACATCTACCTGATCGACGAGGGGATGCCGCAAAGCACGGATGCCGAGTTCAACCGCAAGGCCGGCGCGGTGCTGTATGACCGGCTGCGCAAATCGACCGTGATCGTCGTGTCGCATCAGCCCACGACGATCGAGAAATTCTGCCGCTCTGCCGCGATCATGCGCAATGGGCGGCTGTATATGTTTGAAACGCTGGACGAGGCCAGGCAATATTATGACTACACCGTCTAAGGCCAAGCGATTTCACCTTACTCGCGGCGAAACAGTGCATGGGGCCATGCCGCCGCCAGATCAGGCGCAGGTCAAGGATGCCGCGGCGCCCGGTGTTCGGGTCGAGATTCGCAAGAAACCCGACCTGCCGCCGCGCTTTGGCACGGGGCCGGTGCCGCCGGCGGCAACGAACACCGGCGCGGACGACCCCGCCGCGCGCGACCGGTTGATGCAGACCGACCCGGTCGAAGATGGCTTCGGCGACATGCGCTTTCCGGGCGCGGCACCGCAACAGCCCGAGGCCGATCCGGCACAACCGGCGCCCGAAGCCGATCTTGAAACAAAACTGGCGGCGATCCGCGCCGAAAAGCTGACGGAACGGCAGTTGCGCATCGCCCGCCGCATTGCCACCATGCATCAGATCACCGTCGCCTCTGACGAAGAAGCCGTGCTGCGTCTGCGCGAACGGGGCATCGACCCCTCGCATCGGGCCGCCGTGGGCCGCATTCTGTCAGACGAGGGCAGCAAGGCGCAGGCTGCGCCCGCCGCGAATCCGCCCGTTCCCCTGCCCCGCGCGCCGGTGCCCGCCCGTGCGCCCGCCGTGCCAGCAAAGCCCGATCTGCCCTCGCGCGAGGACATGACCGAGGAACGCCGCGCCGCCGAAATCCACCGCATTCAACAGGACATCGCTGCCCGCCGCCGCCGCCGCATGATCATGTTGATAGGGCGGCTGATGGTGTTCGTATTCCTGCCGACCGCCGTCATGGGCTGGTATTATTTCCGCGTCGCCACACCGCTTTATGCCACCTATACGCAGTTCCTGATTCAACAGGCCGAAGGGGGCGGCGGCGGTGTCGGCGGTCTGTTTTCCGGCACGCAACTGGCCATGAACAACGATTCGGTCGCGGTGCAAAGCTATCTCACCTCGCGCGATGCGATGCTGCGGCTGGACGGGGACATGGGCTTTCGCACCACCTATCAAAGCCCCGAAATCGACCCCGTGAAACGGCTGCCTGCCAATGCCACGAACGAGGCAACCTATCGCGTTTACAAGAATTCGGTCAAAATCGGCTATGACCCGACCGAGGGCGTCATCAAGATGGAGGTGATCGCCCCCGACGCGCAACTCAGCCAGGACTTTTCTCTGGCGCTGATCGGATATGCCGAAGGGCAGGTCGATCAACTGACCGCCCGGCTGCGCGACGATCAGATGAGCGGTTCCATCCAGAATTACGAGGACGCCGAGACCAAGGTGCTTGAGGCGCAGCGACGCGTTCAGGAACTTCAGCAACGGCTGGGCGTTCTGGACCCCGCAGCCGAGGGCAGCGTTGTCATGGGGCGCGTCGCCAGCCTTGAAGGTCAGCTTGCGCAGCGCGAACTGGAACTTGGGCAGATTCTAAGCAACCCCCGCCCGCAGCAAAGCCGGGTCGATACCATCCGCGGCGACATCGCGCGCCTGCAAGACATGATCGCCGAAACCCGCCTGCAACTGACGCAGGGCAGCGAACAGCGCGCCTCACTGGCGTCGATCTCGGGCGAATTGCGCATCGCCGAAGGGGATCTGTCCACCCGGCAGGCATTGTTGGCGACGGCGGCCGAACAGGTCGAGGCCGCGCGGATCGAGGCGAACAAGCAGGTGCGTTACCTGTCGGTCGTGGTTGCGCCGGTGGCGCCGGACGAGGCCACCTATCCAAAGGCCGTGCAGAACACCTTTGTTGCGATGCTGATTTTCGCGGGGGTTTATCTGATGTTGTCCTTGACGGCCTCGATCCTGCGTGAACAGGTGTCGTCATGACCCAGACACAACGCCACGTCGCCATCGGCCCCGCCACCTGCGGCAACGATCTGCCGCTGACGGTGATCGCCGGTCCCTGCCAACTGGAAACGCTCGATCACGCGCTGATGATCGCGGAAACCATGGCTGCCGCCTGCCGCGCGGCCGGCGCGGGTTTCGTGTTCAAGGCCAGCTATGACAAGGCCAACCGCACCTCGCTTTCGGGGCGGCGCGGCATCGGCATCGACGAAGGGCTGGATATTCTGGCCACCGTCCGCGACCGGATCGGATGTCCGGTGCTGACCGATGTGCATGACGCCGAACAGGCCGTGCGCGCCGCCGTCGTCGTCGATGTGATCCAGATCCCCGCCTTTCTGTGCCGTCAAACCGACCTGTTGCTGGCGGCCGGCCGGACGGGGGCGGTGGTGAACGTGAAAAAGGGGCAGTTCCTGGCCCCGTGGGACATGCCGAACGTCGCCGACAAGGTTGCCTCGACCGGCAATGACAACATCCTGCTGACCGAACGCGGCGTCAGCTTTGGCTATAACACGCTGGTCGCCGATATTCGCGCGCTGCCGATCATGGCACGCACAGGTTATCCGGTCATCATGGACGCCACCCATTCCGTGCAGCAGCCCGGCGGGCAAGGCGGCAGTTCCGGCGGGCAGCGTGAATTCGCTCCGGTCATGGCCCGCGCGGCCGTATCGCTGGGTATCGCGGGGGTGTTCATCGAAACGCACGAGGATCCCGACAACGCGCCCTCGGACGGGCCGAACATGATCCCGCTGTCGGCGATGCCGGACCTTGTGGCATCCCTGATGCGCTTTGACGCGCTTGCCAAGGAACTACCGCTGCGGGTGTGATCGCGACGGCTTGGCGACGCGTTAAAGCAGGAAATACGGCCGCGACGATCACGTGGACGGCGCACCGCCTATCGCAGCAGCATCGGTTCGATCGCTGCCAGAATCTCGGCCGATCCCGGCTCGGTCCGCGACCGCCATGTGCCGGCGATCTGTCCCTGCGGGTTCAGCAACACCTTGTTGAAATTCCAGTTCGGCACGAAACCGGCGGTGTCGGCGACCCATCGCCAGAACGGATGCACGTCCCCCGATGCGACATGGATGATGTCTGTCATCGGCAAGGAGATCCCATATTGAATGGTGCAGAATTCCTTGACCTTCTTCGCGTCGTCCAGTTCCTGATTGAAATCGTTGGACGGCGTAGCCAGAACCACCAGCCCGCGCGCGGCATAGGTGTCGTGCAGATGCTGCATCCCTTCAAGCTGCGGCGTAAAGCCGCACAGGGATGCGGTATTGACGACCAGAACCGGACGCCCAAGCCAGTCGGCACTGTTCAGAACCCCGCCGTC
>JAUNUO010000129.1:0-1100 GCA_030538135.1 Paracoccus sp. (in: a-proteobacteria)
TCGCGGCGCAGCACGATCTTGTTGCCATCCACCTTGGCCTGCCCGCGTTGATCGGTCAGAAATTCGACCAGGCCCGCCGGGTTGGGGAATTTGTCGTTGTGGAACATGACGGTCGCCCCCTTTGGCCCCGCATCCAGTCGCGCGATATTGGCGCGTTTCGCCATCGCCTTGATGCGGATGACCAGCAGCAGCGTGTTCACCTCGCGCGGCAGGGGACCGAAGCGGTCGATCAGTTCGGCGGCAAAACCTTCCAGTTCGACCTTTGTGGTCAGTTCCGCTAGCCTCCGATAAAGGCCCAAGCGCACGTCCAGATCGGCGACAAAGGCCTCGGGGATCGTCACCGGCACACCAAGGTTCAGCACCGGCGCCCATTCATCCTCGGGCGCGGCCTCAAGCTCGCCCGATTTCAGCTTGGCAATCGTTTCCTCAAGCATCGCCTGATAAAGTTCGAACCCGACCTCCTTGATATGGCCGGATTGTTCTTCGCCCAAAAGGTTCCCTGCCCCGCGCAGGTCCAGATCCTGCGACGCGAGATTGAACCCCGCGCCAAGGCTGTCGATGGACCCCAGAAATTTCAGCCGCCGGATCGCCTGCGGGGTCAGCGGCTGGCGCGGCTTCGTGGTCAGGTAACAATAGGCGCGGGTTTTCGACCGCCCGACGCGGCCCCGGATCTGATACAGCTGGGCCAGCCCGAACATATCCGCGCGCCAGACGACCATCGTATTCGCGGACGGAATATCGAGGCCACTTTCCACAATGCTGGTCGCCAGCAGCACGTCATGGCTGCCGTCGTAAAATGCGTTCATCCGCTGATCCAGATCGCCCGCCGCAAGCTGGCCGTGGGCGACGATAAAGCTGACCTCGGGGACGTGTTCGGCCAGCCAGTCCTGCACATCGGGCAGATCGGCCAGTCGCGGAACGACAAAGAACGACTGCCCGCCCCGGTATTTCTCGCGCAGCAGGGCTTCGCGGATGGTGACGCTGTCGAATTCGCTGACATAGGTGCGGATCGCCAGACGGTCCACCGGCGGGGTGCCGATGATCGACAGATCGCGCACCCCGGTCAGCGACAGTTGCAGCGTGCGCGGGATCGGCGTGGC
>JAUNUO010000129.1:1200-5044 GCA_030538135.1 Paracoccus sp. (in: a-proteobacteria)
GCCACCTGCCGCCCGGATGCGGCGGCGACGAAGGCCGCGCGCATCGCCACCTCGGTCTTGCCGAAACCGACATCGCCCACCACCAGCCGGTCCATCGGGCGACCGGCGGCCAGATCGGCGGCCACGTCGTCGATGGCGGCCATCTGGTCCTCGGTCTCGGTATAGGGAAAGCGGGCGGCGAAGGCTTCCCAATCGTGGTGGTCGGGTTCCATCACCGGGGCGGCGCGCAGCAGGCGTTCGGCGGCGACGCGGATCAGCCGGTCGGCGATCAGGCGGATGCGTTCTTTCAGCCGCGCCTTGCGGGCCTGCCACGCGCCACCGCCAAGTTTATCCAGCAGCCCTTCTTCGTGGCCGTAACGCGACAGCAGTTCGATGTTCTCGACCGGCAGATACAGCCGGTCCCCGCCCGCATATTCCAACGCCACGCAATCATGCGGCACCCCGGCGGCGCGGATGGTTTCGAGACCCGTATAGCGCCCGATGCCGTGTTCGACATGCACCACCAGATCGCCGGGGGTCAGGGCGGTGGCGTCACGCAGGAAATTCTCGGCCCGGCGTTTCCGGCGTGCGCCCCGGATCAGCCGGTCGCCCAGAACGTCCTGTTCGGAAATCACCGCCAGACCCTTGGCGGTGAAACCTTCCTCAAGCGGCCAGACTGCCAATCCAAGCGATCCGGGCCGGTCGGGCAGATCGCGCAGACGGTCGATCAGCACGCCATCGCGCAGCCCTTCATCGGTCAGAAGTCCCGACAGACGATCGCGCGCGCCGGCCGAAAAGCTGGCGACGATGACGCGGCGATCCTTGCGCAAGGCCTGAATATGATCGGCCAGTGATTTGAACAGATTTCCTTTTTCCGCCTGACGTTCGGGCGCAAAGTTGCGTCCGGCGCGCCCCCCCGCGTCCAGCACACCCGGCCCGGTCGGCTGCGGCAGCGCGACCAGACGGATCACCCGCCGCCCGGCCAGCCAGCCGTCCCATTCATCCTGCGGCGGGAACATCGCCTCGGGCGGGACGGGGCGATAGACCGTATCGGCGCGCCCCTTGGCGGCCAGCGCATCGCGGCGGGCCTGATATTGTTCGGCAATCATGCCGCGCCGCGCGTCGATCACCTGTCCGATATGATCGTCCAGCACCACCGATGCGCCGGGCAGATAGTCGAACAGGCTGTCCATGGTATCGTGGAACCAAGGCAGCCAATGTTCCATCCCGGCCATCTTGCGTCCCGCGCTGACACCTTCATACAGCGGATCGTTGGTGCCGCCGCCCCATGTTGCCCGGTAATTCTGGCGGAAACGGGTGATCGAATCCTCGTCCAGAATGACCTCGGACATGGGGGCCAGTTCGATCCGGTCCAGCTTTTCGGTGGTGCGCTGCGTGTCGGGGTCGAACCGGCGCGCGCCGTCCAGCACGTCTCCGAACAGGTCCAGCCGCACCGGCCCTGCCTGACCGGGGGGGTAGATGTCGATGATCCCGCCGCGCACGGCGAAATCGCCGGGTTCTGTCACGGTGGGCGATTGCACAAACCCCATGCGCGCCAGAAAATCGCGCAAGGCGCCTTCGTTGATGCGGTCGCCCACGCGGGCGGCAAAGCTGGCCCCGGCGACCATATCGCGCGCAGGCAGGCGTTGCAGCACGGCGTTCAGCGTGGTCAGCAGAACGAACGGACCTTTGACCACCCCCTTGGCCAGCGCGGCCAGCGTCGACATCCGCGTGGCCTGCACCGCCGCCGCCGGGGACACGCGGTCATAGGGGGTGGTATCCCAAGCCGGAAAATCCAGCACCGCTACGCCGGGCGCGACGAAAGCCAAGGCGGCACGCATCGATTCGGCCCGACGGTCGTCGCGGGCGATGTGGATAACGGGCGCGCCGCGTTCCAGCTCGCGCGCGATCAGGGTGGCGTCAAAGCCCTCGGGCGCGCCGGACAGGATCAGATGGTCAGACATGGGCGGTCAGGTAAACGCGGCGCGGGCGGTGTCAAGGCTCAGATGCCGAACGGATGCATCAGCCGCCACAGCGTGCCCCACATCGCTGCCGCCGCAACCGCCAGCACCGACAGCGCAAAGACCCACCGCCGATGGCGGGCAATCAGGCGACTGGCCTGAGTCGCTGCGGCTAGGGGCGTGGTCTCGCCGCGCTGCGCCGCATCCAGCACCGGCATCAGCCGATGCGCCAGCCGCAGCCTCATCAACAGCAGCACCGCAAAGGGCAGCAACAGCAATGTCACCGCCTGCGCCATCTCGCGCCCATAGCCAAAGCCAAGCACGGCCAGCGCCGTCAGCACGAAACAGCCCGCGCCCCACAGCCAGACCCCATCGCGCGGCGCCACCTGCCAGCGCGGCAGGGTCAGGGACAGCCAGTCAAGCAACAGCAGGCCTTCCGGCCCGCCCGGCTCGCGCCGCGCGCGCGCCAGCACGTCCAGAGGCACACCCAAGACCGCACGCCCCGACAGCGTCCAGGCCGTGACCAGCACCAGCCAGAACCAGATGCTGGAAAAACTGCGCGACCCAAGCAGGTCAAGGATTCCGGTGAATTGCGGCAAGATCGGCCTTTTCTTGTCGTCGGCTGCGCGCGACCTTAGAACGGGGAAACAGCAGAGAAAAGGCCCCGTCATGGCAACCCCCATCATCGCCCCCTTTCCCGCCACCCGGATGCGCCGGATGCGCCGCACCGAAAACCTGCGCGCCCTGACGGCCGAGGTGAACCTGACGCCCGGCAACCTGATCTGGCCGATCTTCGTGACCGAGGTGGACGGGGCCGAAGGGGAGATCCCGTCGATGCCCGGTATTCACCGGCTGACGCTGGACGGCGCGCGGCGGGCGGCGGAACAGGCGGCGAGACTGGATATCCCCGCCGTCTGCATATTCCCGCATACCGCCAGCGAATTGCGCACCGAAGGCTGCGAGCGGGCGTGGGATGAAAACAACATCGCCAACCGCGCCATCCGCGCCGTCAAGGAAGCCGTCCCCGATCTGGCGGTGATGACCGACATCGCGTTGGACCCGTATAACGCCAACGGCCATGACGGATTCGTCGTCAACGGCGAGATCCTGAATGACGAAACGGTCGAGGCGCTGGTGCGCATGGCGCTGGTGCAGGCCGAATGCGGGGCCGATATCCTTGGGCCAAGCGACATGATGGACGGGCGCATCGGCGCGCTGCGCGGGGCGCTGGAATCTGCGGGGCACAAGAACGTCGCCATCCTGTCCTATGCCGCGAAATTCGCCAGCAGCTATTACGGCCCGTTCCGCGATGCTGTCGGCGCGGCGGGGCGGCTGGTCGGCGACAAGAAGACCTATCAGATCAACCCCGCCAACCGGGACGAGGCCGTGCGCTGCGTCGCCCGCGATCTGGCCGAGGGCGCGGATATGGTGATGGTGAAACCGGGGATGCCTTATCTGGATATCTGCCGCGCCGTGAAAGACCAGTTCGGCGCGCCGACATTCGCCTATCAGGTCAGCGGCGAATACGCGATGATCGAGGGCGCGATCCGCAACGGCTGGTTGAAACGCGACGTGGTGATGGAAACCTTGCTGTCCTTCCGCCGTGCCGGTTGCGACGGCGTGCTGACCTATTTCGCGCCCGAGGTCGCGGCGGCCTTGCGCGGCGGCGCGTGACAACATCTGGCCGATGGCATAGACTGCGCCCCAAGGGCTGGTGGGCCGAAAGGGGTGATCGGATGGATATGACGCGGCGCGGTTTTCTGGCTTCCGGTGGGGCGGCTTTTGCGCTTGGCGGTTGTGCGATGGCCGTAAACCCGGCCGCTACGGCACAGCTGGATGCGCGGGTGAACACCACGCATGAATTTCTGGTCAGCCGCTATCCCGGCACCGCCGCGCTGATCGCG
>JAUNUO010000129.1:5144-7446 GCA_030538135.1 Paracoccus sp. (in: a-proteobacteria)
GCCTATTATTCGGTGCCGGCCGGCGGCATGGCCATCGGCAGCGATACGGTCACGGCGCAATACCCGGTGATCGCGGTGGTCTTTGGCCAAAGCGGGCTGATGGCCGGCGCCGCGATCGAGGGGACGAAATACACCCGCCTGCTGCCCGCCAATCTGGCACAAAGCACGATGGCCATGCCGCGCCTGCAATTGCCGCGGATGGTCACGCCACGGCAACCGCCCACCGTCGCGCCCCCTGGCTGAGCAATCCGGCCGGGTCGCCGTGCGCCGCTAACCCGCCGTCAGATGCCGCAGCCCGTGCGTCACATCTGCGCGCACCGCCAGCCGCAGGGCCGGTTCGTCGCCTGCCCGCAGCGCCGCAAGGATCATCCGGTGATGGCGCGGCGGCTCGTTCCGGCGGACGCGGCCATACAGCGCGCGCATCGTCGGCCCAAGTTGCAGCCAGATGGTTTCCAGAATCGCCAGCGTCGCCGGGGCCTGCGCCCGCAGGTAAAGCGTGCGGTGAAAATCCAGATTGCAGCGGATATAGCCCACCGCATCGTTGCGTTCGACCGCATCGGCGATCTGCCCGTTCATCACCGCCAGCCGGTCGATCAGCGCGAAATGCGCCCGCGGCAGGGCACGCGCGGCCAGTTCGGGTTCGATCAGCGCGCGCAGGGCGGACAGCTCCTCGATCCGTTCATCGGTCAGCGCCGGCGTCGTCACCCGCCCCGAGGCCGACAGAGACAACGCACCTTCGGCCACCAGCCGCCGCACCGCCTCGCGCGCGGGGGTCATGCTGGCGTTATGTTCGGCGGCGATCCCGCGCAGGGTCAGCGCCTGCCCCGGCGGCAATTGCCCCAGCATGATCCGGCTGCGCAGGCTGCGATACAGGCGTTCATGCGTGGTCGGTTCAGAGGAGCGGGGCACGTTCATTCCACATTTGTGATCACAGAGCCATAGGCCGTCAATCGCGGAATTGCCACAGCAACAGATCACCGCCATGTCGCCGCAGCCAGTCGCGGTGCGGGGCGTAACCGGGCATCAGCGCCGCCACGGCCGACCAGAACCGGGGCGAATGATCCATATGCGCCAGATGTGCGACCTCATGCGCGGCGACATAATCCAGCACCTCGGGCGGGGCCATGGCCAGCCGCCAGGAAAACATCAGGCGCCCGTCCGCAGTGCATGATCCCCAACGACTGCGCGTGTCGCGCAGGGACAGCGCGCGGAAATCCCGCCCAAGGGCAGCGGCATGGCGCGCGCAGGCATGGCGCAGCCGGTCATGCGCCAGATGTTTCAGAAACGCGGCGGCCACCGGTCCTGCCGGGCGAGATACGGGAATCAGCAGCCGGTCGCCCTCGATCCGCGCGGCGCGCAGCGGATGCGGCGTCACTGTCAGCACCCGCCCCTCGACCGGCAGCGCAGACCCCGGCGCAACCCGTTGTGTCACGGGCAGCGCGGCCCGCGCCTGCCGCAGCCAGCCCGCACGCGATTCGGCAAAGGCGCGACCCTCGGCCTCGGTCACGCGGGGCGGCAGGGTCAGCACCGGATCGCCGCCATCGCGCGGCACGCGCAGCACCATGCGCCGCGCCCGCGCCGACCTGCGCAGCCGCACCGCAATATCGCCGCCGATCATAAAGCCCGCCGTCACCGCGCCCCGCCTGTCGAAAGCCTTTGACACCCCCCTGCGCCTGTGGCAGGGGACGCCAAATTCCCTAACCGCGGCAAAAGGAGAATGCCATGCCCAAAGAGGAATGGGGCACGAAACGCCTGTGCCCGCATTGCGCGACGCGCTTTTACGATTTGCAGACCGACCCGATGACCTGCCCGGCCTGCGGTGCGCAGTTCACGGTCGAAAGCCTGATCCAGGGTCGCGGCAAGGCAATCGCCGCCGAACGCAGCAGCGCCCGCGACAGCGATCAGGTGGATGTGCTGGAGGACGATGCGGATCTGGACGACGACGGCGGCGATCTGGACGACGATCTGCTGGAAGAGGACGATGACGAAGGCGACGTGTCGCTTGACGACATCGCCGATGTCGGCAGCGACGACGAAGACTGATCCGAACGACGAAAACGGGGCCTGCGCGGCCCCGATTTTCATGTGCGTCCTTCCCACACGGCGCCGCGCGCCATTCTTTGCATCATTCTGCGGTCGGACGATTTTTCCCCTTGCACCCCGCAGCGCACCCCCCTATACGACGCCCCACGCAAGGCGCTGCGATGCCCTTGCAGACCTCCGGTGGGGCCATAGCTCAGTTGGTAGAGCGCTTGAATGGCATTCAAGAGGTCAGGGGTTCGACTCCCCTTGGCTCCACCAA
>JAUNUO010000130.1:0-3017 GCA_030538135.1 Paracoccus sp. (in: a-proteobacteria)
TCGGCAGCGGGTGCCTCGACCGCCGGGGTTTCGACGGTGACGCTCGTGGTGTCGCCAGTCGAAGCGGTGGGCGCGGGCGCGCCGCCCGAGGACATATACCAGATGATTGCGGCAACCGCGATGACGACGGCGCCGACAATGAAGTAGAGGCCAGAGTTGTTCTGTTGTTCAGCCATGAGAAAACCTTTCCCGGATTCGTAATACCCCTGCACAATACGCAAGGCATGGCATTGGTTCCCCAAAAACTGATCTTCATCAACCCGGTCCTCAATGCGCCACGCCGGCAGCCACGGATTCGTCGATGAACCGCCCTTCGCGGAACCGGTTCAGGCCGAAATCCGCCGCCAGCGGACCCGGAACGCCCTTGGCGATCAGTTCCGCCATGGCCCAGCCGGAACCGGGAATCGCCTTGAACCCGCCGGTGCCCCAGCCGCAGTTCACGAACACGCCGCCGACCGGCGTGGCCGACAGGATGGGCGAGCGGTCGCCGGTCATGTCCACGATCCCGCCCCATTGCCGCAGCATTTTCAGGCGCGAGATGATCGGAAAGGTTTCCACCAGCGCGCGGACGGTTTCCTCGACGTGATGCCAGCTTCCGCGCTGGGTGAAGTTGTTGAACCCGTCGGTGCCGCCGCCGATCACCAACTCGCCCTTGTCGGACTGCGACAGATAGCCGTGGACGGTGTTGGCCATCACCACCACGTCGATGCAGGGCTTGATCGGTTCGGAAACCAGCGCCTGAAGCGCGATGCTTTCGATGGGCAGGCGGAACCCGGCCATCTCGGCAAGCTGGCTGGAATGGCCGGCCACGACCAGCGCCAATTTTTCACAGCCGATGCGGCCCTTGGACGTGTTGACCGCGCGGACCTGCCCGCCTTCGGTCTCGATTCCCTGAACCTCGCAGTTCTGGATGATGTGCATCCCCATGTCGCTGCACGCGCGGGCATAGCCCCAGGCGACCGCATCGTGCCGCGCGGTTCCGCCGCGCGCCTGATACAGCCCGCCCAGAACCGGGTAACGCGGGCCGTCGATGTTCATGATCGGGACCAGTTCCTTGACCCGTTTAGCGTCGATCCATTCGGTCGCCACGCCTTGCAGCGCGTTGGCATGGGCGGTGCGCTTGTATCCGCGCACCTCGTGTTCGGTCTGCGCCAGCATGATGAGGCCGCGCGGGCTGAACATGACGTTATAGTTCAGATCCTGCGACAGGTTTTCATACAGTTTCAGCGCCTTGTCATAGATCGCCGCCGAAGGGTCTTGCAGGTAGTTCGACCGGATGATGGTGGTGTTGCGGCCCGTGTTGCCGCCGCCCAGCCAGCCCTTTTCCAGCACCGCCACATCGGTGATGCCGAAATTCTTGCCCAGATAATAGGCGGTTGCCAGACCGTGCCCGCCCGCGCCGACCACGATCACCTTGTATGAGGATTTCGGTTCGGGGCTGGCCCATGCGCGTTTCCAGCCGGTGTGCAGGCGCATCGCCTCGCGGGCGATGGCAAAGACGGAATAGCGGCCCGATGTGGTCATGGCGTCCCCTTGGGTGAATCGCCGTTCAGAATGGCGCCGCCGCATCGCCGTCTCAAGCCCGGATGCGGCATCGCCGTGCAGGATGCGACAGTGCATCGCGGCCTTGTGCGCCGCTTTCGGCTTTCGATCCGGGGCGAAACGGGCTAACCCGTTGGCGGCAAAAAGGGGGACGCGATGCTGTTCTGGATCATCTGCGCGGCACTGACGATCGTGGTCGCGGGCGCAATTCTGGCGCCGTTCTGGCGGCAGCGCGCGGCCGTGGCCAAATCTCCGGCGGCCTATGATCTTCAGGTCTATCGCGACCAGTTGCGCGAGGTCGAACGCGATCTGTCGCGCGGCGTCATCACCGCCGAGGATTCCGAACGGCTGCGCGCCGAGATCGGCCGCAAGGTTCTGGACGCAGACCGCAAGCTGACCGCCCAGACCGCCGCAGGCCCGCAGCGGCGCGGCACGATCATCGGGGCGGCGCTGGTCGTGGCCCTGCTGGCGGGCGGCGCGTTCGGGCTGTATTGGCGCGAGGGGGCGCCCGGTCTGCGCGATCTGCCGCTGTCGCTGCGGCTGGCCGAGGCCGAACAGATGCGCCAGACCCGCCCCTCGCAGGCAGAGCTTGAGGCCGAAGCCCCGCCGCCGCCCGAAAACGCCGTTCCGGCGGACCCGCAGTTCGTGGCCCTGATCGAACAGTTGCGGCAGGCCGTGGCGCAGAACCCGGACGACCCGCAGGGCCTGACCCTGCTGGCCCAGAACGAGGCGCGCCTTGGCAATCTGACCGCCGCGCGCGAGGTGCAGGAAAGGCTGATCGCCCTGCGCGGCGATCACGCTGGCGCGCCGGAACTGACGCAAATGGCCGCACTGCTGATTCAGGCGACCGGCGGCATCATCTCGCCCGAGGCCGAGGCGCTGATCGGACGCGCGCTGACCGCCGATCCGACCTATCCGCAGGCGCGCTATATTCAGGGTCTTCTGTTCGCACAGAACGGCCGGCCCGATCTGACCTTCCGGGTCTGGGCCGGGCTGCTGGAACAGGGGCCGCCCGATGCGCCCTGGAACGGGCCGATTCTGGAAACCATCGGCGATCTGGCCTGGATCGCCGGGGAACCGAACTATCAGCCGCCGGGGATGGGCATGGAAATGCCCGGTCCGACCGCCGGGCAGGTGGCCGATTCGCAGATGATGACCCCCGAGGAACGTCAGCAGATGATCGCCGGCATGGTCGAGGGGCTGGAAACCCGCCTGACCGCCGAGGGCGGCACGCCGGACGAATGGGTGCGGCTGATTTCCTCGCTGCGGGTGCTTGGGCAGGACGACAAGGCCGCCGACATGGCCGCCCGCGCGCGCGAGGCGTTCGCCGGGCAGCAGGACGTGCTGGACCAGATCGAGGCTGCGGCCGGCGGTCAGGCACCGGCAGGCGGGCCGATAACGGGCCGCCCCGGCCCCAGCGACGCGGAACTGGCGGCGGGCGGCCAATTGCCCGCCGAAGATCAGGCGCAGATGGC
>JAUNUO010000130.1:3117-7324 GCA_030538135.1 Paracoccus sp. (in: a-proteobacteria)
ACGCGGAACTGGCGGCGGGCGGCCAATTGCCCGCCGAAGATCAGGCGCAGATGGCGCGCGACATGGTGCAGCGGCTGGAGGCACGGCTGGCCACGCAGGGCGGTTCAGCCGAAGAATGGGCGCAACTGATTTCCTCGCTGGTGGTGATCGGCAACGATGCCCATGCCCGCGATATTCTGGGCGAAGCGCGGCAGCGGTTCGCGAACCACGCCGATTCGCTGGCGCTGATCGAACAGGCCGCGCAGCAATCCGGCATCGCCGAATGATCTGCGACACGCCCGAGGATTTCGCCGCTGCCCTGCCCCGATCTGGTGCTGTCGCCGGGCTGGATCTGGGCACCAAGACCATCGGCGTCGCCGTCAGCGACGGGCTGCGTCAGGTCGCTTCGCCCATCACGGTGATCCGGCGGCTGAAATTCACGGCGGATGCCGCCGCGCTGCTGGCCATTGCCGCCGACCGGGGGCTGGCCGGTTTCGTTCTGGGCCTGCCGCGCAACATGGACGGGACCGAAGGGCCGCGCGCGCAATCGACCCGCGCCTTTGCCCGCAACCTGTCGCGGCTGACCGATCTGCCGATCACCTTCTGGGACGAACGCCTGTCCACCGTCGCCGCCGAACGCGCCCTGCTTGAGGCCGATACGTCGCGCAAGCGCCGGGCCGAGGTGATCGACCAGGTGGCGGCGGGCTATATCCTGCAAGGCGCGCTGGACCGGCTGCGCTATCTGGCCTGACCCCCTTTCCTCGGGCCGCGCCACACCCTAGCTTGCGCGCCGAAACGGCAGGAGAATGCGCATGAAACGGGTCAATCTGGGTGGCAGCGATGTCGAGGTCAGCGAAATCTGTCTGGGCACGATGACCTTCGGCAACCAGACCGCGCCGGATGACGCCTTTGCCCAGATGGATCGCGCGATGGCGGCGGGGATGACGTTCTTCGACTGCGCGGAAATGTATCCGGTGAACCCGGTGCGCCCCGAATCCGTGGGCCGGTCCGAGGAAATCATCGGCGATTGGGTCGCCGCCCGCCGCCCCGGCGACAGCCTGCAAATCGCCACCAAGATCGCCGGGCCAAGCCCGAACGTCCGCAATGGCGCGCCCTTCGACGGGGCGACGGTGACGGCCTGCATCGACGCTTCCCTGCGCAGGCTGCGGGTGGATCGGATCGACCTTTACCAATTGCACTGGCCGGTGCGCGGGTCATATGCCTTTCGGCAGAACTGGAGCTACGATCCCTCGAAGCAGGATCGCGCCGCGACGCTGGCGCATATGGCCGACGTGGCGGCCGCGCTGAAAGCCGCGCAGGCGGCAGGGAAAATCCGCGCCGCCGGCCTGTCGAATGAAAGCGCATGGGGGTTGATCCGCTGGATCGACGTTGCCGAACGTATCGGCGCGCCGCGCATGGCCGCGATCCAGAACGAATATTCCGTCCTGTTCCGCCTGTTCGACACCGATCTGGCCGAGACCGCCGTGAACGAGGATGTCACGCTGTTATCCTATTCACCGCTGGCCGCCGGGTTGCTGACCGGGAAATATCGCAGCGGCGCTATGCCCGACGGCAGCCGCGCGGCGGTGGACAAGGGGCATGGCGGTCAAGGCAATCTGGGCGGGCGCCGAACCGACCGCGCGGCGGATGCCGTGGACCGCTGGCTGGCGCTGTGCGCCGATCACGGCTGGGATCCGGTACATCTGGCGGTCAACTGGCAATTGACGCGCCCCTTCAAGGTGGTGCCGATCATCGGCGCGACAACGGACGCGCAACTGGCCCATCTGGTCAGCGGGTTGGGCCGGGTGCCGGGTCAGGACACGCTGGACGCCATCGCCGCATTTCACAAGGCTGTGGCCCTACCCTATTGACCGGCGCGGGCGCGGACCTATCTGATTGATGTGACGAAGCAAACGAGGGAATGATGGCTGGCGATCCTTATGCGGCCCTTGGCCTGACGAAATCGGCCACCGAGGCCGAGATCAAGAAGGCGTATCGCAAGATCGCCAAGACCGATCACCCCGACCTGAACCCCGACCCCAAAGCGACCGAACGGTTCAAGGCGGCGGCGGCGGCCTATGAGCTGCTGAAAGACCCCGAACAGCGTCGCCGCTTTGACGCGGGCGAGATCGACGATCAGTGGCAGGAAAAGCCGCGCTACACCTATCGCCCCCATGCCGAGGCGGCAGGCAACCCCTATGCCCGCGATTACGGTTTCGGCGGCGATCCCGACCTGTCGGGCGTGTTCGACGACCTGTTCGGACGCGGCGCACGGGCGCGCGGGTTTGGCGGCATGGGTGGCATGGGCGGCGGCGGGGACCGGCAGTTCCACATGCGCGGGCAGGATCTGCGGTTTCAGTTGCAGATCGACTTTCTGACCGCCGCGCGCGGCGGCAAGACCCGCATCACCCTGCCCGACGGCGGCGATCTGGAGGTCACGATCCCCAAAGGCGCGACGGATGGCCAGACCATCCGCCTGCGCGGCAAGGGCGGCCCCGGCATGGGTCAGGGGGAAGCGGGCGACGCCTATCTGACTCTGACCGTCCTGCCCGACCCGACCTTCCGGCGCGAGGGCGACGATATTTTCGTAACCCTGCCCGTGGCGATCGACGAGGCGGTTCTGGGGGCCAAGATCGCCGCCCCGACCATTGACGGCCCGGTGAACCTGACCATCCCCGCCGGATCGTCCAGCGGACGCCGCCTGCGGCTGCGCGGACGGGGCGTGAACGGCGGCGATCAGCATGTGGAAATCCGCGTCGTGATTCCGCCCAATGTGGATGACGACCTGCGCGCCTTCATGGAAACCTGGCGCAAGACTCACGCCTATGATCCGAGGAAGGAGGCATGAGATGACCCGCATCTATACCGAATCCGAAGTCATCGCCGCCGTCGCCTATCTGACCGAACCCCGGCTGATCGCCTTTTGTCAGGCCCGGCTGGTCAGCCCCGTTCAGGGCGAATCGGGCGCGCGGATGTATCGCGAAACCGACATCGCGCGGCTGCAACTGGTCAGCGATCTGGCCGAAAACTATGAGCTGCCCGACGACGCGCTGGACATGGTGATGTCGCTGATCGACCAGTTGAACACCATGCGCGGCGACATGCGGGCGCTGATGCAGGCCGTCGCCGCCGAATCCGACGAGGTGCGCATGCGCATCCACACCACCGTGCACCGCCTGCGCTGACACGGTTTCGCGGGAAATCGTTAAGGGTCGCGCCGTCCGTTCCGCCCGCCCCGGCGTTTCTTGAGCGTCGGTTTCCGTACCGGCAGATCGGCCAGAACCGCGCGCCGCGCCTCGGCGGACATCAGACCCCATGATGCAATCTCGTCCAGCGTGCGGTAACACCCCACGCAAATCCCCTCGGACGGGTGCATCACGCAGATATTGACGCAAGGGCTTTGCGGCTCGGTCCGGGTCCAGATGGGGGCGCGGTCATCCATGCGCGGGACCATAGCGGCGGCGGCGCGGGTTGCAAGGCCCGCGCCACAGCCCGCGTCAGTAACCGATCTGCTGATAATCCAGCATCATGTATTTCGCCGGACGGCCTTTTTTCTCGTTGCCCTCGTCGCTCATCAGCAACAGGCGGGATTCGCCGTTGATGGTGATCGAATCGATGGATTCGACATTGTTCAGGTTGATGATGTCGGGCAGATCGACCGGCGCGGGGCTATCGGCCGGATCGCCGCTCCATTGCCACAGTTGCGAATGGTTGCGGCCGTCCTCGCCCCGGATTTCGTTCACGATCAGGAAGGCGCCGATCACCGGATCAAAGCTGAGCGCGCGGATGCCGCCGCCTTGCAGGTCCAGAACGATGGGGTCGGCAAAGCGCGGCTCGGCCAGGCCGGCAAAGACATCGTTCGGGTTACGAATGGTCACGATCAGCGAATTCTGCCCGACCAGAGGTTCGCGGATGCCCAGCATCAGGGTCTGGGTCTGGCGATGGAACGCCAGACCCTCGATGTTCAGGGTCGAGAAATCTACCGTTTCGCCGGTCATCGCGGTGATCTTGGCCTTCAGATCAGCATCATTTTCCAGCGCGTCCCGCAGCTTGGTAAAGCTGGTGATCTGGCCGACCTGATTGCCCTCGATACGGAACCGCAGCATCTGTTCGCGGTCGGCGCGGCGTTCGCCATCGGCATTCGCGGAATGCGAGGTGATTGCATAGATGAAACCGTGGTCATCCACCGACAGCCCTTCCAGATCGTTCAGCTTGCGGCCAAAGGCGC
>JAUNUO010000131.1 GCA_030538135.1 Paracoccus sp. (in: a-proteobacteria)
GAACTGGCCCGCGATCCGCGTTTCGCCACCAACGTGGCGCGGGTCGAAAACCGCGCCGCCACCGATGCCGCCATCGCCGAAGGCTTTGCCCGCCGCACCCTGCCCGAAGCCATTGCGGGGCTAGAGGCCGCGGATGTCGCCTTCGCATCCGTCAACGACATGGCCGCGCTGTCGCAGCATCCGCAACTGCGCCGCATCACCGTCGATACCCCCAACGGCGAGGTGTCCTATCCCGCGCCGGGGGTGATTTTTGTGGGCGAGGAACGCAGCTATGGCGCGGTTCCCGCATTGCCGAAACTGGGGGGCTGACATGGTTGATCTGGAACATCTGCGCCAATGGATCGGGCGCGAGGAAGTCAAATCCGAACTGGTCACGCCTGCGCTGGTTGACCGCTTCAATGCCACCTTCGATTTTCCGGGCGAGGTTGCCGATGGCGACAAAGCCCCGGTGATGATCCATCTGTGCCTTGCGCCGCCGACCGCCCCTACGGCGGGTCTTGGCCCGGACGGGCATCCGGCGCGCGGGGGCTTTCTGCCGCCGGTGCCGCTGCCGCGCCGGATGTGGGCAGGGGGTGCGTTCACCTTCACGGGCGACATCCGCACCGGCGAAACCGTCACGCGCCGGTCCGTGATCCGCGATGTGACGCTCAAGGAAGGCCGCACCGGCCCGCTGTGCTTTGTCACCGTCGATCATCATATTTCGGCCGATGGCCGGCCCGTCCTGACGGAACGGCAGGACATCGTTTATCGCGGCGAAGATGCGCCGGGTGCGGCCAGAAAGTCGCCGCCCCGGGCGCCGCACGGGGCGCATCGGGTGCAGATCGACCCGTCACCGGCGTTGCTGTTCCGCTATTCGGCGCTGACCTTTAACGGCCATCGCATCCATTACGACGCCCCCTATGTGCGCAAGGTCGAGGGCTATCCCGGCCTGATCGTCCACGGCCCGATGCAGGCGACCATGCTGGTGCAGTTCGCCGAAAAGATCCGCGGCAAGCGGCCGGCGCAGTTCGATTTCCGCAGCCTGTCGCCGCTGTTTGACGACGCCGATTTCACCCTGAACGCAGTCGAGGACGACGGCGGGCTGAAACTGTGGACGTCCTATGCAGACGGGCCCATCGCGATGGAGGCCCGCGCAACATGGTAGCCACGATCCGTGCGCCGCTGTTCGTGCCGGCGAACCGGTCCGAACGGTTTGAAAAGGCAGCAGCTTCGGGTACCGATGCCGTAATCCTCGATCTAGAGGACGCGGTGGCGGTGGATGCCAAGGATGCCGCAAGGGCGGCCTTGACGACCGGATTTACCGATCTGGCGGTCATCGTGCGCATCAACGCGCATGGCACGCCCTGGCATGATGCCGATATGGCGGCCATCGCCGATCTGCGCCCCGCCGGGGTGATCCTGCCCAAGGCCGAGGACGCGGGTATCGTCGCAGCCGTCGCCGCCACCCTGCCATGCCCTGTCATCGCGCTGATCGAAAGCGCGCGCGGGCTGGCCCAGGCGCGGGCGATTGCCGCCACCCCGGGGGTGGCGCGGCTGGCCTTTGGATCGGTCGATTTCTGCGCCGATCTGGCCTGCGCCCATCTGCGCGATGTGCTGTTGCCGGCGCGGTCGGAACTGGTTCTGGCATCCCGTCTGGCCGGGATCGCCGCGCCGATTGACGGGGTGACGGTGCAGCTGGACGATCTGTCGGTCAGCCATGACGACGCCGCCCACGCGCGGGCATTGGGGATGACCGGCAAGCTGTGCATCCACCCCAGACAGATCGCCGAGGTCAAACGCGCCTTTGCCCCCTCGGACGCCGAAATCGACTGGGCGCGGCGGGTGCTTGCGTCGGGCGATGGCGCGGTGTCGGTGGATGGCGCGATGGTGGACGAACCGGTGCGCATCCGCGCCCGCGCCATTCTGGCCGAGGCGGGTTGATCCGCCCGTTGATCCTGATCCCGGCCTGTTGAGCGATGCCGGAATCTGGTGCGGTCAGGCGAGCGGTTTCCTGGGCGCGGCACGACCCATAGTGGCCGATATTGCCCGATGGTCACGACAGGGCAGCCGCGCGGAACGGCGATGCGCGGACGGTCTGAGGTGCCGGGCAAGGGCTTGACCTTCGGATACGCAAGCAAGACAGAGGCACCGACAGCGGAACAGACCACAGCCCGTCATTTGCACGGGAATTTCGTTTGAACGCGCTCACCGGATCGCGGCCGGGCGCTTGATGCGAAAATAAGAACGCGGTTCCGTCCTCTGCGTTCACAAGGGGACATCCATCCGCAGATACGCGCGGGTTTCAGGCGTGTATTCGGGCAACGGAACAGGTGTGGAACGCGGGTCTGGACGGGCTGCGCGATGCGGCGGGTCCGGCGGTTGCCCGTGTATCCGGTGCTGCCTATCTCCACCAGCAAGGACATCTGGAGGAATCGAAATGACAGGGCAAACCTTGATCCATCGTCTTGCGATTGCGGTGGCCGCGTTGCTGGTGGGTGCAGGCGCTGTCCTTGCGGACGGGTTCGGGCCGCTTGTCACGCCCGCCGAATTGGCCGAAGGCCGCGACGCGGTGCAGCCGGTCGTGCTGGATATCCGCGATCAGGGCTATGCCGAAGGGCATCTGCCCGGTGCGGTCTCGGCGCCCTATTCGACGTTCCGCGGCCCGCGCGACAATGCCGGACAGGTGCCCCGGATCGACAAACTGCAATCCGATCTGGAAAAATTCGGCCTTGCCACAGACCGGCCCGTCGTGATCGTGCCGGATGGTCGGACAGACAGCGATTTCGGTGCCGCAGCGCGCGTCTATTGGACGCTGAAATCGGTCGGGTTCGAAAACCTGTCGATCCTGAACGGGGGCACCCAAGGGTGGGTCGCCGCCGGACTGCCGGTCGATACCACACAGGTCATGCCACAGCCGACCACGCTCGACCTGACGTTTTCGGATCAATGGCTGGCGCCGACCGGGACGGTGACCGACATCATCGACGGCAGGATCGACGCGGTTCTGGTCGATTCCCGCCCGGCGGAGTTTTTCGAGGGCCGCGCCAAGGTTGATGCCGCCGCAAAGCCCGGCACGCTGCCCGGCGCCGAAAGCCATCCCTATACGAACTTCTTCACCCCGGGATCCGCGGCGATCTCGCCGGTGCAGGATGCGGCGGACCTGAAGCGGCGGCTTGGCGTGGCGGATGGGCAGGACGTGGTCGCCTTCTGCAACACCGGCCATTGGGCTGCGACCGAGTGGTTCGCCCTTTCGGAACTGGCCGGGATCGAAAACGTCAGGCTTTATCCGACTTCCATGGTCGAATATTCTCAGACCGGACTTCCGATGGATAACGTTCCCAGCCTGCTTGCCTCGCTGAAACGCCAGATCCGGGGGGACTGAGGGGATGACAGAGGCAATGATTACGGCGGATACATCCATCCGGGCGCGGAACGGCGTGGCGAATGGCTTTGCCTTGCTTCTGCTGGCGTTAATCGTGGCGATCGGTCTTTTCGCCGGTCTCCGCTTCGGCCTGATGCTGGCTATCGGGATCGGCATCGGACTGGTGCTGGAAGGATTGCGCTTTGGCTTTGCAGGCCCCTGGCGGGCGATGATCCTGCACCGCGATCCTGCCGGTATCCTTGCGCAATTGCTGTCGATCGGTCTGGTGGCGATGGTTGCCATCCCTCTTCTGGGCGGCGGTTCGGGTGAACTGGTCGGCGCGCAGGGGCAGATCGGCTGGGCGATGGTCGGTGGCGCCTTTGTCTTTGGCGTGGCGATGCAGATCGTGCTGGGCTGCGGTTCGGGCACGCTGGTCAATGCGGGTTCGGGGAATGCTGTCGCGTTGGCGGCGTTGCCGACCTTTGCCATCGGCAGCTTTCTTGGTGCCTATCATCTTGCGTGGTGGACGGATCTGGGGGCGTTTCCGCCCATCGTGGTGCAGGGGGTGTCGGGCCTTGGGATCACGCTGGCGCTGCTGGTGGGGACGGCGGTGCTGGTGCTTGTCCGGGCTGCGCCGGGAACGCGGCGGATACCGGGGCGCTATGTCGCCGCCGCGATCCTGCTGGCGCTGCTGGCCATCGCCAACCTGTTGGTCGCGGGACAGCCGTGGGGCGTGGTCTATGGTCTGGGGCTTTGGGCCGCCAAGGGGGCCACGGCGGTCGGGGCCGACCTGTCGGGTTCGGCCTTCTGGTCGTTGCCCGTCAACGCCGACAAGGTCCGCGCAAGCATCCTGACCGATTACACATCGTTGACCAACATCGGGCTGATCGCCGGGGCGGCCTTTGTCAGTATCCGACGCCCGGGCGCTTTGGATCAACCGCTGCCTCGTCTGCCGGCCCGCGCCTGGATTGCGGCCATAGCCTCGGGGCTGGTGCTTGGCTATTCCTCGCGTCTGGCCTTTGGCTGCAACGTGGGTGCGTTCTATTCCGGCATCGGCACCGGCTCGATGCACGGCTGGGCATGGTTGATCGCGGGCTTCGCCGGATCGGCCCTTGGCATCCGGCTGCGCCCGAGGTTCGGGCTGGAGCCGCGGCGATGACGGGCGCAGTTCCCACCCGGCGTCTGACGGTGGCACTGGCTTGCCTTCTGATTGCCGCCGTGCTTGCCGCAGACGTGATCGCCGACCCGCCGAACCACCATGCGGCGCCCGCGATCATCGCCTTCGGCTCGGGAAAGGCGCCAACCGGCGGTTTCTGCGGCGCGGCGGCGCCGCCGATGAAATAGGATGAGGCGCGGCCCGCCCGTTCAGGCTTCGATCATCTCGGGGAAATCCGCGCCACTTGGCCCGGTCAGGAAACCGTTCGACAAGCGTTCCATGGGGACGGCGGCGCGCAGGCGTCCGGTCAGGGCCGCCGCGTCGATACGTCCGGCGACAATCCCGGCATAGCCCGCGACGATCCCCGCAAAATCGCGGTTTTGCGGCGACAGGCGCAGGGCGCTGACGCCGGCATCGCGCAGCAGGGCAATGTGATGAACGGCGGTGGCCGTGGACTGGCCGAGTGTCTGGATCCCGTTGACGGCCAGAAACGGCTCGCCGTCGAGGGTTTCGACATTGCGCCCGTCGAGGTCCTGTTCGCATACGAATTGGCAGTTGTCCTTGGCGCGGTCGTGATAGCCCCGCCACGGCCAGCGGCAGGCGGCCATGACCCCAGACCTTAATCGCAACGCCCGCGTCGCGCCCGATGTCAGCGGCAGTTCGGGCGGCAGGCAGATCCGCGTGGCACCCCGCCGCGCCAGATAATGCAGCGTGCCTTCGTTATGGACATTGACCAGCGGGCCGACCCAGAATTCGCGCCCGTCAGGCAGCAGGTTTAGTGCCGACAGGTCGTTGATCTCGACCGGCAGGTCCATGTCCATCAGCCCGGCAGTCTGTTTGCTTTCGCGTTTAAGCGTGATCAGCGCCAGCGTGGTCAGCGCAACCTGCTTGCCCGCATCCTGCAACGCCTCGATGGCGGTCGGGATTTCCTATTTCTCAGAAGGGCAGGCGCTTGGAACAGTCAGCTCGCCCAGAACCACGCATGTAGCCGGGCTGGCGGTCATGGCGGCATAAAACCCACGCACGGTTTCGGCCGGCCCGAAAAACTGATTGGGTCCGATGGTCAGATCCATGACGTCGCCTCCAGGTTTTGGCATAGGCGCCGGTTGTCGCGGCCTGTCCTTCGGCCAGACGGGCCAGCGCCCCGACCGGCCGGGGCGACCCGCGGCCTCGGCCTCGACGGCGCCGCGAAAGCCGCGCACGACCTCGGCGACATAGGCGCGCGACGGCTGACGGCCCTCGATCTTCAGGGCGGTGACACCCGCGCGGGCCAGCGCCGGGATCAGTTGCGTGGCGTCAAGGCTGACCGAATCCTCGAACACATGGCCGGTCTGTTCGCCTTAAGTAAAGCAGCCATTGCACAGCGTCGGACCGGGCGCGGGATGGCCCGGCGGGTCTTGTGGGTGGTGAAATCACCAAGCCGCGCGCAGCCCGTCACGTTCCTCGGACTAGACGACATGGCTGGCGGGCGAACAGACGCCGTTCATGTTGGGCGATTTGCCGGTCGCATAGGAAGACAGCGAACAGCGCCCTTCGGCGATGACGCACAGCGCGCCGAACACGAACACCTCGGTTTCGGCGTTGATGGCGCGGATCTTATCGACCGTCAGCACGCGGGGCAGAGCGACGCGCTGCACGCCAAACGCCTGTGCGTAAAAGTTGATCGCGTCGGAATTGGTGGCGGCAGCCTGAACCGACAGATGCCGGCGCAGACCGGGGTGATGGCTGGCGGTGTGATCCAGCAGGCCCAGATCGGCCCGAATGACCGCATCCGCCCCGGCCTGTTCGGCATGGGCGACCGCGCGGTGCCAGATGGCTTCGGCATCGGCGCGCGGGAAGGTGTTGATCGCGACCAGCACCTTGGCGTCGCGCGCATGGGCATAGGCCACCGCCCCGGCCATGTCCTCGGGCGAGAAATTCAGGCCGGGAAAGGCGCGCATTCGTTTCGTCGGCAAAGCCGCAACAGACCGCATGGGCGCCGGCATCCACGGTCGCGCGCAGGGCCGCAGGCGTGCCGGCAGGGCAGACCAGTTCCATCATGCAAATTCTCAGCGATTGTCGGCGCGGTGCAGCGGCAGGCCGGTCAGGCGTTCCACGATATGCAGAATCTGGCGCAGCGGGGTGGCCAGGGGGCCGGACATCTGCGCCAGTTCTTCGGACAGGTCCAGCCCGGCATCGTCCAGCGCATTGCGCAGCGCCAGCACCGCCTCGGTATCGCCCTCGCTCGTCAGGTCGCGGGAAAAGAGCAGCGCATCGCCGTCACAACGCCCATGCAGCATCCCGACCGGCCCCGCGATACGGGCATCCGCCGCCAGTGCGCCGCCACGGCGATGGGCTGTGATGCGCGGGCCGCGCGCGGCTGCACCCGCAGCGTAAAGGGCAGATCGGTCGGGTTGATCAGAACCGACCGGTCGGCATAATCGCCCAGACGGCGCAGCATCGACGGATGGGCATTGCGCGAAATGGCCAAGCGCCATGCGCAGCGGCAACAGCGGCAGGGCACGCATCGTAAACGCGACCGTGCGAGGACAGTGCGGCATCGTGACTTGCTGTTATCGGCATCTCCGGACCGGATCAGGTTAGAGGCTGGATTCGGGACGCGAATTGACAAAGCCAAGAGACGCCGGGCGCCCTGATGCTGGCGCTGTTACGGTCGTGCAGAGGTGGCACCATGCGCAGTCATCCTGTTTTCGATAGTTTACGCGCGTTTCTGGACTGGAATCGCGGCCGGGGCGCGCTGTTGACGCTGTCCGACGCGGTATCGGTGTGCCACGAGATGACCGCTGTGCAGCTTGCCGCGCTGCGG